>CAZHUU010000122.1:0-14445 GCA_964535335.1 uncultured Mycobacterium sp.
CTCGGTCCCACCGAGATCAACATCGGGGGTCACATATCGCAGCAGACCGTAGCTCACCCCGTCGGGCAGCGCGCGCAGCTGCTCCTTGGCGTCCTTGATCACCGCGCCCAGCGCGGCGTCCCCCGCGCACACCTGCTCCCACGAGATCGCACCCGGGGTCAGGGCCACCGGGTACTTCGTGGTGAACCAGCCCACCGTGCGGGACAGGTCGACGTCATCACCGGCCCACTGCTCGTCGCGGCCGTGGCCCTCGACGTCGATACCGATCGGGGTGGGACCGGAGCCCAGGAACTCGGTCCACGCCAACGCGAAGGCGATCAGCAGGATGTCCTGCACCCCGGCGTGGAACGCCGCGGGCACCTCGCCCAGCAGCCGCCGGGTGGTCGCGGTGTCCAGCGACACCGATGCCTGGCCCGCGGTGGCGTAGGTGTCGCGGTCCGGTTGCACCGCCGAGACCACCGCCGGGGTCCGCACCACCGCACGCCACACCTCGGCCGCCTCGAGCACCGCGGCACTGTGCGCGTACTGCTCCAACACCCTCGACCACCGGGCGAACGAGGTCCCGCCGGCCGGCAACGCGATCGGCGCACCGTTGTGGTGTTGCGCCCAGGCGATGTTGAGGTCTTCGACCAGGATGCGCCACGACACCCCGTCGACGGCCAAATGGTGGATGATCAACGCCAGCTGACCGCTCTCGGCCGCCCACACCGCCCGCACCAGCCGCCCGGCGGCCGGGTCCAGGCCCGCGCGCGCGGCCACCACGACCTCGTCGGACAAGACACCCACCACCGACACGCACTCACCGGCCGGTACCGACCCCGGTTCGGGCACCGTCAGCGACCAGCCGCCCGCGCCGTCGTCGTCCACCCGCAACCGCAGCGTGCCATGGCGGTCCAGCAGCGCCTGCAACACGGCCTCGACGTCGGCCTCGCCGACACCGGCCGGCGCGGTGAACACCAACGTCTGATTGAACTCACCGGTCGGGCCCTGCACATCGTGCAGCCAGCGCATGATCGGGGTCGCCACCACCGGGCCCACGCCCTCGTCGACCACACCGGCCTCACCACCGGAGACCTTGACCAGCGCCGCAACCCGGGCCACCGTCTGCTCGACGAACACATCACGCGGCCGGCAGATCAACCCGGCCGCCCGCGCCCGCGCCACCACCTGCATCGACAGGATGCTGTCCCCGCCCAGATCGAAGAACGAGTCATCCACCCCGACCCGATCCACACCGAGCACCTCGGCATAGATCTTGGCCAGGATCTCCTCCACCGGATTCGACGGGGCCCGGTACTCCCCGGCTCCGCTGCCGTACTCCGGGGCCGGCAACGCCCGCACATCCAGCTTGCCGTTGACCGTCAACGGCAGGGTCTCCATCACCACCACCGCCGCCGGCACCATATAAGCCGGCAACCGATCCGCCAGCGCCGCGCGCGCCGCACCCGGATTGACCGCCCCCGCCTGGGACTCGGTCACATAGCCCACCAGGCGCTTATCCCCCGGACGGTCCTCACGGGCGATCACCGCCGCCTGCGCCACCCCCGCCACCGTGGCCAGCACACTCTGGATCTCCCCCAACTCGATGCGGTACCCGCGGATCTTGACCTGCTCATCAGCACGGCCCAGATACTCCAACTGCCCGTCATCACCCCAACGCACCAGGTCCCCGGTGCGATACATCCGCGACCCCGCCGCCCCGAACGGACACGCCACGAACCGCGACGCACTCAACCCCGACCGGTGCAGATACCCCATCCCCACACCACGCCCGGCCAGATACAACTCCCCGACCACTCCCGACGCCACCGGCTGCAACCAGGGATCGAGCACGAACGTCGCCGCCCCCTCGATCGGGGACCCGACCGGCACCACCGCCCGGCCCGGACGCAACGGCGTGCTCATCGAGGCACACACGGTGGCCTCGGTCGGGCCGTAGGCGTCGATCATCGTCCGGCCCGGCGCGGCCCACCGCTCCACCAGCTCCGGTGGGCAGGCCTCCCCAGCCACCACCAACGTCATCGACTCCAGCCGGTCGGTCGCCAACATCGCCACCGCCGACGGCGTCTGGGTCAACACACTGACCTGCTCGTCGACCAGCAGCGTGTGCAACTCCTCCGGCGCGGCGGCCACGTCCTCGGGGACCACCAACAGCCGCCGGCCGGACAGCAGCGCGCCCCAGATCTCCCACACCGAGAAGTCGAACGCCGGGGAATGGCACTGTGTCCACACCGGCCCCGGGGGCAGGCCGACGTCCAGCGCCCCGGCCAGCCAGGTCACGTTCTGATGGGCGATGGCCACCCCCTTGGGCACACCCGTGGTGCCCGAGGTGTAGATGACATAGGCCATGTTCTCCGGCGCCGGGGTCGCCAACGGCGTCTTGGACTGGGCGTCGATGACCTCGTCATCGATATCGATGACCCACACGTCGCGGCCCTCGAAACGCGAGTGCATCTCCGCCGTGGTGACCACCGCCACCGGTGTGGCATCACCGAGCACGAAGTCCATCCGGGCCACCGAGTGCGCCGGATCGATCGGCACGTAGGCCGCCCCGGTCTTGAGGACGGCGAGCATCGCCACGATCGCGTCGGCGCACCGCGGAAACAGCAACGCCACATACTCACCCGGGGCGGCACCGCCGGCAGCCAACAGGTGCGCCAACCGGTTCGACCGCACGTCGAGCTCGGCGTAGGTCAGCGAACGGCCCGCATACCGGATCGCCACCGCCTCCGGCGCCCGCACCACCTGCTCGGCGAACAACGCCGGAATCGACACCCCGGCAAGCGGCGGCTCGAGCAGAGCAGCGCGATTGGCCCACTCATCGAGCTCGTCATGCTCGGTGTCGTCCAGGAGATCGAAAGACAGCAATCTCCGGGTCGTGGGATCGGCGCTCATCGCTTCTCTCTGTTGTGTCCGGTCATCGCCTCCGGCTCCCCCCGGGAACCGATCGGCCAGCCTAACCCGCCGGCTGTGGCAAACACCCTAATAGCGAATTGGATTTGCCGGTCCGGTTCGCGCCCTATTGCGTCAGCGGGGAAAACCGACGGCCGTCCCCCCGCCGGCGCTGTGGCGGTCTCACCGGTCACGAACTGCGACGATGCGCCTTCGAGGGGCACTGTGACGTGGGACACCTTCAGCCGCCGAATCGGTGCTGCCAATTTGGACGTATTGCCGACGAAATCTCGGGTCCCGATATCGGTGCAGCAATGCACAATCTCCCCCGAACCACTGGTGACGAACCCACTGCCTGCGCGGTGTCGGCGCAGGCAGTGCCGAACTCGTGCCACCAAGCTTCAACCCATCCCCCGACACCGCATGCGGTCTGCACGTCGAAAGCGCAGTCCGTCGGTCACCAATTCGGGCAGAGCGCTCTGCCCCGGCCGGTCATCCCGACACCGGACGGTGCCGGGCCCGGCCTGGAATCCGTAGGGCGTAGGTTACCGGGCGGTTCTGTCATACGCAGCAAATACAATGGGGCGATGACCGGCCACGAAGCAGCACAGCGGGATCGCGCATGACCGACGGACCGCTGATCGTGCAGTCCGACAAGACGGTGCTCCTCGAGGTCGACCACGAACTGGCCGGTGAAGCACGGTCCGCCATCGCGCCGTTCGCCGAGTTGGAGCGGGCTCCCGAGCACATCCACACCTATCGCATCACTCCGCTGGCGCTGTGGAACGCGCGTGCGGCCGGCCGCGACGCCGAGCAGGTGGTCGATGCGCTGGTCACCTACTCCCGGTACGCCGTACCGCAGCCCCTGCTGGTCGACATCGTCGACACGATGGCCCGCTACGGCCGCCTGCAACTGGTGAAGAGCCCGGTCCACGGGCTGACGTTGGTGAGCCTCGACCGTGCGGTGCTCGAGGAGGTGCTTCGGCACAAGAAGATCACCCCGATGCTGGGCGCGCGCATCGACGACGACACCGTTGTCGTGCATCCCAGCGAGCGGGGCCACATCAAACAGATGTTGCTCAAGATCGGTTGGCCCGCCGAGGACCTGGCGGGATACGTCAACGGCGAGGCGCATCCGATCAGCCTCCGCGAGGACGGCTGGGAACTGCGCGACTACCAGGAGATGGCGGCCGACTCGTTCTGGGCGGGCGGCTCAGGTGTCGTGGTGCTGCCGTGCGGCGCCGGCAAGACGTTGGTGGGCGCGGCGGCGATGGCCAAAGCCGGGGCGACCACACTGATCCTGGTCACCAACACCGTCGCGGGGCGGCAGTGGAAACGCGAGCTGATCGCGCGCACCTCGTTGACCGAGGCCGAGATCGGCGAGTACTCCGGCGAGCGCAAGGAGATTCGTCCGGTCACCATCGCCACCTACCAGGTGATCACCCGGCGCACCAAGGGCGAATACCGCCACCTCGAACTCTTCGACAGCCGTGACTGGGGTCTGATCATCTATGACGAGGTGCACCTGCTGCCCGCGCCGGTCTTCCGGATGACCGCCGACCTGCAGTCCCGCCGGCGCCTCGGGCTCACCGCCACGCTGATCCGGGAGGACGGACGCGAGGGCGACGTCTTCAGCCTGATCGGCCCCAAGCGCTACGACGCACCCTGGAAGGACATCGAGGCGCAGGGCTGGATCGCACCGGCCGAGTGCATCGAGGTCCGGGTCACCATGACCGAGAACGAACGCATGCTGTACGCCACCGCCGAGCCCGAGGAGCGGTACCGGCTCTGTTCGACGGCACGTTCGAAGATCGCGGTGGTCAAGTCGATCCTGGCCCGCCACACCGGCGAGCCGACCCTGGTGATCGGCGCCTACCTCGATCAGCTCGACGAGTTGGGCGCCGAACTCGACGCCCCGGTGATCCAGGGATCGACCAAGAACGCCGAACGGGAGGCGCTGTTCGACGCGTTCCGCCGCGGCGAGGTGAAGACCCTGGTGGTCTCCAAGGTCGCGAACTTCTCCATCGACCTACCGGAAGCCTCGGTGGCCGTTCAGGTTTCGGGGACATTCGGCTCGCGCCAGGAGGAAGCACAGCGGCTGGGCCGGTTGCTGCGACCCAAGCACGACGGCGGCGGCGCGATGTTCTACTCGGTTGTGGCCCGCGACAGCCTCGATGCCGAGTACGCCGCGCATCGGCAGCGCTTTCTCGCCGAACAGGGCTACGGCTACGTCATCAAGGACGCGGACGACCTGCTCGGCCCGGCGATCTGAGCGCGACCGCTACAGCGAAACGATTGTCGCCGAAGCGGTTCCGGGTGCACCGTACACCTGCGCCAACCCGACCCGCGGATTGCCCGGCACCTGCCGCTCGCCGGCCTCGCCGCGCAACTGACGCACCAGTTCGTGCATCTGGCGCAGGCCCGACGCGCCGATGGGCTCGCCGTTGGCGATCAGACCACCGTCGGTGTTGATCGGCAACGAGCCGTGAATCTCGGTGGCCCCGTCGGCCAGCAGCTTCTCCTGCTCGCCGTCGGCGCAGAGCCCGGTCTCGGCCATGTGGATGATCTCAGCTCCCGCGTCGGTGTCCTGCAACTGCGCGATGTCGACATCCTCGGGACCGATACCGGCCGCCTCGTAGGCCGCCTTGGCCGCGTAGACGGTTGGCGAGACGTCCTCGTCCAGCGGCGCCGAGGTGCCGTGCACCTCGTAGGCGCCGTAGGTGCGGGTACGGATCTCGCTGGCCCGTACGTACACCGGCTTGTCGGTGTAGCGGTGGGCGATATCGGCGCGGCACATGATGACCGCGGCCGCGCCCTCGTCCGGTGCGCAGAACATGTACTGCCGCAACGGGTAGTTGAGCACCGGCGAGGCCATGATCTCCTCCACGGAGATCTCCTTGCGCCGGAACGCATTCGGGTTGAGCACTCCGTTGCGGAAGTTCTTGTTGGCCACCCGGGCCAGCGTCTCCTCGGAGATGTTGTGGTCATGGATGTAGCGGTTGGCCTTGATGCCGAAGAACTTGGTGGTGACGAACTGACCGTTCTGGGCGTACCACTGCGGCAGCGCGAGCTTGGCCGGGTCGTCGGTGAACGCGCCGCGCGGGTGCTTGTCCAGGCCGATGGCGATGCCGATGTCGTACTTACCGAGCCGGATGGTGTCGGCAGTCTGCTGGATGGCGCTGGCCGAGGTGGCGCAGGCGTTGAACACGTTGGTGAACGTGATGCCGGTCAGCCCCACCAGGCGGGTCACCGCATCGGGGTTGGACACCTCGTAGCTGCCGCCGAAGCCGAACTGGATGTCCTTCCATTCGACGCCGGCGTCCTCGAGCGCCAACTGGATGGCCTCGGCGCCCATCTGCATGGCGGTCTTGTCGAACCGGCCGAACGGGTGCAGGCCCACGCCGATGATCGCGACTGAGTTTTCCGGGGTGGTCATTGAGTATTCCTCTCGGGCTCAGGCTGGCTGGAAGGCGAAGGTGACGATCTCGTTGCCTTCTTCGTCGGTGGCGAACGGAATCATGGTCAGCTCGACGTCCATGCCCCACTTCAGCTTCTCCGGGTCGTTCTCGGTGAGCCGGCCCTCGACGCGCACCACGGCCTCTTCGCCCAGGCCGAGCTGCACCAGGCCGACCCCGAAGGGGACGAAGTCCTTGCCGGTGGGGCCGATGTACGGAGCTCCCGGCGGAAAACCCTGGGTGGTCCAGGCCACCAGCGTGCCGCGGCGGGGCAGCGTCACCTCGGACATCCCACCGGCGCTGCAGTGCGGGCAGCGGTCCTGGCGGGGAAACACCACCGCCGCGCAGCTTGAGCACTTACTGCCGATGAGCTGGGGGTTCTCCTCGGGCCAGGTGGAGATTTCCGGCGCCAGGGCCTTTTGCATAGCAGCGATCCTCCGTTGTCTCGGTAGCCGGATCGTACAACACGATTGGCGCTGAGCGGAAACCCCATTCTCATTCACGTGCACGTGCTTCTCGCACAGTCCCCGGCCTCCCCGACCGCCTCCGCCGGGGTGCGCCGGCCGACCGGCGACAGCCCATTCCGCTGCCGATTCCCTCCCGCGCGGCGTCAGGCGAGTGCGGGGATCACCTCACGCTCGAACAACTCGATACCGGAGCGGTCGTACGCGGCCTCCGGGAAATAGCAGATGACGTATTCGCAGCCCAGGTCGCGCAGTTTCGTGAGGCTCTCCACCACCTGCTCGGGAGTACCGGCCGCGGAACCCGGGGCGCTGAACATCGACAGCATCGCGTCGGCCGCGCCGTCCCCGCAGATCCCGGCGAGCCGGTCACGCACCTGCTTGATCCGCTGCGCCACGTCGGCCTCGCCGCTGCCCAGGATGGCGTTTACGTTGGCCGAGCGGACGATCGAGTCGTAGTCGGTGCCCACCTCCCGGCAGTGGTCGGCGAGGATCTGGGACTTCTGTGCAAACCCGTCGGGCTCCGAGGTGAAGTTCGTGTACTGTGCGTATTTCGCCGCGATCTTCAGCGTCACCTTCTCACCACCGCCGGCGACCCACAGTGGAATGCCACCGGGCTGCAACGGTTTTGGCGACACGATCGCATCGTTGACCTGATAGTGCTTACCGGCAAAGGTGACCCTGCCGTCCCGCCAGGCGTCGCGCATGATCTGCACGCCCTCGTCGAGGCGGCCCAGCCGGACCCCGGCGGACGGGAAACCGTAGCCGTACGCCCGCCATTCGTGCTCGTACCACCCGCCGCCGATGCCCATCTGCACCCGGCCCGCCGAGATGATGTCGGTGGTCGCGGCCACCTTGGCCAGGTAGGCCGGATTGCGGTAGCTCATCGCCGTGCACATCTGCCCCAGCTTGATCCGCGAGGTGGTGGCCCCGAAGGCGGCCATCAGGCTCCACGCCTCGTGGGTGGCCTCATCGCTGGGAATCGGCACGGTGTGGAAGTGGTCGTAGACCCACAGCGAGTCCCATGGGCCGGCGTCGGCGTGTGCGGCCAGATCGCTCATCACCGGCCAGTGCCGCTCAGGGGGAATGCCGACCAGGTCCAGTCGCCAGCCTTGGGGGATGAACAGTCCGAAACGCATAGTCCCCGACTCTACGACCGCCCCGCTCTCCGACGGCGCGGTTAGCCTGGCGAATATGGCGCTGTCCAAAGACGAACGCGAACAGTTTCTGTCCGAGCCGCATATCGCGGCGCTGTCGGTGTACGCCGGCGATTCCCGCGGACCGCTGACGGTGCCGATCTGGTACCAGTACACGCCGGGTGGCGAGCCGTGGGTGCTCACCGACGCCGGCTCACGCAAGGCCCGGCTGATCGAGGCAACCGGGTACTTCGCTCTGATGGCCGAGCGATTGGACCCGAGCGTGCGCTACGTCGCCGTCGACGGACCGGTCAGCCGCATCGAGCCCGGCACCGACGAACAGTTGGTCGAGATGACGAAACGCTATCTGCCCCCGGACAAGGTCGACGCCTACCTCGACTATGCGCGGCGCGACCTCGGTGCGAACGTCGCGATCTACCTGCAGCCGCAGAACTGGCTGTCGGCCGACCTCGGATCACTCTGAGGACGGCGGCGGCTGCCAGCCCCCGAACACCGTCTCCAGGTGCGCCGCGACAGCCAGCGCGGTCGCATCCTGCCACGGTCGCGCCGCGACCTGCACGCCGATCGGCAGCCCGTCGGTCGAGGCACCGCACCGGACCACCACCGCGGGCCAGCCGGTCAGGTTGTGCACCATCAGGTGGGAGAAGTCGTCGATCTCCACCAGACCGTGATGGTGCGGCTTCGCCGGCCCGGGCATGGCCGGTCCGACGATTACGTCGAAATCGTCCATGAACTCGAGCATTTCGATTCGGTAGCTGTCGATATCGGCCAAGCGGCGCCGCGCATCGGACAGCGAGAAGTCGACATCGCGGGCTTGACGCAGGAACTCGGCCAGCTCCTCGGACGGGTCTTCGACCCCGATCTCGGCCAGGTCGGCCTCGAATCCGCGTCCCCGATCACCGCCGAGGAACACCGATCGCCACAACAGGTCCATGGTCCGGCCGACGCATCCGGGCAGGCCGTGGCGCACCGTGGCGCCGGTGCCGGCGAGCGCCTCGCTCGCCGCGGTGACGACGGGGGCGACGTCGCCGTCGGGGGGTGAGATCCCGTCGTCGAGGTAGCTGGCGACCCGCAGCGCGGAAATATCGACGGCACCGGGGTCGCCGAGCGGCGCGGGCACGGCGTACGGGTCGCGCAGGTCGGGTCCGCTCATGACGGACAGACCGAGGAACAGGTCGGTCACCGAACGCGCCAGCGGCCCATAGCAATTGAACGGACCGAAGATTCCGGTGGCGTCGCCGAAGACGGAGCCGGTCCTCGGGATGCGCCCGTGGGTGGGTTTGAGACCGGCGATTCCGGTGTTGTGGGACGGCTGGCGGATGCTTCCGCCACCGTCGGAGCCGACGCTCAACGCCGCCCCACCGGCGCACACCAGCGCGGCCGATCCGCCGCTGGAACCGCCCGGCGTCCGTGTCAGGTCGAACGGATTGTTGGTGCGGCCGTAGAGGTTGTTGTTCGACTCACCACCGCGGCCCATTTCCGGGACGTTGGTGAGGCCGAGCACGATGGCGCCCTCGGCCCGCAACCGGGCCACCGCCGTCGCGTCCCGCGCGGCGACCGCACGCAGCGACGCCACTCCGCCGGAGCAGGCCAGGCCCGCCACCGCCATCACGTCCTTGACGACCACCGGCAGACCGTGCAACCGGCCGGTCGGCTCACCGCGGGCCCGGATCGCGTCGGCCGCATCGGCCGCGTTCAGGCAGATATCCGGTTCGGCGGCGACGACCAGCGCGTTGAGTCGCGGGTTCACCTCGTCGATGCGGGCGAGGTGGGCCTCGATGACCTCGCGGCAGGACACACTGCCCGCCACCATCTGACGCACGAGCTCGTAGGCGGGGAGCTGACACAGATCAGTCATGCCACCGATGGTCGTCCCAGCACGGGGAGCCATGGCGGCTTTCGGGCAATCAGCCGGCTGAATACAGTTCGGCCACGTCGCGCAGGCTCACCTTGAGCGACTGGGTGCGCGGCAGCTCGTCGACCACGACGACGCCGACCGGCACGCAGTGCTTGGGCAGCCGCTGGCGGACCAGCTCGACGAGCTCGGACGGGGTGGGCGACGCCCGGCCGGGAACGAGTTCGACGGCGGCGAACGGCACTTCGCCGAGCCGGGCGTCGGGCACGCCGACAACGGCGGCGTCCCGGACCGCGGCATGCGAAACCAGCACCCGCCGAACGACTTCCGGGAGCACCTTGAACCCGCCGCGGTTGATCGCCCCGTCGGCGCGGCCGTGCAGCGTGATGAAGCCGTCGGCGTCGACGGCGGCCAGGTCGTTGGTCCGGATCCAGTCCGGGCTGACGGTCGCGATCCTGGCCTCCAGCAGCCCCTGCTCGCCGGTGGGTACCGGCTCTCCGGTTTCCGGGTGGATGATCCGGACCTCGGTGTCGGGTAGCACCCGGCCGGAGCTCGACCGCTTCACCGCCCCGAATTCGCGGTACAACTCCGGTGTCCAAGTGCACACCGAGCCGGCGAATTCGGTTGCGCCGTAGGCCAACAGCACCGGAACACCGTAGCGCTTCTCGAAGGCATCGCGAATCTCGGGATCCAGCGGACCCGATGCGCTCATCACGAAGTCCAGCGAGGCCAGTTCCTCGGGCGGCAGGTCGGCCTCCACCAGCATCCGTACCGCGGCGGGTTGCAGGCCGGAGCGGCGGATGCCGTAGGTCTTCACCACCCGCACCCACTCGGCGACGCTGAACTTCTCGAGCAGGGCGATGCGCTTGCCGATGTAGGCGCCGGTGATCAGCTGGCACACCCCGCCGATGCCACCGAGCGGCCAGTACATCAACTCGGGAGGCTCGTCGGCCGTGCCGGTGCCACCGGAGACGCTCAACACGGTGTGCGCCAGCACCTCCGAGGGAATCCGGTGCCGTTTCGGCGGTCCGGTGGTGCCGCTGGTGAGCACCCACAACCCCGACGAGCCGTCACCGGCGGCGGCGGCGGGCACGTCGGCCCCCACCCGCTCGAGCCCGGCGACCGGTTCGACCTGCGGCGGCCGCATGCTGACAGCGATCCCTGCGCTGCCTGCCCGGCGGGCCGCGTCGATCACCGGTTCGGTCCAGTCCTCCCGGTCGGCGACCACCGCAGCCAGGCCGAGCCGCGCCACGTCGGCGGCGATCGCCGCCGGCGACTGGAAGGAGTAGATCATCGAGACCCACCGGCCCGCCGCGAGCAGTCCCACCACCGCGGCCGCGTGCGGTGGCCGGTTGCGGGCCACCACACCGACCGGGGCGCCGTCGGCCACCCCCGCCCCGCGCAGCACGGCGCCGATGGCATCGACGTATCCGGTGAGCTCGGTACCGGTCAGCCAGCGGCCGCCGAACTCGATGCAGGGGGCGTCACCGTAGCCGGCCAGGCTGGCGGCCAGCGTGCCGCTGAACGTCGGGGCGCCGTCGCTCATGGTCGTAACCTAGCGGGTGGCCTTGTCGAGTCGCTCCGCTAGGACCACGATGGGCATTCATGACCGACGATCTGGCCGGCGCGCTGACCGAGGATGAGGTCCGCGGAATCATCGAAACCTTCTGGCGGCTCGACGCCGACAAGGCGCACCTGGCCGACTTCCTGCCCATCATGGACGACGAGTTCGTCCTTCGTGCCGTCAGCGAGGCCGGTGAAGAGGTGGTCCGGTTCGACGGGCTCGCGGGTCTGGAGGATCACCAGGACGGCAAGATGGACATCTTCGACGAGGTCTTCGACCTGACGTCGTTCCGGTTCGACCCCGGGCCGGTCGCCATCGCGCGCACCACCTGCGTGTGGACCTTCCGCAGGCGCGAGCCACGCGCGGCGCGAAGCCAGGTCTGCGTGGCCGACCTCGCCCACGTCTGGCAGCTTCGCCGGCACCCGGTCCGCGGGTGCCCGGTGATGACGGGCCACACCTGTGTCCGCTTCGAGTTCCGCCCCGGCCAGGGCCCGTCGGCGCCGTCCACCCGGCAGGCGGTCAAGCTCGCCAGCGAGGAGTTGCACCGGGATCCGTCCGCGATGAAGGGTGCCCCGCCGGGCTGAGCGCGCAGGGCCGAGCAGACGCGAAGTCCCCCGAAACTCCGTTGTTTCGGGGGACTTCGCGCCTCTTCGCGCAGGCGAAGTTACAGCAGCGAGGTCGGCGGGTTGAAGCGGTCGCCGTACTTGGCGGCGAGCTCCTTGGCGCGGGCCACGAAGCCGGCCTTGCCGCCGTGCGGGTAGCCGACGATCAGCTGCGCGGCGCCACCGGTCCACGGCGGGAAGCCGATGCCCATGATCGAGCCGATGTTCGCATCCGCGGTCGAGTTGATCACGCCCTCGTCGAAGCACTTCTGGGTTTCCAGCGCCTCGGCGAACAGCATCCGGTCGATCATGTCCTGCAGCGGCGGCTGCGAGCTACCCGACTTGAAGGTCTCCCGCAGGCCGGGCCACAGCCGGGTCCGCTTGCCGTCCACGTACTCGTAGAAACCGGCACCGGAAAGCCGTGACGGACGGCCGATCTCGATCATCTTCTCCACGACGGCCTCGGCCGGGTGCGGCTCGTAGGTGCCGCCGGCATCCTCGATGCCCTTGCGGCTGGCGACCGCGATCTTGTGCATCAGCTCCAGGTTGAGCTCGTCGGACAGCTGCAGCGGCGGCGCCGGGTAACCGGCCTGCGCCCCCGCGTGCTCGATCGACGCCGGCTCCACACCCTCACCCAGCATGGCCAGCGCCTCGTTGACGAAGGTGCCGATCACCCGGCTGGTGTAGAACCCGCGGCTGTCGTTGACCACGATCGGGGTCTTGCCGATGGCCAGGGTGTAGTCGAACACCCGGGCCAGCGCCTCGTCGGAGGTCTTCTCGCCCTTGATGATCTCGACCAGTGGCATCTTGTCGACCGGTGAGAAGAAGTGGATACCGATGAAGTCCTCCTGGCGCTTGACCCCGGCCGCCAGACCGGTGATGGGCATCGTGGAGGTGTTGGAGCCCAGGATGGCGTTGGGCTCGACGATGTCCTCGATCTCCTGGAACACCTTGTGCTTGAGTTCCTGGTTCTCGAAGACCGCCTCGATGACGAAGTCGACGCCCTTGAAATCGGCGGGGTCGGCCGTCGGGGTGATCCGGGCCAGGAGAGCGCCGGACTTCTCCGGGGTGGTCTTGCCGCGTTCGAGGGCCTTGGCCTCCAGCTTCTCGGAGTAGCCCTTGCCCTTCTGCGCGGCCTCCAGGCTGACGTCCTTGAGCACCACGTCGAACCCGGCCTTGGCCGAGACGTAGGCGATGCCCGCGCCCATCATGCCGGCGCCGAGCACGCCGATCTTGGTGATCGGGGTCTTGCCGATACCCTCCGGCCGCGAACCACCGGAGTTGATGGTCTGCAGGTCGAAGAAGAACGCTTGGATCATGTTCTTGGCGATCGGCCCGGTGGCCAGCTCGGTGAAGTAGCGGCTCTCGATGCGGCTGGCGGTGTCGAAATCCACCTGGGCGCCCTCAACGGCGGCGGCCATGATGGCCCGCGGCGCCGGCATCGGCGCGCCCTTGAGCTGGCTGCGCAACAGCGACGGGAACGACGGCAGGATGGCCGCGAGCGCCGGGCTGCTGGGGGTTCCGCCGGGCATCTTGTAGCCCTTGGCATCCCACGGCTGGGTGTGCGCCTCCGGGTTGGCCTTGATCCACGCCTTGGCGGCGGGCACCAGTTCCTCGACGCTGCCGACGATCTCGTCGACCAGGCCGAGTTCCTTGGCCTGAGCCGGCTTGAATCGGGTGCCCTGGCTCAGCACGCTCATGAATGCGTTCTGGATGCCCAGCATCCGCACCGTGCGGGTGACACCGCCACCGCCGGGCAGCAGGCCCAACGTGACCTCGGGCAGACCGATCTGACAGCCCTTGACGTCGGCGATGATCCGGTGGTGACAGGCCAGCGCGATCTCCAGGCCACCGCCCATCGCGGCGCCGTTGATGGCGGCCACCACCGGCACCCCGAGGGTCTCGATGGTCCGCAGGTCGCGCTTGACGTCCTCGACCATCGCGAACGCCTCGCCGGCGTTCTCCGGGCCGAGTTTGATGACCTCGCGCAGGTCGGCGCCGGCGAAGAAGGTTTTCTTGGCGCTGGCGATCACCACGCCGGTGATCGAGTCCTTCTCCGCCACAAGGCGTTCGACGGCCTTACGCATCGACTCCTGGTAGTTCTCGTTCATCACGTTGGCCGAGCCGGTCGGGTCGTCCAGCGTCAGCGTGACGATGCCGTCGGCATCCTTGTCCCACTTGATGGTGTTCTCTGCCATGGTTTTTCGCTTCGCTCTCTGCTTCTGAGGTTCCCGGCGCCCTTAGACGCGCTCGATGATGGTGGCCACGCCCATGCCGCCGCCGATGCACAGCGTGATCAGCGCGCGCTTGGCGCCCCGCCGCTCCAGCTCGTCGACCATGGTGCCGGTGATCATGGCGCCGGTGGCACCCAGCGGGTGGCCCATCGCGATGGCGCCACCGTTGACGTTCAGCTTCTCGCTGGGGATGTTGAGGTCCTTCTGGAACTTCAGCACCACCGA
>CAZHUU010000123.1:0-6003 GCA_964535335.1 uncultured Mycobacterium sp.
GTGCCTCGCATCATCTCGACGATTCTCATGACGACAACCATCACCTTTCGTAACGCGTTCAATGGGTGGTCAAATTGCTGTGCGTCGGTAGTCAAACACGCGGCGACAGGCAGATCGGGTACGCGATTCGGTGCGCCAAGTCGCGGTTGGCTAACGATCGGGAGACGCCGCGGACTCGGAATTCCCTTACCCACCAGTCATTTTCGATGCCGATTCCCGGTTGACTGCCGTTGGGCGATAACGAACCGGTCACGGTGCGGCAACAACCCGGTTCCTGTGGCACCGTGGAGGTATGGCCGATCCGTTCGACTTGCAGCGATTCGTGACCGCCCAGGCCGGCGAGTACGACAGGGCGCGCACCGAACTGCGGGCCGGCGCGAAGCGCGGCCACTGGATGTGGTTCATCTTCCCGCAGCTGAGCGCCCTGGGACACAGCGCGACCGCGAAGCATTTCGGCATCACCTCGCTGGACGAGGCCCGGGCGTATCTGGCGCACCCGGTGCTCGGCGCGCGACTGCGCGAGTGCGCGCGACTGGTGACCGCGGTGCCGGGACGCACCATCGACGCGATTCTCGGCTATCCGGACAACCTCAAGCTGCGCTCGTCGATGACGCTGTTCGCCCGCGCCGCCGACGACGACGCCGATTTCGTTGCGGTGCTGGACAAGTACTACGACGGGGAGCCGGACCCACGCACCCTGGAGCTGCTGTAGCCGTTCAGACCGGTCGCAGCAGCAGCCAGCCCTGCGGCGCCACCACCGCCGCGTCGACGACGTCGTCAGGCGGGGCGGCGGTACCCGCCACGATCCGGGCCCGGCCCCCGGTCAGCTCCGCGACGGGCAGCGGCATCGGCGAGTCGTCGATGTTGAGCGCCACCAGCAGGGCTTCGTCTCCGGCGCGGGTCTCGTAAACGTAGCGCCGGTTGTCCAGCAGCACGGCACGGGTGGTGGCCTCGTGCAGCCAGGGGTGCCTGCGGCGCAGGCCGATCAGATACTGGTGCAAGCGCAGCACGGCCTCGGCAGGCTCGTCGAGATCGGCTGGCGGCGAACCGAACTCGGGGCGCACCGCGTCATCGCCGCCGGCCCGGTCCTCCTTGACCCCGCGGTAGGCGTACTCGTCCCCGGCGTAGATCGACGGGACGCCGCCGATGGTGAACAGCAGAACCAGGGCGTGCGCCAGGTGTTCGGGGCGGTCCAGTCGACTGGCGATGCGGGTGACGTCGTGGTTGCCGATGAACGTCAGGGGAGCGAACCGGGCCAGGAAGTCGTTGTGGCGCTGCAGTGCCCAGTCCAACTCGTGGAAGTTGCCGTCGTTGAGCCCACTCCAGGTGGCCTTCCACAACTCATACTGGGTCACCGAATCGACCTTGGCCCCGTCGACGAACGCGGTGTAGTCGCCGTGGATCACCTCAGCGACGAACCATGCGTCCGGGTGGGCGTCGCGCACCCGCGGCAGTACCTGCGCCCAGAACGCTTCGGGCACCGCGTAGGCCGCGTCCAGCCGCCAGCCGTCCGCGCCGCGGGCCAGCCAGTGCGACATCACCTCGACGGTGTAGTCGACGACGTCGGCGTTGCCGTGGTTGAGGGTGATCAGGTCGCCGTGACCCTCGAAGGTGTGGAACCGTCCCGGGCGGCCGTGAAACCATTTGGCGGCGGCGCCATCCCCGTGTTCGGTGGCCTGACGGTAGCGGTCGAAGTCGGTGCCGACGTGGTTGAAGACCCCGTCGAGCAGCACCCGGAGGCCGCGCGAGTGCGCCTGCTCGACAAGCCGATCGAAGTCGGTGTCATCACCCAGGCGCGGATCGATCCGGTAGTGGTCGGTGGTGTCGTAGCCGTGGGTTCGGGAGGCGAAGATCGGGCCGAGCGCGATTCCGGAGGCGCCGAGTTCCACGGCGTGGTCCAGCCAGTCGGTGATGCGGCCCAGCCGGTGCTCGTCGGCGGTGGGTGGCTGCGCGGCGGGGAAGGCCCCGACGAATCCGAGCGGGTACACGTGCCACCAGATCGCATGGCGCACCCAGTCCGGCCCGCTCGTTGCCACGCCTGCTGACTCTACGCAGCGCGCCGGGAACGCCGAAGCGCGCGGTACAGCGTGGCCGGGTCCAGCAGCGGCGCGGTGCGCCCGCGGCTCAGCGGATACAGCGCGAGGCCGACCAGCACACCGGTGAGATGCCCGACCGAGGTGAAGGTGGGGGTGACGGCGAGGCCGATCCCCACCCAGGCCAGCGCGATCACCACGTACAGCCAGCGCCAGGGCCGGGCGATGCGGTAGCTGAGCAGGCCGGCGATGCCGGCCACGAAGTAGCTCACCCCGACGTCGCGGGCGTTGAGGTATTTCGGCGAGACCGCCGCCTCCTGGATCTGCCAGTACAGGAATCCCTCGCTGAGGTAGGTGGCCACGACGTGGGCCGTCAGGCCCGCGATCACGAAGCGCAGCGAGCCCAGCCAGCGCTCGGCGGGCGCCAGGAACAGACAGAACGCCACGAAGTAGGGCCACCAGCGGTAGCCGTCGATCCAGAGCAGGCTGGTGCCCAGCACCCGCAGCGGGTCGGCGGCCAGGTGGTGCAGGTTCGTCGAGTTCTGGTGCAGCACTTCGCGCAGGTGCAGCCGGGGCAGGACGTGCTGGATCACGGTGGTCGTGAACAACAGCGCCAGCCAGGAGAAGGTCACCGGCGCCGAAACCACCCACCGGATCAGCGGATGCGACCGGCCGGGCTGCTCGGCGGCGAGCGCCGCTGACCGCACCGAGTTGTCCTGCACCCCTTCGACGATACGGCGGCACGCTGGTGCGGGCTTATCCGCCGAGTGTGAAACCTCTGCGAGAAAACGCGCCGAATGACGCAGAGGTTTCACACTCGCGGCCGGTCGGCGCCGGGACCGCGGTTAGACAGTCCCGACCCCGCCGTGTACTAGTGCATGGGTGCTGGAATTCACCACCGAGGACATATCCGCCGAGGAGATCGCCCGACTGCGCGCGATCTACGAACCGCTGGCGGACTCGGTGCGCGACCTCGTCGACGCCACCATCCGCACCCGGGCGGACGCCGAGACGGTCGCCGCGGTCAAGGCCGACATCGACGCGGCCGTGGCACGGTTGCGCAGCACGCAGATCCCCGGCGCATTCGGGGTCCGCCGCACCGCCTCCGGGGAGAGCCTGGGCTGGGGCAACGCCGTGATCGGGATCCGCAACGCGCTGGCCCCGCCGCTGGAGGTGCAGTACGAACCCGACGGGACCCGGTGGGCCGATTTCCACCTGGGCGCGGCCTACGAGGGTCCGCCGGGACACGTGCACGGCGGGGTGTCCGCGCTGATCCTCGATCATGTGCTGGGGGAGGCCGCCAGCCCGGACCGCAAGCCGCGGTTCACCGGCAGCATCACCATGCGCTACCTGCGTGCCACCCCGCTGGGTCCGCTGCGCGTCGAGGCGGCGATCACCCGCACCGACGGGGTGAAGACGTTCTGCGCGGGCCACATCTCCGACGCCGAGGGCATCACCGTCGAGGCCGAGGGCGTGTTCATCACCCCGCGCTGGCTCAGGGATTGATCGGGCGCCTACTGCTTGCCCATCGCCAGCGTGAGCCGATCCTTCGGGGTGATCAGGTGGTCGTGGCTGTCCTCACCGAGGTCGATCTGCACCCAGTCGATGGTCCCGGTGAACTCGTTGTGCGTCGGCCCGTAGTCCGGTGAGGCCGGCGACCCGGTGTCGCGGCCCACGTCGCAGGCCTCGTCGGCGGAGAACCCCATCGGGACGGTGATCTCCACCCGGCCCGAGCCGACCGGCTTGCCGTCGTGGTAGAGGGTGACGGTGCCGCCCTTCGCCAAACCGCCGCCGTCGTAGGCGAATTCCATCCGCACCTGATGCTTGCCCGTCGGCAGCGGGGTGTCGGCGGTGACGATGAAGTGCTGGATGCCGAAGAAGTTGTAGCAGTACGTGAGCCTTCCATCGTGGACGTACAGCGACCAGCCGCCGACCTGACCGCCCTGGGTGATGATGACGCCGGCCGCCCCACCCTCGGGGATGACGAGGTCGGCGGTCACCTGGTGCGACTTGTTCTTGATGTTGACCACGCAGCTCTCGCTGACCCGCATGCCGGAGAACAGCAGCTGGCTGTTGCCGCGGATCAGCTGGGGCCGCCCGGCGATATCGGGGTTGATCCGCTCGAAGGACCGATCGTCGAGCGGCACCACGTTGTACTTGACCGCCTCGATGAGCCAAAGCCGTTGCAGCTCGGCCAGTTTCTCCGGGTTCTCAGCGACCAGGTTGTGCCGTTGGGTCCAGTCGTCGGGACCGTAGAGCTCCCAGACGTCGGCGTCGAACGCCGGCGGGGCGTCGACCTTCCACGGGGTGCGATGTTTGGTGCACGCGGTCCAGCCGTTGTGGTAGATGCCGCGGTTGCCCATGATCTCGAAGTACTGCACCAGATGGGAGTCCGGTGCGTCGGCGTCGCGCAGGGTGCCCAACATGCTGACACCTTCCAGCGGTGCCTGCTGAATGCCGTTGA
Source organism: uncultured Mycobacterium sp. (assembly GCA_964535335.1). Lineage (GTDB taxonomy): Bacteria > Actinomycetota > Actinomycetes > Mycobacteriales > Mycobacteriaceae > Mycobacterium. Next base: position 4,498 of record CAZHUU010000123.1, read on the forward strand.
CGTACAACGGCGCCGGGATGCCGGCCGCCTCCAGGATGGTGGGGGCGACGTCGATGACGTGGTGGAACTGGTTGCGGGTGCCGCCCTTGCCGGTCAGCCCGTGCGGCCACGCCACGATGGTGCCGTTGCGGGTGCCGCCCCAGTGCGACGCGACCTGCTTGGTCCACTGGTAGGGCGTGCAGAGCGCGTGGGCCCAGCCCACGGCGTAGTGGTTGTAGGCGTCCGGGGTGCCGAAGTCGTCGATCTTGGACAGCAGGAACTCGGTGGTCTCGATGCCGGGCATGCCGTTGAGCACCGCCATCTCGTTGAAGCACCCGTTGGGCGTGCCCTCGGCCGACGCGCCGTTGTCGCCGATGATGTAGTACACCAGGGTGTCGTCCAGCACGCCGAGATCCTCCAGCGCCCCGATCACCCGGCCGATCTCGTGGTCGGTCTGCTCCAGGAACCCGGCGTAGATCTCCATCTGCCGGGCCAGCACCGGCTTGAAGTCGTCGGCCATGGCGTCCCAGGCCGGGATCTCGTCGTGGCGCGGGGTCAGCTCGGCGGTCTCGGGGATCACGCCGAGCTTCTTCTGGCGGTCGAAGATCCTCTCCCGCAGCACATCCCAGCCCTCGTCGAACTGCCCGCGATACTTGTCCGACCATTCCCGCGGCACATGGTGCGGGGCGTGGGTGGCGCCCGGCGCGAAGTACATGAAGAACGGTTTGTCGGCCATCAGCGCCTTCTGCTGGCGCACCCAGGTGATGGCGTGGTCGGCCAGGTCCTCGGTGAGGGTGTAGCCCTCCTCCGGGGTGCGCGGCGGCTCCACCGGGGTGGTGCCCTCGTACAGGCCTGGGTAGTACTGGTTGGCCTCGCCGCCGATGAAGCCGTAGAAGTACTCGAACCCCGAACCGGTGGGCCACTGGTGGAACGGGCCGACGGGGGAGACCTCCCACACCGGAACCTCGTGGCACTTGCCGAACTGCGCGGTGGAGTATCCGTTGAGCCGCAACGTCTCGGCCAGTGGCGCCTTGTCCTTGGGGCGGATGCTGCTGTTGCCCGGGGCCGAGGTGGCCATCTCGGTGATGGCGCCCATACCGACCGAGTGGTGGTTGCGTCCGGTCAGCAGCGCCTGCCTGGTGGGGGAGCACAGCGCGGTGGTGTGAAAGCGGTTGAGCTTCAACCCTTCTCCGGCTAGCCGCTCGGCCACCGGCGTGTGGCACGGGCCGCCGAACGCCGACGACGCCGCGAAACCGACGTCGTCGATCAACACGATCAGCACATTGGGGGCGCCCTTGGGTGGGCGCAGTTGGGTGATCGGCGGATAGCTGGTGTTCGGATCCTTGGCGTCGTAGGTGGTCAGCCCGGCGTGCTGGGGGTCGGGGATCGGCAGGACATCCCGACGCACGGTGTCCTCGGTCGGCTTGGCTTCCGTCGGCTTGGCGGCCACTGCAACTCCTTGGTGGGTCCGTGATGCGATCTCGTCCCCCCGAGGCGCACACGCTACCGCGACCGGCGGTGCCAGGC
>CAZHUU010000123.1:6013-14351 GCA_964535335.1 uncultured Mycobacterium sp.
TCTAGGGCGATGGAGAAGGTGATCGTCACCCTGCGCACCGGCAACGCCGACGACGCCTGGGTGCAGCGGCTGCGCGGCCCGGTGGTCGAGGAGCTCCTCGCCCTGAACCCGCCGGGGCTCACCGTGCACGTGCGCGACGCCGACGTGCGTGCCGCACTGATGACGCTGACCACACTGGACCCGCCGGTGCAGGCGCTGGTCAGCGTGTGGACCCAGCAGTACTACGGCGACCAGATGGCCGCCGCACTGGACGTTCTCGCCCGCCACGCCGAGCACGTCGCCGCATATCTGGTCACCGAGTCCGCGCCGATGCCACCCGCACCGACACCGCCGGGACAGCGATCGCCCGGTCTGGCCAACATGGCGCTGCTGCGCAGGCCCGCCGACCTCGACGAGGCCACCTGGCTGGCCCGGTGGCACGGCAACCACACCCAGGTGGCCATCGACACCCAGTCGACGTTCGGCTACGTGCAGAACTACGTGGTGCGCGCGCTCACCCCCGACGCGCCGCCGCTGTCAGCGATCGTCGAGGAGCAGTTCCCGATCGAGGCGGTCGGCAGCCTGCACGCGTTCTTCGGCGCCGCCGACGACGCCGACCTGCAGGACAGGATGCAGAAGATGGTGGCCAGCACCTCGTCCTTCGGCGCCAGCACCAACATCGACGCGGTGCCGACCAGTCGGTATGAGTACCGCAGCCCGTTTCGGCCGGACGGCGCGTCGTGACCACGCTCGCCGACGCCGCGGCACTGGCCCGCGACGATCAGGGCCTGGCGGTGGTCGCCACCCTGCGCTCCGACGGCACCATCCAGGCATCGCTGGTCAACGCCGGCGTGCTGGCGCACCCGGCCACCGGGCGGCCGGTGCTCGGCTTCGTCACCTACGGGCGGGTGAAGCTGGCGAACCTGCGGTCGCGCCCGCAGCTGGCGGTGACGTTCCGCGACGGCTGGCAGTGGGCGACGGTGGAGGGCCGGGCCGAGTTGGCCGGGCCCGACGACCGGCCCGCCTGGCTGGACGGACCTGAGCGCTTGCGCCTGCTGCTGCGAGAGGTGTTCACCGCCTGCGGCGGCACCCACGACGACTGGGACGCCTACGACCGGACGATGGTGGAGCAGCGCCGCACCGCGGTGCTGGTCGACCCGACCCGGGTGTACAGCAACGGTTAGGTTCTTGCCCATGACGCTGCGCAGCACCGACGAGAACCGGGTCCGCACCCTGACCCTCGACCGCCCGGAGGCGTTGAACGCCTTCAACGAGGCGCTCTACGACGCCACCGCCGACGCGCTGCTGGCCGCGGCGGACGATCCCGAGGTGGCCGTCGTGGTCATCACCGGCACCGGCCGGGCGTTCAGCGCCGGCCAGGATCTCACCGAGATGCAGGAGCGCATCACCAATCCGGACTTCGTGGCGGGCAGGCACGGCTTCCCCGGGATGATCGCGGCGTTGGCGAGCTTTCCCAAGCCGCTGATCTGCGCGGTCAACGGCATCGGCCTGGGCATCGGCACCACCATCCTGGGCTTTGCCGATCTGGCGTTCATGTCCACCACCGCGCGGTTGAAGTGCCCGTTCACCAGCCTCGGAGTGGCGCCGGAGGCGGCCTCGTCGTATCTGTTGCCGCAGTTGGTCGGCAGGCAGAACGCCGCCTGGCTGCTGATGTCCTCGGAGTGGGTCAGCGCCGAGGATGCCCACCGGATGGGCCTGGTGTGGAAGCTGTGCGAACCCGACGACCTGCTGGCCGACACCCGCAGACACGCCGAAGTTCTTGCCTCCCGTCCGATCTCGAGCCTCGTCGCGGTCAAGCAGACCATGGTCGAGCCGTTCCGCGCGGAGATCGCCGCCGCGACGGCACGGGAGAACGGCTGGTTCGAGAAGTTGATGGGGGCGGCCGCCAACGCCGAGGCCCTGGCGGAGTTCAGCCGCGGCCGCTCGAACTGACGGCGTGCGCCGGACAGGCCGGCGTGCGTGCGGCGGCGATGATGGCCTGCACGGTGCGGCGGCACCGACCGCAATCCAGCCCCGCACCGCACTGGGCGGCGACCTGGTTGCAGGTGGTGGCGCCGCGGGCGACGGCGTCAGCGACCGTCTGCGTGGTGGCGCCGGTGCACAGGCACACGTACATCGACTGCTTCTCCTTTCGCACCGGCTAGGTTAGCGCACCCTAACCTTGGTTGGGCCCGCCGCCAACACGCCGGATCGCCGAGGCCCGGCGGGGCGCTGCATTAGATTGGTTTCAGGCCGCCCCGGCGGTCCCAGCCACCAGCCCGAACCCCCGTTCACCACGGCAGGAGCCGCCATGCAAGGAGATCCCGAAGTATTGCGCCTGCTCAACGAGCAGCTGACCAGCGAGCTGACGGCCATCAACCAGTATTTCCTGCACTCCAAGATGCAGGACAACTGGGGATTCACCGAGCTGGCCAAGCACACCCGCGCCGAGTCGTTCGACGAGATGGTGCATGCCGAGCGGATCACCGACCGGATCCTGTTGCTCGACGGCCTGCCCAACTACCAGCGCATCGGTTCGCTGCGGGTGGGACAGAGTCTGCGCGAGCAGTTCGAGAGCGACCTGGCGATCGAGTACGAGGTGCTGGCGCGGCTCAAGCCGGCCATCATCCTGTGCCGGGATAAGCAGGACTCCACCACCGCCGTGCTGTTCGAGGAGATCGTGGCCGACGAGGAGAAGCACGTCGACTACCTCGAGACCCAACTCGAGCTGATGGACAAGCTCGGCGAGGAGCTGTACTCCGCCCAGTGCGTCTCGCGGCCGCCGAGCTGACAGCGCCCGCGACCGCCACTGCGGACCCGGAGTCGGGTGGCGCCCGCATCGGCCCCCAACGGCGAAACCTGATCTTCGTCGCCGTCCTGCTCGGCATGCTGCTGGCCGCGCTGGACCAGACCATCGTCGCCACCGCGCTGCCGACCGTGGTGGCCGACCTCGGTGGCGCCGGGCACCAGTCCTGGGTGGTGACCAGCTACCTGCTGGCGTCGACGATCACCACCGCGGTCGTCGGAAAGCTCGGTGACCTGTTCGGGCGCAAGGCAGTTTTCCAGGCCGCGATCGTGTTCTTCTTCGCCGGTTCGGTGTTGTGCGGGTTGTCGTCGTCGATGACGATGCTGGTCGCGTCGCGCGCCCTTCAGGGGATCGGCGGTGGGGCCATCATGGTGACCTCGATGGCGGTGATCGGCGAGGTCATCCCGCTGCGTGAACGCGGCCGCTACCAGGGTGCGCTGGGCGCGGTGTTCGGGGTGACCACGGTGATCGGGCCGCTGCTCGGCGGGTTCTTCACCGACCACCTGTCCTGGCGGTGGGCGTTCTGGATCAACGTGCCGGTCGCGGTGGTGGTTTTCGTCGTCGCCGCGCTGACCATCCCCGCTCTCGGCCGGGCCGGCCGGCCGGTGATCGACTACGCCGGAATCCTTTTCGTCGGTCTGGGCGCCTCCGGGTTGACCCTGGCCACCAGCTGGGGCGGCAGCACCTACCCGTGGTCGTCGCCGACCATCATCGGGCTGTTCACCGCCTCGGTGCTGGCCCTGGCGGTCTTCGTGTGGGTGGAGCTGCGCGCTGCCGAACCGGTGCTGCCGATCCGGTTGTTCGGCGACCCGGTGTTCACGGTCTGTTGCGTGCTGAGCTTCGTGGTCGGTTTCGCGATGCTCGGCGCGCTGACGTTCCTACCGACCTTCATGCAGTTCGTCGACGGCGTCTCGGCCACCGCCTCCGGGCTGCGCACCCTGCCGATGGTGGTCGGGCTGCTGATCACCTCGATGGGCAGCGGCGTGCTGGTCGGGCGCACCGGCCGGTACAAGATCTTCCCCGTCGTGGGGACCGCGGTGATGGCGGGCGCCTTCGTGCTGCTGTCGCAGATGGGGGCGGGCACCCCGGTGTGGCGGCAGTCGCTGTACCTGTTCATCCTCGGCACCGGCATCGGCCTGTGCATGCAGGTGCTCATCCTCACGGTGCAGAACACCGCCAAGTTCGAGGATCTCGGCGTGGCCACCTCCGGGGTGACGTTCTTCCGCACCATCGGAAGCTCCTTCGGCGCCGCCATTTTCGGCTCGCTGTTCGCCAACTTCCTCGACGACCGCATCGGCCCGGCGCTGGCCGCCGCCGGTGCCCCCGCGGTGGCCGCCCAGTCACCGCAGGCGCTGCACAAGCTGCCTGCCCCGATGGCCGCGCCGATCATCGACGCCTACGCCGACTCCCTCGGCCGGGTGTTCCTGTGCGCCGCGCCGGTGGCCCTGGTCGGTTTCGTGCTGGCGCTGATGCTCAAGGAGGTGCCGCTGCGGGAGATGGAGGACGCCATCTCGGTGGACCTCGGAGAGGGCTTCGGCATGCCGAACACCGAGACCCCGGAGCAGATCCTGGAACTCGCGGTCGCGCGGATGATGCGCGACTCGCCCGATCTGCGGCTGCGCTCGCTGGCCGGCACGCCGGGGTGCGAACTCGACGTCGCCGCATTGTGGGGACTGCTGCAGATCTACCGCAACAAGCAGGTTTTCGGCTCGGCGCGACTCACCGACATCGCCGAGCGGCTGCGGGTCCCGGGCGAGGTGCTACAACCGACGTTCCAGCGGCTGGCCGACACCGGATACGCGTTGCGCACCGGTGACGAGTGGTGGCTCACCCAGTCCGGGGCGCGGCAGGTGGACGAGGTGGTCGCCGCGATCGCGGAGCGGATCGCTCATCGGCTTGCCCGCTCCACCGACTTCGCCGGCAGACCGGACCGGCTGCAGGTGGAGGCGGCCCTGGAGCGGATCGCCCAGCGGATGCTGGTGCAGCGGGAGTGGAGCCCCGACGAGATGCGGGCCCCGGCGGCGGCTCGCTAGACCCGGCCGCGCTATCCGGTCAGCCGCTCGAAGATCTCCGGGTAGTGCAGGTGCGCCAGGAAGTGACCGCCCGGGCGGGTGCGCAGCGTCGCGTTCGGGATGCGCCGGGCCAGGTCTGCTTGCCAGCCGGCTTTCACCAGCTGGTCGCTCTCGCCGGCCCACACATCGGCACCGACGGCGATCTGCTCCGGCTCGAAGCCCCACGGCCGCATCCAGGCCCGGTACTCCTCGACCATCCCGGCGGGCCGGCGGAACGCCTCGGCCGACATCGCGGCGAACACGTCGTAGCCTTCCTCGCGCAGCACGGCGCCGTCGACCGGACCCAACCCGGCGGCGGCCAGCCTGCCGTATCCGTTCGGCGCCCGGCGCGCCGCGAAATGCATTGTCCGGAAGCAGATCCGGGCCAGCCACGGGGCGTTCTGCGAAAGTCGGGTGTAGATCCTGTCGAAGGCCGGCAATCCGGCGAACACGCCGGGTTCGGTCAGCGGTAAAGCCCCGGCGATGATGGCGAAGCGGTGGACCCGGGTCGGCATGGCGGCGGCGGCCGCGGCGGCGTACTGGCCACCCATCGACCAGCCCATGACGGCGAAGGTGTCCACCCCGAGGTGATCCATCAGCTCGCCGACGTCGGTGGCCCAGTCCAGGACCGTGCGCCCGGGACTGGCATCGGAATCGCCGATACCGGGGCGATCGGGGGAGATCAGCCGCACTCCGGCCGCGCGTGCCGCGCCGTCCGCCGCCGCGACGTCGAGTCGGCAGGCCAGACCACCGTGGGCGTTGACGACGACGGTGCCGTGCGGTGCGCCGTACTGCGCGTAGCCCACCATGCGTCCGTCCCGCAGCCGCACCGTCAGGTGTTCGTGGTCATCGGGCATGGCGTCCGCCTTCGCTCGGCTACCGAACGGATCGTAATCCCGCGTTGCCCGCCTCGACACGGGTTCCTGACCCGGCCGGGGCGGCGTAGCATCGCGCCATGAGCCGAATCGGAGACTTCCCCGACGACGACGTGGCGGGCTGGATCACCCGGTCCCCGGACCTGGGTACGGCGATGGCGGGCTTCAGTTCCGCGGTCTACAGCGACAAGAACCGACTGCCGATGCGGGTGCGCGAGCTCGCCCGCATCGTGATGGCTCATGACAACGAGTGCGAGGTGTGCGTCAACACCCGCGACGCCGACGGACCGGCGGCCGGTGTCGACGAGGAGCTCTACCAGCACGCCCTGGAATGGCGCACCTGGCCGGGATTCACCGATCAGGAACGCATCGCCGCCGAGTTCGCGCACCGGTTCGCCACCGAGCACACCAAACTGCGTGACGACGAGGACTTCTGGGACCGGGCGCGCGAACACTTCTCCGATGAGCTGATGACCGACCTGACGCTGTCCTGCGCGATGTGGCTGGGCATGGGCCGGACGCTGCGCACCCTGGACATCGGGCAGAGCTGCACGCTGACCCTGCCCAGCCGGGCCTGAGCGAAGCGCGGCAGGCCGGCCGCCGGGTCGGCACAATGACGCCATGACCACACCCTTCGCCGGAGCCAGCCCTGCCCCATTCGCCGGCGCCGCGGTCGCCCAACTGGAAGCCGACGGCGTCCACGTCGTCCTCGGCACCGTCGTCAACCCGGCGGGCCTGACCCACGCCAAGGCGGTGCCGATCCGGCGCACCACCGCGTTCGCCGACGCCGGGCTGGGCGCCAGCCCGGTCTGGCACGGCTTCGCCATCGACCGGGCGGGCATCGCCTTCACCGAGGGCATCAGCGTGGTCGGCGACGAGCGGATCCGCATCGACCTGGACGGGCTGCGGGTGATCGGCGGCGGCTTGGCCTGGGCGCCGGGCTCGTTCTACGACCAGGACGGCAACCCGATCCCGTGGTGCGCGCGCGGAACGCTGGCCCGCATCGAGACGCGGCTGGCCGAGGCCGGTCTGCACGCCCGGGTCGGGCACGAGATCGAATTCCTGCTCGTCGATCCCGAGGGCAACCGGCTGCCGGGCAACCTGTGGGCCCAGTACGGGCTGGCCGGGGTCCTCGAGCACGAGGGTTTCGTCCGGGACGTCACCGCCGCGGCCACCGCGGCCGGTGTCGGCATCGAACAGTTCCACCCAGAATACGGACTGAATCAGTTCGAGATCTCGCTGGCTCCCCGCACGCCGGTGGCGGCCGCCGACCAGCTGGTGCTGACCCGGATCATCATCGGCCGGGTGGCCCGCGACTACGGGATGCGGGTCTGCCTGTCCCCGGTCCCGTTCGCCGGATCGGTGGGATCCGGTGCACACCAGCACTTCTCGCTGCACCGCGGTGACACCCCGCTGTTTTCCTACGGCACCGGAGTGCAGGGGATGAGCGCCGAGGGTGAGGCCGCCATCGGTGGCATCGTCGCCGGATTGCCCGAGGCGCAGCTGATCTTCTGCGGCTCCATCGTCTCCGGGCTGCGGATGCAGCCGGGAAACTGGGCCGGCGCCTATGCGTGCTGGGGCACCGAGAACCGGGAAGCCGCGGTGCGCTTCGTGCGCGGCGGCCACGGCAACCCGTACGGCGCCAATGTGGAGGTCAAGGTCATCGACCCCTCGGCCAACCCCTACTTCGCCACCGCGGCCATCCTCGGCCTCGCGCTGGACGGCATCGAGAAGAAGGCACCGCTGCCGCCGGAGACCACGGTCGACCCGAACGTCCTCAGCGAGGCCGAACGCGCCGCCGCGGGCACGGTGGCACTCTCGGACAATCAGGCCGACGAGATCGCGGCGCTGGATCGCTCGACCCGATTGCGCGCGATCCTCGGCGATCCGGCCGTCAATGTCCTGGTGGCGGTGCGCTGCTACGAGCACGAGACCTACTCCCACCTCGACGCCAAGGCGCTCACCGAGAAGTTCCGGATGGCCTGGAGCCTGTGACCGCGAGCCGCTCGCTCGCCGAGCACATCGCCGCACTGCGCCTCGTCGACAACCACGTGCACGGGTTCTGGCTGACGGCGGGGGACCGGCGGCGGTTCGAGAACGGCCTGAACGAGGCCAACACCGATCCGCTGGCGGACTTCGACTCCGGCTTCGACACCCAACTGGGATTCGCGGTGCGCGCCCACTGCGCGCCGCTGCTCGGCCTGCCCGAACACGTTGATCCGCAACGGTATTGGGACCGCCGCAGCGAACTCTCCGAACCCGCCCTGGCACGGGTGTTCCTGCCTGCCGCCGGCGTGAGCGACTGGCTGGTGGACACCGGCCTGCCCGGGGACATCGCCGATCCAATGGGGATCTCCGCCGCTTCCGGCGGGCGGGCCCACGAGATCGTGCGCCTCGAACAGGTCGCCGAGCAGGCGGCGGCCGCGCCCGGTGACTATGCCGACACCTTCCGGTCGATCCTGCACGAGCGGGCCCGGACCGCGGTGGCCACCAAGTCGGTGCTGGCCTACCGCGGCGGGTTCGACGGTGACTTGTCCGACCCGTCCGCGACGGCGGTCGCCGACGCCGCGGCCCACTGGCGCGACGGCGGGGGACGGCGGCTCACCGACCGGGTGCTGCTGAGGTTC
>CAZHUU010000124.1:0-14348 GCA_964535335.1 uncultured Mycobacterium sp.
GGCGCCGGCCCCGCCGCCACCGCCGGACCCCCGCAAGGACCTCGCCGGGCGGATCAAATTCGAGAAGGAGCTGCGCCAGAGCACCAACCAGAACCTGCTGCTGCTGGCCGTTCAGTACATGGCGGGTCGCTGCGACCAGGAAGACGTGCTGGCCGGTAACGACGACCCGAACCTGCCCCTGGTGGCCTGCTCGCAGGACCACAAGTACGTCTACGTGCTGGACAAGTCGATCATCAGCGGCGACCAGATCAAGAACGCCTCCTCGGGCTTCGACCAGCAGAGCGGCGCCTACGTCGTCGACGTGGAGTTCAAGGACCAGGCCGCCCCCACCTGGGCCGACTTCACGGCCGCCAACATCGGCACCCAGACCGCGTTCACCCTGGACGCGCAGGTGGTCAGCGCCCCGCAGACCCGCGAGGCGATTCCCGGTGGGCGCACCCAGATCAGCGGCGGCAACCCGCCGTTCACCGCCGAGACCGCCAGGCAGCTGGCCAACGTGCTCAAGTACGGCTCCCTGCCGCTGTCCTTCGAGTCCTCCGAGGCCGAAACCGTCTCCGCCACACTGGGACTGACCTCGCTGCGGGCCGGCCTGATCGCGGGCGCGATCGGCCTGGCGCTGGTCCTGGTCTACTCGCTGCTGTACTACCGGCTACTCGGCGTGCTCACCGCGTTGTCGCTGGTGGCCTCCGGCGCCATGGTGTTCGGCATCCTGGTGCTGCTGGGCAGATACATCAACTACACGCTCGACCTCGCCGGTATCGCGGGTCTGATCATCGGCATCGGGACGACGGCCGACTCCTTCGTGGTGTTGTTCGAACGCATCAAGGACGAGATCCGGGAAGGGCGCTCGTTCCGCTCGGCGGTGCCGCGCGGCTGGGCCCGGGCCCGCAAGACGATCCTGTCCGGCAACGCGGTCACCTTCCTGGCCGCCGCGGTGCTGTACTTCCTGGCCGTCGGCCAGGTCAAGGGCTTCGCTTTCACCCTGGGCCTGACGACGATCCTGGACGTGGTGGTGGTCTTCCTGGTGACCTGGCCGTTGATCTACCTCGCCTCCAAGTCGCCGACGATGGCCAAACCGGCCTTCAACGGTCTCGGTGCGGTACAGCAGATCGCGCGGGAACGGCGGGCCGCCACGGTCTCGACGGCAGCGACGGGACGGGGGTAACCGATGGCTGACAGCAACGCCGACATCACGCAGGGCGCCGACACCGTGACCGAGGCGACCGAACCGGAGTCCACCGCGGTCGAATCCGTCGAAACCCAACTGCCGCACCACAACTTCTTCGTCCGGCTCTACACCGGCACGGGCGCCTTCGAGGTCATCGGCAGGCGCAAGATGTGGTACGCGATCAGCGGCCTCATCGTGGCCGTGGCGGTGGCCAGCATCCTGCTCCGCGGCTTCACCTTCGGCATCGACTTCGAGGGCGGCACCAAGGTCTCGATGCCGGTGGCCGGGGTCTCCGGACTCGCCACCACCCAGCAGGTGGAGGACGTGTTCAGCAAGACCCTGGGCAAGGGCCCGGAATCGGTGGTGCAGGTCGGAAACGGCTCGGCGGCCACCATCCAGATCCGCTCGGAGACCCTGACCAATCAGCAGACCGCGCAACTACGTACGGCGCTGTTCGACACGTTCAAGCCCAAGGGCTCCGACGGCCAGCCCAGCGAGACGGCCATCAGCGACTCGGCGGTTTCGGAGACCTGGGGTGACCAGATCACCAAGAAGGCGCTGGTGGCGCTGGTGGTGTTCCTGGTGCTGGCCGCCATCTACATCACCATCCGCTACGAGAAGTACATGGCCATCTCGGCGCTGACGACGCTGGTGTTCGACCTCGTCGTCACCGCGGGTGTGTACTCGATCGTCGGCTTCGAGGTGACACCGGCGACCGTGATCGGCCTGCTGACGATCCTCGGGTTCTCGCTCTACGACACCGTCATCGTGTTCGACAAGGTCGAGGAGAACACCCACGGGTTCGAGCACACCACCCGGCGCACCTTCGCCGAACAGGCCAACCTCGCGGTCAACCAGACCTTCATGCGGTCGATCAACACCAGCCTCATCTCGGTGCTGCCGATCCTGGCCCTGATCGTGGTCGCGGTGTGGCTGCTCGGCGTCGGCACCCTCAAGGACCTGGCCCTGGTGCAGTTCGTGGGCATCGTGGTCGGCACCTATTCGTCGATCTTCTTCGCCACACCGCTGCTGGTGACCCTGCGCGAGCGGACCGATCTGGTGCGCTCGCACAACCGGCGGGTGCTCAACCGGCGCAAGCCGTCGGCGAGCAAGGAAGCCAAGCCGGCCGCCGCCACCGCGGCCACCCTCGACGAGGTGGAGAAGTCCGTGCCCGCCGAGGCGGCCCTCGGCGGGACCCCGGCGGTGGGCGCCAAACCCGCCCCGGGTGCACGCCCCGTGCGGCCGTCGCGCACCGGCAAACCCACGGGCAAGAACTCCACCCGCAGGCGGTAGTGACGCCATGGCTTCCTGGCACCGGCGCCGGACCGCTGCCGCGCTGGCAGTGGTCTGCACGATCGTCGCGGCGCCCGCGCTGGTGTCGTGCGCGGGGGGCGCCGCCGACCAGATCAACTACGCCGTCGACGGCACGCTGATCACCTACAACACCAACACGGTGGCCGGCGCGGCCTCGGGCGGCCCGCAGGCCTTCGCCCGGGTGCTGACCGGCTTCACCTTCCACGGCCCGGACGGTCAGGCGCTCGCCGACCACGACTTCGGCGCCGTCTCGGTGGTCGGCCGCGAGCCGCTGGTGCTGGATTACCAGATCGCCGACAACGCGGTCTACTCCGACGGCAAGCCGATCACCTGCGACGACATGGTGCTGGCCTGGGCGGCGCAGTCCGGGCGCTTCCCGGGCTTCAACGCCGCCAGCCAGGCCGGCTATCTCGACATCTCCGGCATCGACTGCCAGCCCGGGCAGAAGAAGGCGCGGGTCACGTACTTCCCCGACCGCACGATCGTCGACTATCTGCAGCTGTTCACGGCCACGTCGATGATGCCCTCCCACGTCATCGCCGACGCGCTCGGTATCGATGTGACGCAGGCGCTGCAGGCCGGCGACCCGGCGGCCGTCCAGCGCATCGCCGACGCCTGGAACACCATCTGGGACCTCAAGCCCGGGATCGACCTGAAGAAGTTCCCGGCGGCGGGGCCCTACAAGATCGACGCGGTGCTGCCGAAGGGCGCGGTGGTCCTGGTGGCCAACGACCGCTGGTGGGGTGCGGCGCCGGTCACCAAGCGGGTCACGGTGTGGCCGCGCGGCGTCGACGTCCAGGACCGCATCAACAACGGCAGCTTCCACGTCATCGACGTGGCCACCGGGTCGTCGGGCACGCTGACCACCCCGGACACCTATCAGAGCAGCCAGCTGCCGTCCGGCGGGATCGAGCAGCTGATCTTCGCCCCGCAGGGCCCGCTGGCCGCGCCGCCGGCCCGCCGGGCGGTGGCGCAGTGCACACCGCGCGACCAGATCGCCGGCAACGCCGCGATGCCGATCGCCAACGCTCGGCTCAACCCGGTCAGTGACGACGCGTTCAGCCAGACCGAGGGGCTGGCGGAAGCGGGCCAGTTCAGCGCCGCCAATCCGGACGCGGCCCGGGCCACGCTGAACGGTGCGCCGCTGACCGTGCGCATCGGCTACCAGTCGCCCAACCCGCGGCTGGCCGCCACCGTCGGCGCCATCGCGCGATCCTGCGCCGCGGCCGGCATCACGGTCGTCGACGCGACCTCGGACTCCACCGGCCCGCAGACGCTGCGCGACGGTCAGATCGACGTGCTGCTCGCCAGCACCGGCGGTGCGACCGGTAGCGGCTCCACCGGCTCGTCGGCCATGGACGGCTACGTGCTGCGTACCGGCAACGGCAACAACCTGTCCGGCTACACCAACCCGCAGATCGACGGGATCATCGCGGCGCTGGCGGTCACCGTCGACCCCAAGGAGCAGACCCGGCTGCTCGGCGACGCATCGCCGATCCTGTGGGGCGACATGCCGACCCTGCCGTTGTACCGTCAGCAGCGCACGGTGATGTCCGCCAAGAAGATGTTCGGTGTGGAGGGCAATCCGACCAAGTGGGGTGCCGGCTGGAACATGGACCGATGGATGCTCAAGCAATGACCGACGCGTCGAACGACTCGGTGGCCGGCATCATCGCCGCCCTCACCCGCGAGGTACCGGACTTCCCGGAGCCGGGCATCCAGTTCAAGGACCTGACACCGGTGCTCGCCGACAGCCGGGGCCTGGCCGCGGTCACCGGAGCCCTGGCCACCGTCGCCGACGGCGCCGACCTGGTCGCCGGCATCGACGCCCGCGGCTTCCTGCTCGGCGGGGCGGTGGCGCACCGACTCGGCATCGGGGTGCTCGCCATCCGCAAGGGCGGCAAGCTGCCGCCGCCCGTGCACCGGCAGAGCTACACCCTCGAATACGGCAGCGCCACGCTGGAGATCCCGGCCGAAGGTATCGAGCTGGCCGGCCGGCGGGTGGTCATCATCGACGACGTGCTGGCCACCGGCGGAACCGTGGCGGCCGCCCGCGACCTGCTCGAGGCGGCGGGGGCGCAGGTTCCGGTGGCCGCGGTGGTGCTGGAGCTGTCGGCGCTGGGCGGACGCGAGCGGGTCGCTCCACTGGCGGTCAGCAGCCTGACCGTCGCCTGAGGCGATATCCTCGGCTGACAGGGTCCGCTGACAGGGTGTGGCGCGGGAACGCCGGGCGCGAGGAGGTGACGATGGCCGAGGAGCCGGGTGGCCGCGCGGCGGTCCAGCCCATGCCGGTCGCCGAGGTCGCCGCCGACACCGCCGGCATCGAGATTCCGAAGACGACGACCAGCGCATCGCGCCGGGTTCGCGCGCGGCTGGCCCGCCGGATGACCGCGCAGCGCAGCACCGTCAACCCGGTGCTCGAACCGCTGATCGCGGTGCACCGCGAGGTCTACCCGAAGGCCGACCTGGCGATCCTGCAGCGCGCCTACGAGGTGGCCGAGGCCAAGCACGCCACCCAGCTGCGCCGCTCCGGTGACCCGTACATCACCCATCCGCTGGCGGTCGCCAACATTCTGGCCGAGCTCGGCATGGACACCATCACCCTGGTGGCCGCCCTGCTGCACGACACCGTGGAGGACACCGGGTACACGCTGGAGGCGCTGACCGCCGAATTCGGCGACGAGGTCGGACACCTGGTCGACGGGGTCACCAAGCTGGACAAGGTGGTGCTGGGCAGCGCGGCCGAGGGCGAGACGATCCGCAAGATGATCATCGCGATGGCCCGCGATCCGCGGGTGCTGGTCATCAAGGTGGCCGACCGGCTGCACAACATGCGGACCATGCGGTTCCTGCCGCCGGAGAAGCAGGCCCGCAAGGCCCGCGAGACGCTGGAAGTCATTGCGCCGCTGGCCCATCGACTCGGCATGGCGACGGTGAAGTGGGAACTCGAGGACCTCTCGTTCGCGATCCTGCATCCCAAGCGGTACGAGGAGATCGTCCGACTGGTGGCCGACCGGGCGCCGTCGCGCGACACCTATCTGGCGAAGGTGCGCGCCGAGATCACCTCCGCGCTGAGCGGCATGAAGATCCATGCCACCGTCGAAGGACGGCCCAAACACTACTGGTCGATCTACCAGAAGATGATCGTCAAGGGCCGCGACTTCGACGACATTCACGATCTGGTCGGGGTGCGGATCCTCTGCGAGGAGATCCGCGACTGCTATGCCGCTGTGGGCGTTGTGCATTCGCTGTGGCAGCCGATGCCGGGCCGGTTCAAGGACTACATCGCCCAGCCCCGGTTCGGCGTCTACCAGTCCCTGCACACCACCGTGGTCGGACCGGAGGGCAAGCCGCTGGAGGTGCAGATCCGCACCCGCGACATGCACCGCACCGCCGAGTACGGCATCGCCGCGCACTGGCGCTACAAGGAGGTCAAGGGCCGCAACGGGGTTCCGCACCCGCAGGCGGCGGCGGAGATCGACGACATGGCCTGGATGCGCCAGCTGCTGGACTGGCAGCGGGAGGCCGCCGACCCCGGTGAGTTCCTCGAGTCGCTGCGCTACGACCTTGCGGTGCAGGAGATCTTCGTGTTCACCCCGAAGGGCGACGTGATCACCCTGCCCGCCGGGTCGACCCCGGTGGACTTCGCCTACGCCGTGCACACCGAGGTGGGTCACCGATGTATCGGGGCCCGGGTGAACGGCCGGCTGGTGGCGCTGGAACGCAAACTCGAGAACGGCGAGGTGGTGGAGGTCTTCACCTCCAAGGCGCCGAACGCCGGCCCGTCCCGGGACTGGCAGGGTTTCGTCGTCTCGCCGCGGGCCAAGGCCAAAATCCGCCAGTGGTTCGCCAAGGAGCGCCGCGAGGAGGCGCTGGAGAGCGGTAAGGAGTCCATCGCCCGCGAGGTGCGCCGCGGCGGACTTCCCTTGCAGCGCTTGGTGAACGGCGAGGCGATGTCCGCGCTCGCCCAGGAGTTGCGCTACGGCGACGTCTCCGCGCTCTACACCGCGGTGGGGGAGGGCCACGTCTCGCCCCGCCATGTCGTGCAGCGGTTGTTGGCGCTGATCGGCGGCGCCGACAGCGCCGAAGACGAACTCGCCGAACGATCCACACCCGCGACGATGCCGATTCGGCACCGCAGCACCGACGACACCGGGGTGGCGGTGCCCGGCGCACCCGGCGTGCTGACGAAGCTCGCCAAGTGCTGCACACCGGTTCCCGGCGACAACATCATGGGTTTCGTCACCCGCGGTGGCGGGGTCAGCGTGCACCGCACCGACTGCACCAATGCCGCCTCCCTGGAACAGCAGGCCGAACGCATCATCGAGGTGCACTGGGCACCGTCACCCACATCGGTGTTCCTGGTCGCCATCCAGGTCGAGGCGCTCGACCGGCACCGGTTGCTCTCCGATGTCACCCGGGTGCTGGCCGACGAACGGGTCAACATCCTGTCGGCGTCGGTGACCACCTCCAACGACCGGGTGGCCATCAGCCGCTTCACCTTCGAGATGGGCGACCCCAAACACCTCGGGCATGTGCTCAACGCGGTGCGCAACATCGAGGGCGTCTACGACGTCTACCGGGTCACCTCGGCCGCATGACGATGCGGGGCGAGCCCGGAGGAGGAATGCGGCAATGGGATTCGGCCGCATGACGATGCGGGGCGAGCCCGGAGGAGGAATGCGGCAATGGGATTCGGCCGCATGACGACCCTGATCACCGGTGCGTCCGCGGGACTGGGGGCCGAGTACGCCCGCCAGTTCGCCGCCCTGGGACATGACCTGGTGCTTGTCGCACGCAGGCGGGACTCGCTCGAGCAGTTGGGCGCCGAACTGCGCTCCGCGCACACCATCACCGTCACCGTCATCGGGCTCGACCTGGCCGTGCCGTCCGCCGGCGCCGAACTGTTTGCTCAGACCGAAGCCGCCGGAATCACCGTCGACGTCCTGGTGAACAACGCCGGCTTCGGCACCCAGGGCGACCTGGTCGACGCCGACCCGCAGCGCCTCGCCGCCGAGATCCAGCTCAACTGCGTCACCCTGGTCGACCTGACGACGCGCTATCTGCCGGGGATGCGCGGGCGCGGCGCCGGCACCATCGTCAACATCGCCTCGACCGCCGGGTTCCAGCCGGTGCCGCACATGGCCGTCTACGGCGCCACCAAGGCCTTCGTGTTGTCGTTCAGCGAGGCGCTGTGGGCCGAGGAGAAGCCGCACGGAATCCGGGTCCTCGCGGTCTGCCCGGGTGCCACCGACACCGAATTCTTCGACACCGCAGGCGAATCCGCGGCGGTCGGCCGCAAACGCAGCGCGCGTCAGGTGGTCGAGCGGACCATCCGCGAATTGTCGACGGGCAAGCCGAGTTTCGTCGACGGCCCGGCCAACGTGATCGCCGCCCGGCTGCTCAACCGGATAACCCCGCGCCGGCTGCTGATCGTGGCGACCGGCCGGCTGATGAGCAAGGGCCGCTGACCGAAACGACCACCGGCCACAACCGTGGCGCGGTGGTCGTCCGGGCGATCAGGGTCAGAACGTGGGGACGAACACTCCGTTGACCCACACGCCCCAGTGCTGCCAGCCGTCGTCCCACACCTGCTTGTTGCCTGCCGCCCACGACGGCGGGACCGGCTGCGGCGGTGCCCATGCCGGCGGAGTGCCGGGATCCGGGGCGGCCGGCGGCAACGCCGGCTGACCGGGCGGCGGCGGTGGCGGCGCCTCGGCGCCCGCCGTGGCGGCTCCGAGACCCAATGCGCCTGCGGCCATTCCGCCGACGACGGCGGCGCTTGCGAGGACATCGACCAACCTCATCGGGAGATCTCCAATCGTTTTGGTTTGCGGGGTACCTTCGCCTCCTTAACTTGACCGCGGGCGCAGGCGGTAAACATCCGCCTCACCGGCGGTGCCCACCCGGATCTGGCCGCGCTGCCTCGACCGCTGCGCAGGGCCCGTTTGCCAGGGCGACCGGAACTGACACGCGGCAGAGGCTGTGCGGTGATGGCGCGATCGCCCCCTGTTAGGGTCCAAGCCATGCCGGATGCGCCATTGATGTCGGGATTCCCCCCGGCTAAAGCGTCGCAGGTCACGCTGGCCAATTGGCAGGATCCGCCGTTCAACCGCTGGGCGTTCCAGCACGTGCGCGAGATCATCCCCACCCACCGCATCTCCCGCGGCTGGGGGCCGCTACGCCGGCTGGCCCACGAACGCCGGCCGCTGGCGCCCGACGCGGTGGCCGTGCAACGGCTCGAGGGCAGATCGTCGACCCTCGCCGAGGTGCTCGCGGACACCTGGACCGACGCGGTGGTGATCGTGCACGACGGTCGGGTGGTCCTGGAGAGCTACGCCAACGGGATGGCGCCCGATACCCCGCACATCATGATGTCGGTGACGAAGTCGGTGGTCGGCTGTGTCGCCGGAATCCTGGTGGACCAGGGTCACCTGGATCCCGACGAACAGGCCAGCACCTATGTGCCCGAGATCGCCGGCTCCGGCTACGGCGGGGCGACCGTCCGCAACCTGCTCGATATGCGCACCGGCGTGAAGTTCAGCGAGGAGTACACCAACCCGCACGCCGAGGTCCGGGTGATGGAGCGGTACATGGGCTGGCGGCCGGGTTCGGGCGCCGACGATGTGCGCGGGATGTACGGCTACATGACGACGCTGGCCGCGGGCTCCGCGCACGGCGGACCGTTCGTCTACCGTTCGGCGGACACCGACATGCTGGGCTGGGTGTGTGAACGTGCCGGCGGGACCCGGATGGCCGAACTGATCTCCACCCTGGTCTGGCAGCCGATCGGCGCCGAGTTCGATGCCGAGATCACTTGCGACGGAATCGGTTCGGCGATCCACGACGGCGGAATGTCGGCGCGGGCCCTCGACTTGGCGAGATTCGGTCAGATGCTGCTCGACGACGGGATGGTGGACGACGCCGCGGTGGTCCCCAGGGGGTGGATCACCCAGTCCCGCACCATCGATCCCGACATCAGGGCGGCGTTCGCGGCGTCGGACTCCGAGCCGTTCCTCACCGGCGGGTGGTACCGCAACCAGTTCTGGTTCATGCCCGGGCTGCTCGGCGACCTGCAGGTGTGCCTGGGGATTCACGGCCAGATGGTGCTGGTCGACCGGGCGACGCGCACCGTGTCGGTGAAGTTCTCGTCATGGCCGACGGCCCAGGATCCGGCCTTCCTGCTCGACACCGTCCGGGCCTTCGTCGCTGCCGGCCAGTACGCGGCCGGGCTGTCCGGTGTCGGCCACCACCGCGCCAATCTGAGTGGACCCATCGGGGTGGTCGAGGGTCGCGAGCGCGGCCACAGCTGACCGCGGCCGCTATTGCACGTAGCTACTTCACATAGCTACTTGACGTAGCCGATCGGCACCACGGCCGGCGGTTCGAGCAGCGGCTCGCTCTGATACATCCCGCGGATCCCGTCGATGTACTTGCGGCACCGGGTGGTCAGCCCCTCAGCGGTCTGCATGCGACCCTTCGTCACTAGAACACCCAGGTCGGCGCCCTTGAAGCGGTAGTCGCCCGGGCCGTAGACCCGCATGAAGAAGCACTCGTCCTCGTGGGTGACGTCGTGCCAATCGTTGGTCACGCCGACGAAGGTCAGCGTGCCGTCCTCAGCCAGCCGGTACCGGCCGGTGCGCGGCGCGGCCAGGATGCGCTCGACGTCCTCGTTGGGCTCTTTCATGATCAGCTGAGCCCAGACGTCGACGGCCGCGAGTTCCCGCCAGCGCTCGTTGATGTCGTCGACGTCGACGGCGTAGTCGACGTTCATGAACTCCAGTAGATGGAACAGGAACAGTGGGATGTCCGAGTAGGCGCCCGCGGTGACATTGGTGATCGACGACGCTCCGGAGATCCTCGGGTTGAGTTCGCCGAGGTAGACGTCGTCGCTGTCGAGGTCCACGAGAACGTCGACCTCGAAGAAGCCCTTGTAGCCTTCCTTGCGCAACCGATCGCCCAGCCGTTGGACATGGCCGATGGCGGTGCTGCGGTGCGTCTCCGAAAGCGCCTCGGGGAAAAGGTCGTTGCCGCACCAGCCGCCCCGATAGGGGGTCAGCTCCGGGTAGCCGGTGAGGTCGGTCATGAACGGCCCGACCACTGTTCCGTGCCGGGTGTTGACGGCCTCGACCGCCACCGCGTGGTTGTTGATCCGCTTCATGATCTTCAGGTCCTGGCCGATGATGTCCTCGCAGTCGCGATCCCATTCGGCCTGTTTGGTGATGAAGAACGTGGTCTTTCCCGAATCGCCGTAGGGCGTCTGAACCACCAGGTCCGAACCCAGACCGGCCGCGGTGGCCTTGGTGGTCAGTTCGGCGTAGCTGCTCGCCCGGTCCAGGACATTGGGCACTGAGGGGGCGCCCGCTTCTTCACCCAACCGGGTCGTGACGATCTTGGAATCCAGATGCCGGCGCAGCGAATCGGACGGCAGGATCAGGTTGTAGTCGAGCTCGGCGCAGATCCGCTCGGTTTCCTCGTCGAAGAACACCATGGCGACCATCGGCCGGACCTTGTGCGCGGCGCACCGGGCTTCCATGAAGCTCTGGACTTCCTTGTCGAGCAACAGGTAGTTGTTGATCTCCTCGCTGCTGGTGAACTCGACGTACGGCTTGCTGGCCGGGGTGAACACCCGGGGATGGGCGCCGTCCCAGGAGTCGTAGTAGACGACGTATTCGAACCCGCGGACCCAGCGGTCGATTCCGAGCAGGTTGAATGCGGTGGGACCGATGAAGAAGATCGGTTGTTCGTTGGTCCGGAAGAACGTCCGGATCTCCGAGATCCCCTTCAGCCCGCGGGATCCGAAGACTCTTGATATCAAGCTTGGTCGTTCGCTCACATTTGCCTCGCGCGAATTGTGCCACGCCTACCGCGATGTTGATCGGGAAACGGCTGATTGGAAAAACGGGTGATTGGTACGGTCCGGGCGGCGGTTTCCCCGGGCCTGCGCGCGGCGGCGCGAACAGCGGTCCGGGCGGTCGAATCCGGTTGGCCGACAGCCTATTCCAGCCGAATGGCGCTGATCGTCACCGGTTTGGTCGGCCGCCCGTCCTCGGGGTCGCCGCTGATTCCGGCCCCCGCGATCTTGTCGACCGTCGCCAGGCCGGTGGCGTCGACCTGTCCGAACACGGTGTAGGTGGGCGGCAGCAGGGAGTCGCGGTAGACGATGAAGAACTGGCTACCGTTGGTGTCTGGCCCGGCGTTGGCCATCGCGAGCGTGCCGCGCGGATACCTGACCGCCTGCTTGAGCAGCGGGTCGAACGGGCGGTATTGATTGGTCGGGTACTCGTTGACGAACCGGTAGCCGGGGCCGCCGGCGCCGGTGCCGGTCGGATCGCCGCACTGCAGCACCGCCAGGTCCGCCGCCGCGGTCAGCCGATGGCAGGGGGTGTCGTCGAAGAAGCCCTGCTGGGCCAGGCTGACGAAGCTGTTGACCGTGCAGGGCGCCTTGCCATTGTCCAGTTGCAGGCCGATCGTGCCCGCGTTGGTGGTCATGACCGCCTGGACCACACTCGGCACCGTGGGCACCGCACCGGTCCGCGGCGGGGTGGCCGGTTTGTCGGCCGGGGTGGCCGTGGCGGGGTAGGTGCAGTTCGAGCCGAGACCCGCCGGCGGCCGGAACGGCGGCAACTCGTCGCTGACCGGAGCTGCGGTGATGCGTTCCGGCGGCCAGGCGTCACCGGGGTCGGTGGAGTCCCGAAACCCCTTGACCACCGCCGCGAAGAACACCACACCGACGACCACCGCGACCACCGTCAACACCGTCACCAGGTAGCCGATCACCAGACCCGCGATCGCCAGACCGCGCCCCTCCTCGCCGGTCCGCTTGATCTGCGACAGCGCGATGTGGCCGACCACGATGCCCAGCGGGGCGAACAGGACCGCACTCACCAGCGCCGCGATCGCCATCGCGTTGGTCGGCGGCGGTGCCGGATACCGGTACGCCCCGTATGGGGGCGCCGGCGGATACGGCGGTGGCTGGGTCATACCCTCAGTCCAGCAGCACCGACTTGATCTTCACGTCGGTGGCCGGCTTGCCGTCGCCGCCACCGCCGGCGACACCGGCCGCCGCGATCTTGTCCAGGGTCTCCAGGCCGGTCTTGTCGATGGTGCCGAACACGGTGTAGTTCGGCGGCAGCTGCGAATCCTTGTAGACCAGGAAGAACTGGCTGCCGTTGGTGTCGGGTCCGGCGTTGGCCATCGCGAGCGTGCCCCGCGGGTAGGTCACCGCCTGCTGCAGCCCCGGATCACCCGCCGGGTACTGGTCGGTGGGGTACTCGTTGGCGAACTGGTAGCCCGGACCGCCGGTGCCCTGGCCGGTCGGGTCGCCGCACTGCAGCACGGCCAGCCCCGGCGTCGTGGTCAGCCGGTGGCAGGGGGTGTCGTTGAAGAACCCCTTCTGGGCCAGGCTGGCGAAGCTGTTGACGGTGCACGGGGCTTTCGCGTTGTCCAGCTGCAGCCCGATGTTGCCCTGGTTGGTGGCCATGCTGACGCTCACGGTGGCCGGGTCGGTCGGCACCTTGCCGTTCTTTGGCGGGTCCACCTTCTTGCTGGCCGGCTCGGGCGAGGCCGGGTACTGGCAGTTGGCCCCCAGGTTGGCGCCGGCCTTGAACGGCGGCAGGCCCCCGGTGGCGGGCGGCGGCGTCGTCGGCCCGGCCGTGTCGGACGGCGCGCCACTGGCGGTCGTGTCGGACTTGCCGGAGTCCTTGTGGGTGACGACAAGGGTCACCACCACGGCGATCGCGGCGACGGCCGCCACCGCAGCGCCGAGGATGGTCAGCAGTCGGCGCCGTTTGGCCTGCTGGGCCCGGCGCTCCAGTTGCCGCTCGAGTTTGCGCTTGGCCGTTTCGCGTCGCTGTTCGTTGGTGGGCACCGCGGGCGTCCTCCGATGAGTCGTCGATGAGTCGGGACCGAGTGTGCCAGCTGACCCTGGAGCGGGTCGCACAACCCACCCGAACCAGCGGGTGGGAAACTGGACGGCGTGTTGCTCACCGGGTTCCCGGCCGGCATGTTGGCGTGCAACTGCTACGTGCTGGCCCCGCGCAAGGGGTCGGACGCCATCGTCGTCGACCCCGGTCAGCGCGCGATGGGGACGTTGCGGCGCATCCTCGACGAAAACCGCCTCACCCCGGCGGCGGTGCTGCTCACCCACGGGCACATCGACCACATCTGGTCGGCGCAGAAGGTGGCCGACACCTTCGGCTGCCCGGCGTTCATCCACCCCGAAGACCGGCACATGCTGTCCGACCCGATCCGCGGTGTCGGGCCCCGGTTGGGCCAGATCGCGCTGAGCGCGCTGTTCCGCGAGCCCAGGCAGGTCGTCGACCTCGATCGCGACGGCGCCGTGCTGGATCTGGGCGGCCTTGCCGTCACCGTCGACCACACCCCGGGCCATACCCGCGGGTCGGTGGTTTTCCGGGTGGAGGGGCATTTCGGCGGGCAGCCCAGCGACTCGGGGAGACAGCTGGCGTTCACCGGCGACACCCTGTTCAAGCAGTCGGTGGGCCGCACCGACCTGCCGGGCGGCAGCGGCAACGCGCTGCTGAGCTCGATCGTCGAAAAACTGCTGGTGCTCGACGACGACACCCTGGTACTACCGGGACACGGTGAATCCAGCACCATCGGCGCCGAGCGCCGCACCAACCCGTTCCTCGAAGGTCTGACCCTGTGAGCGAATTCCAGGCACCCAAGGGTGTTCCCGACTACCTGCCACCGGAGTCGGCCGAGTTCGTCGCGGTCCGCGACGGTCTGCTCGGCGCCGCCCGCCGGGCCGGGTACGGCGACATCGAGTTGCCCATCTTCGAGGACACCGCGCTGTTCGCCCGCGGGGTGGGGGAGTCCACCGATGTGGTCTCCAAGGAGATGTACA
>CAZHUU010000125.1:0-14184 GCA_964535335.1 uncultured Mycobacterium sp.
ACACCGGTGGCCAAGGTGTCGGAGAAGACGTACGTGGTCACCGGCTACCCGGAAGCCGTTGCGCTGGCCCATGATCCGCGGATCAGTTCCGATATCAGCCGCAGCCCCTCGGGCCTGTTCGGCGAGAAGGACGTGCACCTGGAACCCGAGGAGGCCGCCCAGGGCGGCGACCTGAGCATGCTGGTCTCCGACCCACCCGAGCATGACCGGATGCGCAGGCAGTTCATGCGCCACTTCGGGCCGCCACACACCCCGGACCTGATCCCGAGCATGGAAGCCATGGTGGTCGACCTGGCCAACTCGTTGCTGGACAAGGTCAAGGCCCGCGGCGGCACCCGGATGGACGCTGTCGAGGACTTCTCCTACCCGATCCCGGTGTCGGTGATCTTCCGGGTACTCGGGGCTCCGATCGCCGACGAGCCGAAGTTCCACGGCTGGGTGATGGATTTCATGCAGGGCGCCGACGTGGGTCCGGAGCGCGACACCGAGGCGGGCCGCGCGGCCGCGGCGAAGGCCGCGGCGAGCATGGCCGACTTGGGCGCCTACGTCCACGATCTGGTCGAGCGCCTGGCTCGCGAACCCGGACCCGGACTGCTCTCGGCGGCACTGCACGACGACGGCCCCGACGGCCCGGTGTCGAAGGCCGAGGCCGAGTCCAACGCAGCCCTGCTGATGGTCGCCGGCCACGACTCGACGGTCAACACGATCAGCAACTGCATCATGACGCTGCTGCGCAACCAGGGCGCGTGGGATCTGGTGCGGGACAACCCCGATCTGATCCCCCGCACCGTCGAGGAGGTGCAGCGCCTGCAGGGTGCGGTGCAGTTCTTCCCGAGCCGGTGGGCCACCTCGGACATCGAGATCGCCGGCACCCGGATCCCGGCCGGGTCGGCGGTGTTCCTGGTGTGGGCCGCCGCCAACCGCGACCCCCGCCAGTTCGACAACCCGGACCGGTTCGATCCGATGCGCACCGACAACGAGCACCTCGGCTTCGGCAGCGGGATCCACACCTGCTTCGGCGGTCCGCTGGCCCGCCTGGAGATCAACGTCGCCCTGGAGATCTTCCTGCGCCGGGTGCGCTCGCCGCGACTGGTGGTCGACCCGCCGCCCTACCGGCACAACCAGGTGTTCCGCGGGCCGCGCCACCTCTGGGTGGATTACGCGTCGATCGACTGAGCCGCTGTCGGTGCCACCTGGCACTCTGGACGGGTGAGCTCCCTGGCGGCCTCGGCCCCGATGTCCCGGTTCAGTCCCCTGACCCGGGGCTGGTTCGAGGGCACCTTCGTGGAGCCCACCCCGGCCCAGGCGCAGGCCTGGTCGGCCATCGCGAACGGCGACAACACCCTGGTGATCGCACCGACCGGCTCCGGCAAGACGCTGGCGGCCTTCCTGTGGGCGATCGACCGGCTGGCCCACGAGGACGTCGCGAAGGGCACCCGGGTGTTGTACGTCTCCCCGCTCAAGGCGTTGGCCGTCGACGTCGAACGCAACCTGCGCACCCCGCTGACCGGCATCACCCGCATCGCCGAACGCGACGGTCTGCCGGTGCCGCAGATCAGCGTCGGCGTCCGCTCGGGTGACACTCCCCCGGCGCAGCGCCGCGAACTCATCACCCGGCCGCCGGACATCCTGATCACCACGCCGGAGTCACTGTTCCTGATGCTCACCTCGGCCGCCCGGGAAACCCTGGCCGGGGTGGAGACGGTGATCGTCGACGAGGTCCACGCCGTGGCGGGCACCAAGCGCGGCGCGCATCTGGCGGTGTCGCTGGAACGCCTCGACGCGCTGCTGGAGAACCCGGCCCAGCGGATCGGCCTGTCGGCGACGGTCCGCCCGCCCGAGGAGGTGGCGCGGTTCTTATCAGGTAGTAGGCCGACCACCATCGTGGCGCCGCCTGCCGCCAAGACATTCGAGCTCACCGTCCAGGTCCCGGTCCCAGACATGGCCAACCTGGAGAACAACACGATCTGGCCGGACGTCGAGGCCCGCATCGTCGACCTGATCGAGGCCAACAACTCGACCATCGTGTTCGCCAACTCCCGGCGGCTGGCCGAGCGACTGACCGCCCGGATCAACGAGATTCACGCCGAACGCACCGGCATCGAGCTGGCCGCCCCGCCGAACCGGGCCGTGCCCGGCGGTCCGCCCGCGCACGTCATGGCCAGCGGCCAGACTTACGGCGCCGATCCGCTGCTGGCCCGCGCGCATCACGGTTCGGTGTCCAAGGAGCAGCGCGCCGCGGTGGAGGACGACCTCAAGAGCGGGCGGCTCAAGGCCGTCGTCGCGACCTCCAGCCTGGAACTCGGCATCGACATGGGGGCCGTCGACCTGGTGATCCAGGTGGAGACGCCGCCCTCGGTGGCCAGCGGGTTGCAACGCATCGGCCGGGCCGGCCACCAGGTCGGTGAGATCTCCCGCGGGGTGCTGTTCCCCAAACATCGCACCGATCTCATCGGCTGCGCGGTCAGCGTGCAGCGCATGCTGGCCGGCCAGATCGAGACCATGAAGGTGCCCACCAATCCGCTGGACATCCTGGCCCAGCACACCGTGGCCGTCTGCGCGCTGGAGCCGGTGAGCGCCGACGAGTGGTTCGACGTGGTACGGCGCAGCGCCCCGTTCGCCACGCTGCCCCGCAGCGCCTTCGAGGCCACGCTGGATCTGCTGTCCGGCAAGTACCCGTCCACCGACTTCGCCGAGCTGCGCCCGCGGCTGGTCTACGACCGCGACACCGGCATGCTGACCGCCCGGCCGGGTGCACAAAGGCTGGCGGTCACCTCAGGCGGTGCCATCCCGGACCGCGGGATGTTCACCGTGTACCTGGCCACCGATTCCGAAAAGCCCTCGCGGGTAGGCGAACTCGACGAGGAGATGGTCTACGAGTCGCGGCCCGGTGACGTCATCTCGTTGGGCGCCACCAGTTGGCGCATCACCGAGATCACCCACGACCGGGTACTGGTCATCCCGGCTCCCGGGCAGCCCGCGCGGCTGCCGTTCTGGCGCGGCGACGACGCCGGCCGCCCGGCCGAGTTGGGGCAGGCCGTCGGCAGGTTCACCGGCGAGCTGGCCGGGATGGACCGTGCGGAGTTCGAAACCCGTTGCGAAGAGCTGGGTTTCGCCGACTACGCCGTCGACAACCTCTGGCAGCTGCTCGACGATCAGCGCACCGCCACCAAGGTGGTACCCAGCGACACCACGCTGCTGGTGGAACGGTTCCGCGACGAATTGGGTGACTGGCGGGTGATCCTGCACTCCCCCTACGGCCTCAAGGTGCACGGGCCCCTGGCGCTGGCCGTCAGCAGACGACTGCTGGAGCGTTACGGTATCGACGAGAAGCCGACCGCCTCCGACGACGGCATAATCGTAAGGTTGCCCGATACTCTCGCCGATTCGGGGGACACTCCGCCCGGCGCAGAATTGTTCGTCTTCGAGGCCGACGAGATCGAGCCGTTGGTCACCACCGAGGTCGGCGGCTCGGCATTGTTCGCCTCCCGGTTCCGCGAATGCGCGGCGCGGGCGCTGCTGCTGCCCCGTCGCCACCCCGGCAAACGGTCGCCGCTGTGGCATCAGCGCCAGCGCGCCTCGCAGCTGCTCGACGTGGCGCGCAAGTACCCCGACTTCCCGATCGTGCTGGAGACGGTGCGGGAGTGCCTGCAGGACGTCTATGACGTCCCGACGCTGACCGATCTGATGGCCCGCATCGCCCAGCGCCGGGTGCGGCTGGTCGAGGTCGAGACGCAGACCCCGTCGCCGTTCGCGGCCTCATTGCTGTTCGGCTACGTCGGGGCGTTCATGTACGAGGGCGACAGCCCGCTGGCCGAGCGCCGCGCCGCGGCGCTCTCGCTCGACAGCTCGCTGCTGGCTGAGCTGTTGGGCCGGGTCGAACTGCGGGAGTTGCTCGACCCCGAGGTCATCGCCGCCACCGCCCGCCAGTTGCAGCACCTGTCGGAGGATCGCCGGGCACGCGACGCCGAGGGGGTGGCCGATCTGCTGCGGCTGCTGGGCCCGCTGACCGAGGACGAGGTCGCGCAGCGCTGCACCGCCGCCGATGTGGGGGCCTGGCTGGACGGTCTGCATGCCGCCCGGCGCGTGCTGCCGGTGTCCTATGCCGACCAGTCCTGGTGGGTGGGCATCGAGGACATCGGCCGGTTGCGCGACGCGGTCGGGGTGGCGGTTCCGGTCGGGGTGCCTGCCGGGTTCACCGAGGCGGTGCCCGACCCGCTGGGCGAACTGCTGAGTCGCTACGCCCGCACCCGGGGACCGTTCACCACCGGCCAGGCCGCCGCCCGGTTCGGGCTCGGCCTGCGGGTGGCCGGTGACGTGCTGGGTCGCCTGGCGGTGGACGGCAGGCTGGTGCGCGGCGAATTCGTCGACCTGCCCGAGGGCTCAGCCGGATACCCCGCCTCCGCGGGGGGTGAGCAGTGGTGCGATGCCGAGGTGTTGCGCATCCTGCGGCGCCGCTCGCTGGCCGCGCTGCGGGCCCAGGTGGAGCCGGTCAGCACGGCCGCGTACGCCCGTTTCCTGCCGGCCTGGCAGCAGGTCGGCGGCGCCGCCGCCACCGGCGTCGACGGGCTGGCCGCGGTCATCGACCAGCTCGCCGGGGTGCCGGTGCCCGCCTCCGCGGTCGAACCACTGGTGTTCGGGACCCGGGTGCGCGACTACCAGCCCGCGATGCTCGACGAGCTGCTGGCGTCCGGCGAGGTGACCTGGTCGGGAGCCGGCTCGATCGCGGCCGGCGACGGCTGGATCGCGTTCCATCACGCCGACACCGCACCGCTGACGCTGTCGCCGCCGACCGAGATCGACGTCACCGACACCCACCGGGCAATCCTCGACGTGCTGGGCCAGCCGGGCGAGGCACGCGGTGCGTTCTTCTTCCGCCAGCTGGCCGACGGCGCCGAGGATGCCGTGAAAACCGCGCTGTGGGAACTGATCTGGGCGGGCTGGGTCACCGGCGATACCTTCGCCCCGGTGCGTGCGCTGCTGTCCGGCGGACGTCGTCCCGGCGCGCGACGGGCCGCCGCACCGGCGCACCGGCACCGTCGCCCCCCGAGGTTGAGCCGGTACTCGGTCGCCCACCCGCATGCCCGGCCCGCGGACCCCACGGTGGCCGGCCGGTGGTCGGCGCTGCCCGCGCCCGAACCGGACTCGACGCTGCGGGCCCATTTCGCGGCCGAACAGCTGTTGAACCGCCACGGGGTGCTGACCAAGGGCGCGGTGGCCGCCGAAGGGGTGCCGGGTGGTTTCGCCACCCTGTACAAGGTGTTGACCGGCTTCGAGGAGGCGGGGCGCTGCCAGCGCGGCTATTTCGTGGAGTCGCTGGGCGGCGCCCAGTTCGCCGTGGCGTCGACCGTGGACCGACTGCGCACCTACCTCGACGGGGTGGATCCGGAGCGCCCGGACTACCGGGCGGTGGTACTGGCCGCGGCCGACCCGGCGAACCCCTATGGCGCGGCGCTGCCCTGGCCAGCCCGCCCGGACTCCGACGTCGGCCACCGGCCGGGTCGCAAGGCCGGCGCGCTGGTGGTGCTCGTCGACGGGGAGTTGGTGTGGTTCTCCGAGCGCGGCGGACGATCGCTGCTCAACTTCAGCGCCGACCCCGAAGCCCAGCGGGCGGCGGCCGGCGCTCTGGCCGGGCTGGTCGGCAGCGGCCGCGTCGGCGGCATTCTCATCGAGAAGCTCGACGGGGTGCCGGTGCTGGAGGCCGCGGCGCACGGCGATCGGCGGGCCACCGCGGACGCCCTGATCGACGCCGGATTCGTCCGCACGCCGCGCGGCCTGCGAATCCGGTAGCCGGGATCAGCCCGCGGTCGCGGTGCGCCGAAAGGCGCTCGAATGCTGCTGGGCCATCCGGGCGGTGAACTGCTGGAAGTAGGGCTCCGACTCGGGGGTGGCGATCGCCCGCAGCAGCAACTGCCAGACGCCGGCCAATCCGGCGAAGATGTCCTGGTCGAGAGCTACCGCGAGGATTCGGTTGCCGATGGTGAAGGACCACAGTGTCCGGGCCACCTGGTCGGCGTCGACGTCGGCACACAGGTCGCCCTCGGCGATACCCCGGGTGACCGCGTCGGCGAGCACGTCGTACACAACTTCTTGCCGGCGCCGATACGTTGCCGCACCGATGCCGCTGACCTGCGCCAACGACTGCCGCAGTTGGTCGGCCACCCGATTGAGCCGGTCACGTTCGTGCAGCGCCACCGCGGCGAACGTGGCGCGGATCAGGTTCTCCACCGCCGGCGACGCCGACAGGATCCCGACCATGGTGGGGGTGAACTCCTCCTCGGCGGCCTCGATGATCGCGCTGGCCACCGCTTCCTTGGTGGTGAAGTGGTAGTAGAACGCGCCCTTGGTCACGTCGGCGCGGTCGAGGATGTCGTGCAGGTCGACGTTGCCGAAGCCCGACTGGTCGAAGACTTCGACGGCGGCATCGACGATCTTCTGCTTGGTGACTTGGGCTCGAACCTGCATGAGTTCAAGATAGGCCGCAGATCCGGTCGGCCGTAGTGACCTAAGCCTCTCCTCGGCTCGGTAATGGACCCATAACCCTGGTTAGGCTGAGCTAATGCCCGAAGGAGACACCGTCTTCCGCACCGCGGCCGCCCTGCGCGAGGCGCTGGTGGGCACCACCCTCACCCGCTGCGACATCCGGGTGCCGCGGTACGCGACGGTCGACCTCTCCGGTCAGGCCGTCGACGAGGTGCTCAGCCGGGGCAAACACCTGTTCATCCGGGTCGGTGCGGCCAGCATCCACTCGCACCTGAAGATGGACGGCAGCTGGCGGGTCACCCGCGGCGGCCGATCCGCGCGCACCGACCACAAGGTGCGCATCATCCTGGAGGCCGATGACGTCCGGGCCGCCGGAGTCGATCTCGGCGTACTGGAGGTCCTCGACCGCGCGCACGACCAGGATGTGGTCGCTCACCTCGGGCCCGATCTGCTCGGCGACGACTGGGATCCCCAGCTGGCCGCCGCCAACCTCGCCGCCGACCCGGGCCGCCCGATCGCCGCGGCACTGCTGGATCAGCGGGTACTGGCCGGGGTGGGCAATGTGTACTGCAACGAGCTGTGCTTCGTCTTCGGCCGACTCCCCACCAGTTCGGTCGGCACCCTGTCAGACCTGCTCCGGGTGGTGACGCGTACCCGGGAGATGTTGTGGGCCAACCGGTTACGCGCGAACCGCACCACCACTGGCAACCGCAGGCCGGGTCAGGAGCTGTGGGTGTACGGCCGAGCGGGTAAGCCGTGCCGGCGCTGCGGCAGCCCGATCCGGCGGGCGGAATCGTCCGACGCCGCCGGGGAGCGGGTTACGTACTGGTGTCCGTCGTGCCAGCGCTAGCCGGTGCGGGCGGCGTGGGCGCGATCTTCGCCATCTCCTCGGCGACCAGCGCGTCGAGGCCCTCGATCGTCGTGCGGTCCATCCGGACCGCACGGATGTCGTCGGCCCGGTACAGCGTCGACTCCATCGGCCCCCGGCCGTTGGGGTAGACCAGGCAGATCACCACACCGGTGCCGGCCTGCAGCGCCTCACCGACCTCACGCTTGAGCCCGGTGCGCACCTCGTGGTCGGCGAACGACGCGACCAGTGCGCCCGCCGCCCCGCCGACCAGAACGGCCAAACCGAAGGGGGGAACGAACAAGCCGACCATGAGTCCCAATCCGGCGCCCATCCCGGCGGCCAGCCGGCCGTGCTTGTTGTGCGCCTCCAGCACATGCGGATGGCCGTCGGCGTCCTTGGTGACGAGTGCCGCCGCTTTGACCTCGAGCCCGTGCTTGACCCGCTTCTCGAGTTCTCGGAAGTCGGTCCTGGCGGCGTCGATCTCCCGGTACGCGGCAATCAGGATCAGTTCGTGGTCGTCGTCCATGCCAGCATCGTGACCCACATCACTCGGGGCGGCTAGGGGCCTTAAGTCACAGCCGAAGGGCATAGATACCTCAGAGCCGGCCTGGACCACCTCAGCCGGTGACCCACTGCGAGGTCGCGACCAGATCGCCCTGCTCGAGCGCGGCGGCCCGGTGTTCGTGCACCTTCTGGTATTCCGGATCGCGCACCATCTCCACGAACGCCCGGGGCGACGGATACTCCACCACCAGGATGGCGTCCCACCACGGCCGGTCCCCGTCGCCGATCACGTTGTGCGGGCTGGCGCCGGCGTAGCGGATCTTGCCGCCGACGCGGTCCAGGTGCGGCTGCACCTCGCGGCTGTAGGTCAGGTAGTGCGCCAAGCCGTCACCGGCGTGGAACTTCAGCAGGTTGATCATGAAGACCGGGGCGTTGGGAGGAAGCTTGGCGAACGCATCCAGGTTGACCGGTCGGGTGTCTACTGCATTGGACATCTCAATCTCCTTGTCTTGGTTCATCTTTAAGTGCTGCGACGCTGCCAACCCGCCGACACAGGAACGGCACCAGGTATGCGGCTACCTGACCGGTCCGCTCCAACCAACTCCAGTGCCCTACGCCTGGCAGGACGTGAATCTCAGCGCTCGGAAATGGCTCGGCCTGACGGTGCGCCTGCTCGACGGGAATGTACACATCGGCGTCGCCGAAGACGACGAGAGCATCGTGGTCGCGTTCTCGCAGCCTCGGCACCAGCCTCTCGATATTCCTCGTGTCGGCCGACCGATACAGGCGAAGCACCGCTCGCCTGGTCTCTGGTGGCGTGAGGTGGCCCGCCACGGTGTCGGCCCACGGGGCCGGCAGGCCCGGATTGTCGTGGCCGATCACGAATCGAGCCACCCCGGGCGTCGTCAGGCGCATCATCAGCTCACCGATCACCGGTGCTCGCCAGATGCGGGCCAGTCGGTGCCAGCGGTAGCCGATGAGGACACCGGTGTTGATGAACGTCACGCTGGCGACCCGCTCGGGGTTGTCGGCCGCCCACGTCGCGGCAAACAGCCCGCCGAAATCATGCGCGACCAGGTGCACGCGGTTGATGCCGAGCGCCTTGATGACCCCGTCGACGAAACTGGCATAGCCCTCGATGGTGTAGTCGAACTCAACACCCTTTTCTGCCGACCCGAATCCGGGCAGGTCCGGTGCGACGACGGTGGCGAACGCGCCGATCCGCGTCATCAGCGGCATCCAGTCGGACCCGGTGTCTGGGTTGCCATGCACGAACACGACGGCTTCGGTCGGTTCACCGGAGCCCCCGACCAGAACCGAAGTGGAGATGCCGTTCACGGTGATCCGACGGGTCTCGATAACGCTCATTCGACGGCCTCCCCAACGGTCGCCGTCATCCGATCGCTGTAGCCGCGGCGGGCAGCCATGTCCGCCCCTGTCATGACGATGTCTGCCCGAAGCAGCCGCTTGATGCGGTCGGCGATCCCCGGGGGCGTGCCGGCGACCAGTCGAGCCACCGGCCCGAGCTCCCTCGGCACGAAGACCTCCTCGCGGCCGGTGCGCAGAGCGTCGAGGATGCCCGCGGCCACTTTCTCGGGTTCCACAACTCGGGTCCCCCGTGCCTTGGCGAAGCCGGCGATCATGTCGGTGCGGATGATGCCAGGCATGACGATGGTTGTCCTGACCCCGGTTCCTCGGGTCTCCGAGCGGATGGCGCGGGTGAAGCCGACCACTCCATGCTTCGTCGCCGCGTAGGTGGCACCGCCGGCCGTCGCAATCTGACCTGCGGAGGAGGCCAGGTTCACGATGTGGCCATGCCGGCGCGGCAGAAATCGCTGGAGCGCCAGCCTGGTGCCGGTGAGCACACCACCGAGATTGATGTCCAGGAGTCGCTGGGTGTCAACGGGGTCTTCCTCAACGAACAACCCGATCGGCGCCACACCGGCGTTATTGATCAGCGCGTCGAGAGGACCGAAGGTGTCCGCCGCCCGGTCCAGGAACGCCTCGAAGCCCCGGCTCGAGCGGACGTCGAGCGGCAGACCCATCGCCCGATCCCCCAGTTCGGCTGCGACGGCCGCAGACCCCGCGCCGTCGATGTCGCCGATGACGACCTTCATGCCTGCGGCAAGGCAGGCTTCGGCCGTCGCGCGACCGATACCCCGCGCGCCACCGGTGATGGCGACGGTGCGGATCATGATCGCACCCGGGAGGCGGTGAGCATCATCCCTTCGTTCCCTTCCACTTGTCATGCGGCTCAGCTGGTCCGCTGGCTCCTACGATCCCATCCACCGACGCAGCGGTCTTGACAGTTCAGGACAAAGACTTCACATTTGAGGACATGTCGGTGGTTCGGGGCACATCGCTGTCGAACTATCCACGCCTCGTCGCTGACCTGGGTGGTGATCCTTCCGCCCTGCTATCCGCCGCCGGCATCGATCCCGAGGCGGCCGGGCGCGACGACGTCTTCGTGCCACTGTGGCGCGTCGTCTCCGTCATCGAATCCGCCGCCGCTGTGACCCAAACCCCGGACTTCGGCCGCCGGCTGGCACTGCTGCAGGGGATCGAGATCCTCGGCCCTGTCGGCGTGGCAGCGCGTACGGCTGCCACGGTGGGTGACGCGTTGCAGATCTTCGAGAAATTCCTGTCCGCCTACAGCCCGGCGATCAGCCTTCGTACCGCGCAGCAGGCCGATACCGATCGCACGTTCATCGAGTATCTGACGATCGACCCTGACCTGCCCCCGCACCCACAAGGTGACGAGCTGTCGCTCGGAGTGACGCTGCGCGTGCTGCGCTTCCTGCTCGGTGCCGAATACGGCCCATTGTCCGTGCACCTCACTCACGATCCGCTGAGCGACGCCGAGGACTATCGGCACTACTACGGCTGCCGTCCAATCTTCGGCTCCACGGCAATGGGTTTCACGACTCGCTCGGCGGACCTGACGCGTCCGCTACAACGCGACAAGCTTGCCCACGACGCGGTGGTGCAGTACCTGGCCAGCATCACCGCCGCCGAACCGCGCACCATCGCCTCGGTGCGCACGCTCGTGCGCCAACTGTTGCCCAGCAGCCGGGTGACCCTCGAACTGATCGCCGAACAGCTGCGCCTACATCCCAAGGCGCTGCAGCGCCGACTGGCCGCCGACGGCACCACCTTCGCGGTGATCGTCGACGGCGTCCGCCGCGAGCTCACCGAACGCTACCTACGCGACACCCGGATCACGTTGTCGCACTTGGCCCGCGAGCTCGGCTATGCCGAGCAGAGCGTGCTCACCCGGTCCTGCCACCGGTGGTTCGGTAGCAGCCCGGCCGCCTACCGAGGACGGCTACAGCCCCGCTGAGCTGACGAACCTTCGCGACTCGCCGGTGAGCGGGTCGTCGAACTCTAACCGGTGGGCCACCAGCCGCAGCGGCGCGGAGAAGTCGTCCGCGGCGACCTCGAGGACGTCCGGGTAGAGCGGGTCGTTGTCGATGGGCAGGCCCAGCGAGGCCATGTGCACCCGCAACTGGTGGGTGCGCCCGGTGCGCGGGGTGAGCCGGTAGACACCGTCGCCGAGCGCCTCGACCAGGGTCTCGGCGTTCGGCTCGCCGGGCTCCTCGAAGGCCTGTAACCGGCTGCGCTGCTTGATGATTCGGCTGCGCACCACCGTGGGTGACTCCACCCGGACCTCAGCCGAGGAGCGGGCCAGGTAGGTCTTGCGGATCAGGCCGCGCGCGAACATGGTCTGGTAGGCACCGCGGACCTCGCGGTGCGTGGTGAACAGCAGCACCCCGGCGGTGAGCCGGTCCAGGCGGTGGGCCGGGCTCAACTCGGGCAGGTCCAGTTCCCGGCGCAGCCGCACCAGTGCGGTCTGGGCGACCTGGCCACCACGCGGCATGGTCGCCAGGAAGTGTGGTTTGTCCACCACCACGATGTTCTCGTCGCGGTGCAGCACCGGGATGCCGAACGGCACCTCGACCTCGTCGGGCAGATCGCGATACAGGTAGACGTGCGCGCCGGGCGGCAACACGGTGGCCGCGGTGATCACGGTGCCGTCGGCGTCGACCACCTCCCCGGCGAGGATCTTCGCCGCGGCGGCCTCGCCGAACCGGTCGGCGAACTCGACCAGGACCGCGCCGCCGCGCAGGCGCACCCGGGCCGGACCGAGGCCGTCCCGCACCGGCAGAGGTGGGATGGCGCCGCTCCTCCTCCTCGCTGCGCTCGGCATCGTCGTCGATGCGGGTGGGACTGGCCTCAAACGAGCGGCACCGGTTCGAGGATCTCGGCGCGTGCCTCCGGCGCGGCGGCCCGCAGTGCGTCCGCCGACGCGTCGTCGGGCTGGGTCTGGGAGAGCACCTCGGCCTCCACCCGCGCCAGGTAGGTCGCCACCTCGCGGTCGACGTCGGCCGGGCTCCAGCCCAGGATCGGGGCCACCACCTCGGCCACCTCGCGCGCGCAGTCGACACCGCGGTGCGGATACTCGATCGAGACCCGCATCCGCCGGGCCAGGATGTCCTCGAGGTGCAGGGCGCCCTCGGCGGCGGCGGCGTAGGCGGCCTCCACCTTCAGGTACACCGGGGCCTCGGTGATCGGCTCGAGCAGTTCGGGACGGTCGACCGCCAGGTCGAGCACCTCGTCGATCAGTGACCCGTACCGGTCCAGCAGGTGGCGCACCCGGTAGGGGTGCAGGTCGTAGCGGGCGCCCACGCTCTGGGTCTGGTTGACCAGCGCGAAGTAGCCGTCGGCGCCCATAAGCGGCACCTTCTCGGTGATCGACGGCGCCACCCGGGTGGGGATGAACTCCGCGGCTGCGTCGACGGCGTCGGCCGCCATCACCCGGTAGGTGGTGTACTTGCCTCCCGCGATCGCCACCAGGCCCGGCGAGGGCACCGCGACCGCGTGTTCGCGGGACAGCTTCGAGGTCTCCTCGCTCTCACCGGCGAGCAACGGACGCAGGCCGGCGTAGACGCCGTCGATGTCGTCATGGGTCAACGGGGTGGCCAGCACGGTGTTGACGGTGTTGAGGATGTAGTCGATGTCGACCTTGGTGGCCGCGGGGTGGGCCAGGTCGAGGTTCCAGTCGGTGTCGGTGGTGCCGATGATCCAGTGCGTGCCCCACGGGATCACGAACAGCACCGACTTCTCGGTGCGCAGGATGATGGCGACCTCGCTGACGATCCGGTCCCGGGGCACCACGATGTGCACGCCCTTGGAGGCCCGCACCCGGAACCGGCCCCGTTCGCGCGACAGCGCCTGGATCTCGTCGGTCCAGACCCCGGTCGCGTTGATCACGACGTGGCCGTGCACCTCGGTGACCGCACCGTCTTCGGAGTCGCGGATCGCCACGCCGACCACCCGGTCGCCCTCGCGCAGCAGCGAGACCACCTGGGTGGAGGTCCGCACCACCGCGCCGTAATGGGCGGCGGTGCGTGCGACGGTCATGGTGTGGCGGGCGTCGTCGACCACGGTGTCGTAGTAGCGGATCCCGCCGATCAACGAGCTGCGCTTGAGGCCCGGCGCCAGCCGCAGCGCACCCGACTTGGTCAGATGCCGTTGCGCCGGAACCGATTTCGCGCCGCCGAGCTGGTCATAGAGGAAGATCCCCGCCGCGATGTAGGGCCGCTCCCAGACGCGCTTGGTGAGCGGGAACAGGAACGGCAGCGGCTTGACCAGATGCGGCGCCAGCGTGGTCAGCGACAGCTCGCGTTCGTGCAGGGCCTCGCGCACCAGCCCGAACTCGAGCTGTTCGAGGTAGCGCAGACCGCCGTGGAACATCTTCGAGCTGCGGCTGGAGGTTCCCGACGCGAAGTCGCGGGCCTCCACCAGCGCCACCTTGAGCCCGCGGGTGGCGGCGTCCAGTGCGCATCCGGCACCCACCACACCGCCGCCGATGACGACGACGTCGAACTGCTCGCTGCCCAGCCGCTCCCAGGCCGCCGCGCGTTGCGCCGGTCCGAGAAAGGTCTGGCCGTTGCCCGCTCCGCGGATCGGGTCGCTCACTGCCACCACTCCTGAGGGTTACTCGTCGGTAGTGCCAGGCTAGTCGAGATCGTCGTGGGCCATCAGGCGGCGTGCGGCCTCGACCACCGATCCGGACAGCGACGGATACACCGACAGGGTCTGGGCCAATTCGGTCACCGACGCCCGAGTCTGCACGGCCAGCGCGATCGGCAGGATCAGTTCCGAGGCGATCGGGGCCACCACGACGCCGCCGATCACCATGCCGGACGCCGGCCGGCAGAAGATCTTGACGAAGCCGCGGCGCAGCAGCGACATCTTGGCCCGCGCGTTGGTGGTCAGCGGCAGCATGATGGTCCGGGCCGGCACGCTGCCGTCGTCGATGGCGGTCTGTGGCACCCCGACCGCCG
>CAZHUU010000126.1:0-13940 GCA_964535335.1 uncultured Mycobacterium sp.
TCCTGGTGTTCTGCGCGGCGATCATCCGCGCGGTGCACAAATTCGGCGGGTTGCTTCGCGTCTCGGTGGCCTCGGCCACCAACGACCACCGGCTCGGGGCCAACGAGGCGCCGCCGGCCATCATCTCGATCTTCCTCGGCGAGCAGCTGGCCGACGTGTTCGAGCAGATCGCCAAGGGGGCGGCCACGTCGTCGAAGGGCAAGGGCGTCATGCACATCGGCGTCGACACCCTGCCGACGCTGCCCACCGACCCGGGCGACCGCAACCGCACCAGCCCGTTCGCGTTCACCGGCAACCGCTTCGAGTTCCGCGCGCCGGGCTCAGGTCAGACGGTGGCGGTGCCGATGATCATCATCAACACGATCATGGCCGACTCGTTCGACTACATCGCCAGCGTGCTGGAGACGGCCGTCGGTGCCGGGGAGGACTTCGACTCCGCGGTGCAGACGCTGCTGACCGACATCATCACCGAACACGGGGCGGTGGTGTTCAACGGCGACGGCTACTCGGACAACTGGCAGATCGAGGCCGCCGAGCGGGGCCTGCCGAACCTCAAGACCACGCCCGACGCGCTGCCCGAGCTGATCAAGCCGGATACCGTCGCCCTGTTCGAGAAGTACGGCGTGTTCAACGAACGCGAACTGCACAGCCGCTACGAGGTGCGTCTGGAGCAATACGCGCTGACCATCGCCGTCGAGGCCAAGCTGGCGTTGGAACTGGGCACCACTGTGATCCTGCCGGCGGCCATCCGCTACCAGACCGAGCTGGCGCAGAACGTCGCGACACTGAAGGCCGCCGGCGTGGACGCCGACACCACACTGCTGCAGGCGGTTTCGGCGCCGATCTCCGCGCTGACCGGTGCGCTGGGCGGACTCACGGAGGCGCTGGCCGGCCATGTCGAGGGCAGCTTCGAAGAGGCGCTGTATGCCCGCGACTCGCTGTTGCCCGCGATGGCGGCGGTGCGGGAGGCGGCCGACAAGTTGGAAGGCGTTGTGGCCGATGATCTCTGGCCGCTGCCGACCTACCAGGAGATGCTGTACATCCTCTGAGGGCCGGTGCTACCGCCGGGTCAGGGCGAACACCCTGAGCTCCCGGTCGGTGCGGGTCCGATAGGCCTGATACATCGGGTACGCCAGGAACCGCTGCAGCCCCCGCTCACGCTCGGCGCCGGTCAGCAGCGTCGCGGTCACCGGTATCTCGGAGCCGCCGAGTGCGACGGTGGCTTCGGGCTCGGCGATCAGGTTCGACGACCAGCCGGGGTGGTGCTGTTGGCCGAAGTTGCTGCCGAGTACCAGCAGCCGGTCGCCGTCGCGCAGGTAGCTCAGCGCCGAGGTGCGTCGCAGACCGGACTTGCGCCCGGTGGTGGTGAGCAGCAGTTCGGGCAGCGACGTCGGGCCGAACATCGAGTATTTGCCCTTGGTGGCCCGCATCACCCGCTGGTCCAGCGGCACCAGCCGACGGATCACCTGCGAGCCCAACGCCGAACTCGCGAAGGCCAGGACGGGCCGGAAGAGCGGATTGAGGTCTTCTCGTCCCCAGTGCGCGGCGGGGAAGGCGTCGGACATGACTGTCATGGTGCCCGACCACCGACGTCGACGGCCAGTGCGCGGGGGCCGGCGACTAGCATTTCGCGGCAACGTCTGACGGTGGGCGACGGCCCCTGGATCAGGAGACCGATCGTGCGGCGACACCGCGGCCAGCTCATCCCCGGCGTGACCGTGCTCGGCAACCTGGCCGTCGACGTGATCAACGGCGCACCCACCAGTCCCGGCGGATGCGCGGCGTTCTCGGGGGTCGCGCTGTCCGCCGCGGGTGTCGAGGGCGGCATCGTCGCCCTGGCCGCCGATGACGACCATGCACTGTTCGAGCCGCTGCTCGAGCGGTTCGGGTCGATGGTCCGGATCCTGCCGGCGGCATGCACGAGCGGGTTTCGCCTCGACTACGACGACCTCGACCACCGCCGGATGTCGGTCGCGGCGATCGGCCCGGTGTGGGGCGCGGCCGAGATTGAGGCCGCCGACCCCCGCACCACTTGGGTGCACCTGGCGCCGCTGCTGCGGACCGACTTTCCCGCCACCACCCTGGCCCTGCTCGCCGGGCGGGGACACCGGCTCGCCTACGACGGGCAGGGCCTGGTCCGCGCCGCCCGGCTCGGACCGCTGATCGTCGACCGGCACTACCCGCCCGAGCTGCTGCGGCACCTCAGCATCCTCAAACTCGCCGAAGACGAGGCCGTCATCGTCGCCGACGGCGATTTCACCGCCGCGACGGCCGCCCGCCTGGGCGTCCCGGAGATCCTGGTGACCTACGGCTCGGAGGGGTGTGACATCTACACCGAGGGGAAGGTCACCCGGGTGCCGGCGGCCTGGCGGGTGGAAGGGGTACAGACCACCGGCGCGGGTGACATGTTCACGTCGTCCTACGTCGCGAACCGGGCCATGGGCACCGCCCCGCGACGCGCGGCCGAACTCGCCAGCGAACTGGTCGCCCGCGAACTCGACCGGCGGCCGCGGGCCCGCCCCGGCACCCCGAGATGATGCCGTGGCGGGGCTACCCGCCGGTAACCCGGGAATCTTAGGAATGACGTTCTCGGAAAGTGACGAACGACACACCGGTGTCTCATCCGGTCCCTGACCGAGGCCGTGACCTGCGGTTTGATACCGCCCGTCGCGGCGTGTCAGTACCACAGGTCGGCATGGCTTGCCTTAGAAAGTGCCATAATCGGTACCACGAGTGACAGCAACCCGGTGCTTGGAGAATTCCGGCGGCGCGCTTTGTCGACAGCGACGCGGAATCGGCTCCGGAGCGAACCAACGAAAGGCGTGCACGTGGGGCCGAACGGCAACGGAGCTGCCGCTAACCGCGAGAAACTCGAAAAGGTCGTGATCCGGTTCGCCGGAGACTCCGGCGACGGTATGCAGCTGACCGGTGACCGGTTCACCTCGGAAGCCGCGCTCTTCGGCAATGACCTTGCGACGCAACCGAATTACCCGGCCGAGATCCGTGCGCCCCAGGGCACCCTGCCCGGGGTGTCGTCGTTCCAGATCCAGATCGCCGACTACGACATCCTCACCGCCGGTGACCGCCCCGACGTGCTGGTGGCGATGAACCCCGCCGCGCTCAAGGCCAACATCGACGACCTGCCCCGCGGCGGTCTGGTGATCGCCAACTCCGACGAGTTCACCAAGCGCAACCTCGCCAAGGTCGGCTACGAGACCAATCCACTCGAGGACGACAGCCTCTCCGACTACGTCGTGCAGCCCGTCGCCATGACCACCCTTACCCTCGGTGCGGTCGAGGCCATCGGCGCCTCGAAGAAGGACGGTCAGCGGGCCAAGAACATGTTCGCCCTCGGACTGCTGTCGTGGATGTACGGCCGGCCGGTCGAAACCAGCGAGACCTTCATCCGGGAGAAGTTCGCCCGCAAGCCCGACGTCGCCGAGGCCAACGTGCTCGCCCTGAAGGCGGGCTGGAACTACGGGGAGACCACCGAGGCGTTCGGCACCACCTACGAGGTCGGGCCCGCCAAGCTGGCCCCGGGTGAATACCGGCAGATCTCCGGGAACACCGCGCTGGCCTACGGCATCATCACCGCCGGGCAGCTCGCCGACACCCAGGTGGTGCTGGGCAGCTACCCGATCACCCCGGCGTCGGACATCCTGCACGAGTTGTCCCGGCACAAGAACTTCAACGTGCTGACCTTCCAGGCCGAGGACGAGATCGCCGGCATC
Organism: uncultured Mycobacterium sp.; assembly: GCA_964535335.1. Taxonomy (GTDB): domain Bacteria; phylum Actinomycetota; class Actinomycetes; order Mycobacteriales; family Mycobacteriaceae; genus Mycobacterium. The sequence goes on from CAZHUU010000126.1 coordinate 3,732, forward strand.
GGCGCCGCGATCGGCGCCTCCTACGGCGGTGCGCTGGGCGTGACCAGCACCTCCGGCCCCGGGGTCTCGCTGAAGTCCGAGGCCATCGGGCTGGCGGTGATGACTGAACTACCGCTACTGATCGTCGACGTACAGCGCGGTGGTCCGTCGACCGGTCTGCCCACCAAGACCGAGCAGGCCGACCTGCTGCAGGCGATGTTCGGCCGCAACGGCGAGTCACCGGTGGCCGTACTGGCCGCGTCCTCGCCCTCGGACTGCTTCGAGGTGGCCATCGAGGCCGCCCGGATCGCGCTGACCTACCGCACCCCGGTGATCCTGCTTTCCGACGGCGCGATCGCCAACGGCTCGGAGCCCTGGCGCATCCCCGACGTCGGCTCCCTCGCCCCCATCGCGCACACCTTCGCCAAGCCGGGTGAGGAGTTCGCCCCGTATGCCCGCGACCCGGAGACGCTGGCCCGCCAGCTCGCCGTCCCGGGCACGCCCGGCCTCGAGCACCGCATCGGCGGCCTGGAATCGGCCAACGGCTCGGGCAACATCTCCTACGAGCCGGCCAACCACGACCTGATGGTGCGGCTGCGGCAGGCCAAGATCGACGGCATCACCGTCCCTGACCTGGAGGTCGACGACCCCACCGGCGACGCCGAGCTGCTGATCCTGGGCTGGGGGAGCTCCTTCGGCCCGATCGGCGAGGCGTGCCGCCGGGCCCGTCGCCGCGGCATCAAGGTCGCGCACGCCCAGCTGCGCTACCTGAACCCCTTCCCGGCCAACCTCGGCGAGGTGCTGCGCCGTTACCCGACGGTCGTCGCACCCGAGATGAACCTCGGGCAGCTGGCGTTGCTGCTGCGCGGGCGCTACCTGGTCGACGTGCAATCCGTCACCAAGGTGCAGGGGATGGCGTTCCTGGCAGATGAGCTGGAAGGCATCATCGACTCCGCTCTAGACGGGACGCTGGGCGAGAAGGAAAGCGATAAGGTGAAGTTTGCCAGGCTTGCGGCCGCTACCGTGAACACTGGTGTCGACGTGGGCGCGGGAGCGAGTGCATGACTGACCTGATGGGGACGGACCTCGGACTGACACCCGGCGTGTCGAAGACCGCCGGCGTGCCGACCGCCGACGAGCCGCAGAAGGCCAAGGACTTCACCAGCGACCAGGAAGTCCGCTGGTGCCCGGGCTGCGGTGACTACGTCATCCTCAACACCATCCGCAACTTCCTGCCCGAACTGGGGTTGCGCCGGGAGAACATCGCCTTCGTCAGCGGCATCGGCTGCTCGAGCCGGTTCCCGTACTACCTGGAGACCTACGGCTTCCACTCGATCCACGGCCGGGCGCCGACCGTGGCCACCGGCCTGGCGCTGGCCCGCCCGGACCTGTCCGTCTGGGTGGTCACCGGTGACGGCGACGCGCTGTCCATCGGCGGCAACCACCTGATCCACGCACTGCGCCGCAACGTCAACCTGACGATCCTGCTGTTCAACAACCGGATCTACGGCCTGACCAAGGGCCAGTACTCGCCGACCTCCGAGGTCGGCAAGGTCACCAAGTCCACCCCGATGGGCTCGCTCGACCACCCGTTCAACCCGGTGTCGCTGGCGCTGGGTGCCGAGGCGACCTTCGTGGGCCGTGCCTTGGACTCCGATCGCAAGGGACTCTCCGAGGTGCTGCGTGCCGCCGCCGAACACCGGGGCGCGGCCATCGTCGAGATCCTGCAGGACTGCCCGATCTTCAACGACGGCTCCTTCGACGTGCTGCGCAAGGAGGGCGCCGAGGAGCGGGTGATCAACGTCCACCAGGGCGAACCGGTCATCTTCGGTAACGACGGTGAGTACTGCGTGGTCAAGTCGGGCTTCGGGCTGGACGTTGCCAAGACCGCCGACGTGGCGGCCAGCGAGATCGTGGTCCACGACGCGACGATCGACGACCCGGCCTACGCGTTCGCGCTGTCGCGGTTGAGCGACCAGAACCTCGAACACACCGTGATGGGCATCTTCCGGCAGGTCAGCAGGCCCAGCTACGACGACGCCGCGCGCGAGCAGGTGACCGCCGCGCGGGACGCCACCCCGCACGACCGGCACGCGTTGCAGTCGCTGCTGCGGGGCCGCGATACCTGGACCGTGGACTAACCCGGTCCAGCCGTGAGTTCCACCGCTGCGCTGGCCGCCGTCGTGCTGGCCGGCGGCGCATCGCGACGAATGGGCCGCGACAAGGCGACCATGCCGCACCCGGACGCGGCCATGACGATGGTGGAACACACCGTCGAGGTGCTGCGGGCGCGCTGCCAGCCGGTTTTCGTCGTCGCCGCGCCCGGCCAGCCGATCCCCGCCGTGCAGGCCGAGGTGCTGCGCGACGACATCCGCGGCGTCGGGCCCCTGCTGGCCACCGGTCGCGGACTGCGCGCGGCGGCGCAGGCGGGCCTGGATCGGGCCTTCGTCAGCGCGGTGGACATGCCCTATCTGTCCACCGACGTCATCGACGAGGTGGCGGCCTACGACAACGCCGACATCGACATCGTCCTGCCGTGGGACGGGCGCGACCACTACCTGGCCGGGGTCTACCGCACCCGCCTGGCCGGGCGGATCGACGCGCTGGTGACCGCGGGGGAGCGCAGCATGCGGGCACTGGCCGACACGGTCCTGACCCAACGGGTGGTGTTGCCGCAAACCCGGACCCTGACGAACATGAACTCCGCTGCCGATCTGGCGCAGCAAATGACGCGGTAATCGGTCGCAAAATTATGCAATCGGCATGATTTTCCGAATCCAATTCGCCGCCGGGTCAATTCGCCGGCGGACGGTCACGGGCAGATCACGAACCCCCCTCCGGCACAACGGAGTTCAGCCGGCCGGCGCGGACCGTGGGAGGTGGGTGGCCCGGCTGACCCTGGCGGGCGTCGCCCAACGGGGCTTCGGCACCCCTCCCGTCGCTATGGCGATGCGGCGCCTCGGCTACCTCATCGCGCACTGAGCGTCGCCCGACCGGGGCCGAACCGACCCGGCCGATTCGCGTCCGGGGGCGCGCCGCACCGCGCCGTCCGACTGGAAACGCGCCGAGTGCACGTTACGCCAAAATCGTTGTGGCACAGGCGTGCCGACCGGCGTTGCGGGTGGACAGATCGGTACTGGCCGAGACTTCCTGCGCCGAGGTCGGTGTGGGCGGAATGCAACCGGAGGGGCCCTCGATGTGCCGCCAACGGTGTGACCCAAGCCCCAAAATCGCCGTGATATAGGTCACAAAATTGACTCAGACGTCAGTTCGCCTGGCCCGCCCGACTCGCCGTGCTGACCTGCACGGACAATTCACAGGCTTCGTTCGTGATCGCGTTGTTATCAAAACGAGATTGGCGTGTCGTGATGTGACTTGACCTAATTCGCTCCGTACGGTCCTATCCGGTCCCGTTTTCGGGAGCAAATAACTACAGATATGAGAACCCTGCGTGTGAGTGCGGGGGCCGCAGGCCGAAGGGCCGCTGGGCATCGGTTGGCCTCAACCCCGACTGCCCGCACCGGCCACCGCCGTCGTACCCGACCGAGACGGTACGACCCCGACGACACCGCCTGGAAGCAGGCGTCCAGGTGTCCCGGCACATGCTCGGCGAAAGGATAGAAGTTGCAGCACCTCCGCAAGACCTTCGGCATGGCCGTCATCGGCGGCGCCCTCGCTGTGGCACCGCTGGCCCTGGCCGGCGCCGCCCAGGCCGACAGTGGCGTCAACTGGGACGCCGTTGCCCAGTGCGAGTCCGGTGGCAACTGGGCCATCGCGACCGGTAACGGTTACTACGGTGGCCTGCAGTTCAGCATGAGCACCTGGCGTGCCAACGGTGGCAGCGGCTCGCCGCACCAGGCCTCGCGCTCGGAGCAGATCCGCGTTGCGGAGAACGTCCTGCGTACCCAGGGCATCGGCGCCTGGCCGGTCTGCGGTCGCCGCGGCTAAACCGCACCAGCATTGACGAAGTGGCGCCGGATCGGCTGATCCGGCGCCACTTCTGTATCTGCGGCATCTCTTCTCACAGATTTCTCAGAGAAATCAATTGACCCGACTGTAACGCCTGCCTCAGGGCCTGCGATTCACATCACAACCGCACGCTATGCGGCCCTTACGTCGGGAAAGGGAATCCAGTGAACGCCATCCGCAAGATCGCCACCCTCATCACCTTCGCCCTCGGGCTGGCCCTGGCCGCATTCGCGCTGGGCAGTGGGACGGCATCCGCGGACAGCGGCCTGAACTGGGATGCCGTCGCCAAGTGCGAGTCGGGTGGCAACTGGGGCGCCAACACGGGCAACGGCTTCTACGGCGGCCTGCAGTTCAAGCCGGCCACCTGGACCGCCAACGGCGGCGTCGGTTCGCCCGCGACCGCCTCGCGTGCCGAGCAGATCCGGGTGGCCGAGAACGTAGTGGCCAAGCAGGGCCTGGGCGCCTGGCCGACCTGCGGCAAGCTGGCCGGCACTCCCGCCGTCCCCGGCCTCACCCCGACCTCGGCCACCACCATTCCCGTCTCGTACACCACCGCCGCCCCGGCCCAGTCGGTGTGCGGGAACTTCGGCCGCGGCCCGCTCGGACTGATCGACTTCGGCAAGATCTGCCAGAACCTGACCGGCGCGCTCGGCGGCCGGTAACCACCCCGACAGCGACCCGAACGGCGCCCAGACGGCTCAGGCCGGCTGGGCGCCGCTTTGCGTGGGGAGCCGAAAGGCGGATCGCGCGGCGAGGGTGGCCAGGTGCCGGGTCACCAGTGTCTCCGGCACCAGCACGCTCGCCCGGCTCGCCACCGCGCTGAGCGCAGTGGGCCGCAGGTTGACCAGGCGTCCGAGGGTCCGCGACTCGCGAACCACGCCGGCCACCCGTCGCCGGCGGAAAGACTCGAACGCCGAGAAGGCGGCGGGCAGGTCCGGGCACAATTCGACCATCGCGGCCAGGACGGCGGCATCCTCGAGCGCCTGACAGCCGCCCTGGCCCAGATGCGGCCGCATCGGATGGGCCGCGTCGCCGACCAGCAGCACCGGTCCGCCGGCCCAGCGGCGGGCCGGGTCCCGGTCGTACAGGTCATTGCGCAGCACGTCCGCGGGGTCGGTGGCGGCCAGCATCACCGGCACCGGGTCCGCCCAGGCCGCGAACTTCGCGCGCAGGTAGGGCAGCTCGCCCTCGGCCGCCCGGCTGCCCTCGGCGACCCGTTCGGTGGCGAACCAGTAGGTGCGGTCGGTGCCCATCGGCACATGGCCCACTTCCGCGCCCGGCCCGACCGTCTCGCCGGCCACGGCGTCGTCCACGGCCATAGCGGCGACGCCACGCCAGGCGGTGTAACCGGCGTAGCGATGCATCAGCGGGCCGTTCAGGTGGCGCGCGACCATCGAATGCGTGCCGTCGGCGCCGACCACCGCGTCTGCTTCCCGCACCGTCGAGTCCGACATCTCGATCCGCACCCCTTCCGCACCGACGGCCACCGCGCGGGCGGCGACCCCGTCGACGACGGTGCCCGGTGCCAGCGCGCCGGTCAGGACGTCGCGCAGGGCGGCTCGCTGGATCACCACCAGGGGTTCGCCCAGCGCGGTGACGATCCGCTCGGGTGACGGGCGGCGCAGCCAGTTGCCGTCCCGCCATCGGATCGCCCCGCCGGTGACCCGGCCGCCGGCCGCCCGCACCCGGTCACCGAGGCCGAGGACGTCCAATGCGGCCAGGGCGTTGGGCCAGATGCTGATGCCGGCACCCGAACCGGTGTCGGTGCGCTCCTCGATCACGGCGACGGAATGGCCGTGCTGCTGAAGAGCCCCGGCGGTCGCCAATCCGGCGATGCCGGCACCGATCACGACGATCTCGGCCATCCGCCGACGATATCGTCGGTGGCATCGAGCGGGGAGGGCCGCATGACCGATACGTCCGACTGGTTCGCCGGCTTTGCCGCCGTCGACCATGATGCGGGGGAACTCACGATCCATGCCCGCGTCGGCGGTCGCGCCGCCGCACCGCCGCTGGTGCTGCTGCACGGCTTCCCGCAGAACCACGCGATGTGGCACCGGGTGGCCCGGCAACTGGCGCCGCACTTCCGGCTGGTGCTGCCCGACCTACGCGGCTACGGCGACTCCGGCAAGCCGCCCGGCGACCCCGGGCACGTCCGGTATTCCAAGCGGGCGACGGCCGCCGACATCGCCGGCCTGATGCTGGCGCTCGGCCACGAGCGCTATGCGGTGTGCGGCCACGACCGCGGCGGGCGGGTGGCGCATCGGCTGGCCCTCGACCACCCCGCCGCGGTCAGCAGGCTGGCGGTGCTCGACATCGCGCCGACCCTGGACATGTACGAGGCCACCGACATGCGGTTCGCGACGTTCTATCACCACTGGTTCCATCTGATCCAGCCGAGCCCGCTGCCCGAGACGATGATCGGCGGCGACCGGCTGTTCTATCTGCACTGGACGCTCGGCGGGTGGGGCGCGGCCGGGCTGGCCCACATCGAGCCGGCGGCATTGGCGTCCTACGAACGGTGCTTCGACGATCCGGCGGCCGTCCATGCCATGTGCGAGGACTACCGCGCCGCGGCCACCATCGACCTCGAACACGACCGCGCCTCGCGCGCGGCGGGGGAGAAGATCGCCTGCGACACCCTGGTGCTGTGGGGTGGGCGCGGTGTGGTCGAGGCGCTGTTCGATCCGCTGTCGTTGTGGCAGGCGCAGTGCGCGGGCCGGGTCAGCGGTCGGGCGCTCGACGCCGGACATTTCCTCGCGGAGGAGCTGCCGGCGGAGACGGCCACCGCGCTCCGGGAGTTTTTCGGGTGAGGGCGGTGCCCCGGTAGGTTGGCGGCCATGACCGCAGAGCAGCGTGAATTCGACATCGTCCTGTATGGCGCCACCGGTTTCGTCGGCAAGCTCACGGCCGAGTACCTGGCCCGGGCCGGGCGCGATGCCCGGATCGCGCTGGCCGGGCGCTCACCCGAGAAGCTGCTCGCGGTGCGCGAGACGCTCGGCGAATCCGCCCAGTCCTGGCTGATCCTGACCGCCGACGCCGGTTCGCCGTCGTCGCTCAACGACATGGCCGCGCGGACCCGGGTGGTCGTCACCACCGTCGGCCCCTACAGCCGATACGGCCTGCCACTGGTGGCGGCCTGCGCGGCGGCGGGCACCGACTATGCCGACCTCACCGGCGAGGCGATGTTCGTGCGGCAGAGCATCGACGACTATCACAAAGAGGCCGTCGACACCGGGGCCCGCATCGTGCATGCCTGCGGGTTCGACTCCATCCCCTCGGACATGAGCGTGTTCGCGCTCTACCGGCGGGCCCAGCACGACGGCACCGGGGAACTCGGCGACACCAACTGGGTGCTGCGCGGCCTCAAGGGCGGGGTGTCCGGCGGCACCGCCGCCTCGATGGTCGAGGTGTTCCGCGCGTCGTCCAGCGACCCCAACACCCGCCGCCTGTTCGAGGACCCGTACACCCTGAGCCAGGACCGCGCCGCCGAACCCGAACTGGGGCCGCAGCCCGACCTGCCGTGGCGGCGCGGCCGCGACATCGCCCCCGAACTGGCGGGAGTGTGGACCACCGGCTTCGGCATGGCGCTGTACAACACCAGGATCGTGCGCCGCAGCAATGCCCTGCTCGGCTACGCCTACGGCAAGCGGTTCCGCTACGCCGAACACCTCAGCGTCGGCTCGTCGGTCTTCGCCCCGGTGCTCTCGGCGGTGGCCTCGGCCGCGAACAACGGGGCCATCGCCCTGGGCAGCAGGTTCTTCCGGTTGCTGCCGCGCGGGCTGGTCGAGCGCATCGTGCCCAAGCCCGGGACCGGGCCCAGCGAGGAGATGCAGAACAGCGGCTACTACCGCGCCGAGACGTACACCACCACCACCAGTGGCGCGCGTTACGTCGCGACCATGGCCCAGCAGGGCGATCCCGGGTACAAGGCCACGTCGGTGATGCTCGGGGAGTGCGGTCTGGCGCTGGCACTCGACCGCGACAAGCTGTCCGATCTACACGGTGTGCTGACCCCGGCCGCGGCAATGGGCGACGCGCTGCTGGCCCGGTTCCCGGCCGCCGGAATCGAACTGGGAACCGCCCGGCTTAACTGAATTCCACTCTGAGCGTAAATACTCCAGGAGGGCTCCGGCTGGACTAGTCTCGGCTCCGATTACCGATCCAGCAGCGAAGGTGGAGCATCCTCATGGCCGGTCTCGAAGACCTCTACAACCAGATCCCGGTGGCGGATATCGCCAGCAAGCTCGGCGCTGATCAGGGCGAGGTGAACCAGGCCATCCAGACCCTGGTGCCCACGCTGCTCGGCAGCATCCAGCACAACGTGGTCTCCGACAACATCGACTCCAGCAAGCTCGAGTCAGCCATCGCCACCGAGGGCGCCTCCGGCCTGATCGACGGCGGCGTGAACGTCGACGACGTCGACACCGGCCAGGGTGAGCAGTTCGTCGCCCGCATCTTCGGCGGCAACGACACCAACCAGGTCGCCTCGGCGCTCGCCGGAACCGGCGCCGGCGGTGGCGACCTGATCAAGCGGCTGCTGCCGATCCTGGCCCCGATCGTCCTGGCCTACATCGGCAAGCAGTTCGCCGGGAACCAGGCCGGCGCCTCCACCCAGGCGGCAAGCTCCGGCGGCGGGCTCGGCGACGTGCTGGGCAGCATCCTCGGCGGCGCGTCCGGCGGTGGCGGAGGCGGGAACAACCCGCTCGGCAGCATCCTGGGCAGCGTGCTCGGTGGCCAGCAGGGCGGCGCCATCGGCAACATCCTGGGCGGGCTCCTGGGCGGGAAGGGCTAGGGCGGACGGCGGTAGCGGTTCGGCCGGCGCACAGGTCGGCCGACCACCGCTGCGCACCCGTTCCTAGAATTGACGGGTGACCACCACTCCTGACTCTCGCGCCGAGGCCCTCCCCAAGTCGTGGGAGCCGGGTGCGGTAGAGACCGAGATCTATCAGGGGTGGGTCGACGCCGGGTACTTCGCGGCCGACGCCTCCAGTCCGAAGCCGCCGTACTCGATCGTGCTGCCCCCACCGAACGTGACCGGCAGCCTGCACATGGGCCACGCCCTGGATCACACGCTGATGGACGCGCTGACCCGGCGCAAGCGCATGCAGGGCTACGAGGTGCTGTGGCTGCCCGGCATGGATCACGCCGGCATCGCCACCCAGAGCGTCGTGGAGAAACAGCTCGCCGCCGACGGCAAGACCAAGGAGGACTTCGGCCGCGAGCTGTTCGTCGACAAGGTCTGGGACTGGAAGCACGAGTCCGGCGGCACCATCGGCGGGCAGATGCGCCGCCTGGGCGACGGCGTGGACTGGAGTCGCGACCGGTTCACCATGGACGAGGGCCTGTCCCGGGCCGTGCGCACGATCTTCAAACGCCTCTACGACGCAGGGCTGATCTATCAGGCCGAGCGGCTGGTCAACTGGTCGCCGGTGCTGCAGACCGCGATCTCCGACCTGGAGGTCAAGTACGCCGATGTCGAGGGCGAGCTGGTGTCGTTCCGGTACGGCTCGCTCGACGACTCCGAGCCGCACATCGTGGTGGCCACCACCCGGGTCGAGACGATGCTGGGCGACACCGCGATCGCGGTGCACCCCGACGACGAGCGCTACCGCAGCCTGGTCGGCAAGACCCTGCCGCACCCTTTCCTGCAGCGGGAGATCGTCATCGTCGCCGACGAGCACGTCGACCCCGAGTTCGGCACCGGCGCGGTGAAGGTCACCCCGGCCCACGACCCCAACGACTTCGAGATCGGCATGCGGCACAACCTGGCGATGCCGTCGATGATGGACGAGCGGGGCCGAATCGCCGACACCGGAACACAATTCGACGGCATGGACCGGTTCGAGGCGCGGGCGACGGTGCGGGCGGCCCTGGCTGACCAGGGCCGCATCGTCGCCGAGAAGCGGCCCTACCTGCACAGCGTCGGGCACTCCGAGCGCAGCGGCGAGCCGATCGAGCCGCGGCTGAGCCTGCAGTGGTGGGTCAACGTCGAGTCGATGGCCAAGGCGGCCGGCGACGCGGTGCGTGACGGTGACATCGTCATCCACCCGAAGAGCCTGGAGCCGCGCTGGTTCGGCTGGGTCGACGACATGCACGACTGGTGCATCTCGCGCCAGCTGTGGTGGGGACACCGGATACCGATCTGGCACGGACCCGACGGCGAGAAGGTCTGCGTCGGGCCGGACGAGACGCCCCCACCCGGGTGGGAGCAGGACCCCGACGTCCTGGACACCTGGTTCTCCTCGGCGCTGTGGCCGT
>CAZHUU010000127.1:0-13900 GCA_964535335.1 uncultured Mycobacterium sp.
CGGTGATCAACGAACTCGCCGACGCCATGGAACCCGGCGACATCATCATCGACGGCGGCAACGCGCTCTACACCGACACCATCCGGCGCGAGAAGGCCATCCGCGAGCGCGGCCTGCACTTCGTCGGCGCCGGCATCTCCGGCGGCGAGGAGGGCGCCCTGAACGGGCCGTCGATCATGCCCGGCGGCCCGGCCGAGTCGTACACGTCGCTCGGTCCGCTGCTGGAGGAGATCTCCGCGCACGTCGACGGCGTCCCGTGCTGCACCCACATCGGCCCCGACGGCGCCGGTCACTTCGTGAAGATGGTGCACAACGGCATCGAGTACTCCGACATGCAGCTCATCGGTGAGGCCTACCAGCTGCTGCGCGACGGCCTGGGCCTGGCCGCGCCGCAGATCGCCGAGGTGTTCACCGAGTGGAACTCCGGCGATCTGGACAGCTTCCTGGTGGAGATCACCGCCGAGGTGCTCAGCCAGACCGATGCCAAGACCGGCAAACCGCTGGTCGACGTCATCCTCGACGAGGCCGAACAGAAGGGCACCGGCCGCTGGACGGTGAAGTCGGCCCTCGACCTCGGGGTGCCGGTCACCGGAATCGCCGAGGCGGTGTTCGCCCGGGCGCTGTCCGGCTCGGTGGCCCAGCGGCGGGCCACCACCGGGCTGGCCGCCGGAACGCTGGGTCAACGGCCCACGGACGCAGCGCAATTCACCTCCGACGTCCGCCAGGCGCTGTACGCGTCGAAGATCATCGCCTACGCCCAGGGCTTCAACCAGATCCAGGCCGGCTCGGCCGAATACGACTGGGACATCACGCCCGGGGACCTGGCCACCATCTGGCGCGGGGGCTGCATCATCCGGGCCAAGTTCCTCAACCGCATCAAAGAGGCCTTCGACGAGAACCCGGACCTGCCGACGCTGATCGTCGCCCCGTACTTCCGCAGCGCCATCGAGGCCGCCATCGACGGCTGGCGCCGGGTGGTGGTCACCGCGACCGAGCTGGGCATCCCGATCCCCGGCTTCGCCTCCGCGCTGTCCTACTACGACGCGCTGCGCACCGAACGGCTGCCCGCCGCGCTCACCCAGGGCCTGCGCGACCTGTTCGGCGCGCACACCTACGGCCGCATCGACGCCGACCCGGCCGCCCGATTCCACACCCTGTGGAGCGGCGACCACAGCGAGATCGAGGTCTAGGAGCCGCTGTGCGATTCCTCGACGGTCACCGGCCGCTGCACGACCTGACCTACGACGACGTCTTCATCGTGCCCAGCCGATCGGACGTGTCGTCGCGGTTCGACGTGGACCTGTCCACCGCGGACGGCACCGGCACCACCATCCCGGTCGTGGTGGCCAACATGACCGCGGTGGCCGGGCGGCGGATGGCCGAGACGGTGGCCCGGCGCGGCGGCATCGTGGTGCTGCCGCAGGACCTGCCGATCACCGCGGTGCGCGAGACGGTGGAATTCGTCAAGAGCCGCGACCTGGTGGCCGACACCCCGGTGACGCTGGGCCCGGAGGACTCGGTGTCCGACGCGGTGGCGCTGATCCACAAGCGGGCGCACGGCGCCGCGGTGGTCATCTCCGACGGCCGGCCGGTCGGCCTGGTCACCGAGGCGGCGACCGTCGGCGTCGACCGGTTCGCCCGGGTCCGCGACATCGCGGTGACCGACTTCGTGACCGCCCCGGCGCACACCGAACCCAGGCGGGTGTTCGAGTTACTCGAGCACGCGCCGATCGACGTGGCGGTGCTCACCGAACCCGACGGCTCACTGGCCGGCGTGCTGACCCGCATCGGCGCGGTGCGGGCCGGGATCTACGCCCCGGCGGTGGACGTGGCGGGCCGGCTGCGGATCGCCGCCGCAGTCGGCATCAACGGCGACGTCGCGGCCAAGGGTCAGGCGCTTGCCGAGGCCGGCGTCGACGTCCTGGTGGCCGACACCGCGCACGGGCACCAGGTCAAGATGCTCGATGCCATCAAGACGCTGGCCGCCCTCGACCTGGGCATCCCGCTGGCCGCGGGCAACGTGGTCTCGGCCGAGGGCACCCGGGACCTGATCGACGCCGGCGCCTCGATCGTCAAGGTCGGCGTCGGCCCGGGTGCGATGTGCACCACCCGGATGATGACCGGCGTCGGACGGCCACAGTTCTCCGCTGTCCTCGAATGTGCCTCTGCCGCAAGGCAACTGGGTGGCCACGTGTGGGCCGACGGCGGGGTGCGCCACCCGCGGGACGTCGCCCTGGCGCTGGCGGCCGGCGCGTCCAACGTGATGATCGGGTCGTGGTTCGCCGGCACCTACGAGTCCCCCGGCGACCTGATGCTCGACCGCGACAACCGGCCGTACAAGGAGAGCTACGGAATGGCGTCCAAACGCGCGGTCGCCGCGCGGACCAGCGGCGACAGCCCGTTCGACCAGGCCCGCAAGGCGCTGTTCGAGGAGGGCATCTCCACCTCCCGGATGGCGCTGGACCCGGCCCGCGGCGGGGTGGAGGACCTGCTGGACCACATCACCTCCGGGGTCCGCAGCACCTGCACCTACGTCGGTGCGGCGACCATCGCCGAACTGCACGAACGGGTGGTGCTCGGGGTGCAGTCGGCGGCCGGCTTCGCCGAGGGACACCCGCTGCCGACCGGCTGGTGAGCCCGCCGCGGGCGGTCCAGCCGCTACCATTGGGGCTGCACCACACCACGAGCGAAAGGGATCACGTGCCGCAGGCGCCCGTCGGGGCCCCGGACGCGACTTCGGTAGATCGGACCGAAGGCCCCGCCGCAGAACCAGACGCCGAGCCCTCCTCTAGGCGGCCGGGCACCCGGCCCGGCGCCACCGCCCCGAGGACCCGATGAGCACGCTGTCCATCCTGCTGAGCCTGGCCGGTTTCGTGCTGCTCACCCTCGGCACCGCCGTGTTCGTGGCGGCCGAGTTCTCGCTGACCGCGCTGGAGCGCAGCACCGTCGACGCGAACGCCCGCCACGGCGGCCGGCGGGACAAGATGGTCCAGCGGGCCCATCGCACGCTGTCCTTCCAGCTGTCCGGGGCGCAGATCGGCATCTCGATCACCACCCTGATCACCGGTTACCTGGCCGAGCCGGTGATCGCCCGGCTGCTGCAGGGGCCGCTGGCCGCGATCGGGCTGCCCGAACGCTGGCTTGAGGGCACCGCGCTGATCGTGGCGTTGTTCATCGCCACCTCGGTGTCGATGGTGTTCGGCGAGCTGGTGGCCCAGTATCTGGCCGTCGCCGTGCCGCTGCGGACCGCCCGGGTGGTCGCCGGGCCGCAGGTGCTGTTCTCGGCGGCGTTCACCCCGCTGATCCACCTCACCAACGGCGCCGCGAACCGGGTGCTCAAACGCTTCGGCATCGAACCCGCCGACGAGCTGAGCTCGGCGCGCTCGCCGCAGGAGCTGGTGTCGCTGGTGCGCACCTCGGCGCGGCAGGGCTCGCTGGACCAGACCACCGCGGTGCTGGTGGACCGCTCCCTGCAGTTCGGCGCCCGCAGCGCCGAGGAGTTCATGACCCCGCGATCCAAGATCGACGCGCTGGAGGCCGACGACACCGTGGCCGACCTGGTCGCCAAAATCGGCGAGACCGGCCACTCCCGGTTCCCGGTCACCCGGGGCGATCTCGACGAGACCATCGGCATCGTGCACCTCAAGCAGGTCTTCCGGGTGCCCGCCGCCGAGCGGGCCCGCACCCGGCTGGACACCCTGGCCCAGCCGGTCCCGGTGGTGCCCTCGACGCTGGACGGCGACTCGCTGATGGCCCAGATCCAGGCCAGCGGGCTTCAGACCGCGCTGGTCGCCGACGAGTACGGCGGGATCGCGGGCATGGTGACCGTGGAGGACCTGATCGAGGAGATCGTCGGCGACATCCGCGACGAACACGACGAGTCCACCCCCGACGTGGTCCAGATCGGCGACGGCTGGCGGGTCTCGGGCCTGCTGCGCACCGACGAGGTGGCCGACGCCACCGAGTTCCGGGCGCCCGAGGGCGACTACGAAACCATCGGCGGGCTGGTCATGCACGTGCTCGGCCACATCCCGGCCGCCGGCGAGTCGGTGGAACTGTCCGCCTTCGACCCCGACGCCCCGCTCGATGACCAACCGCGCTGGCGGGCCACCGTGGTGGCGATGGACGGCCGCCGCGTCGACGTGCTGGACCTGGCCCGGATACCGGCCGACGCGCCGCGCGAAGGACACCACGATGGGTGACATCCTCGCGCTCCTGCTCACCGCGTTGCTGATCGCAGCGAACGCGTTCTTCGTGGCCGCCGAGTTCGCGCTGATCTCGGCACGCCGGGACCGCCTGGAGGCGCTGGCCGAACAGGGCAAGCGCAGCGCGCTTCGGGCGATCAAGGCCGGCGAGCGGCTGTCGGTGATGCTGGCCGGCGCCCAGCTCGGCATCACGGTCTGCTCGATCGCGCTCGGCCGCGTCGGCGAGCCCGCAGTGGCCCATCTCCTGCACAAGCCGTTCGACCTGGTGGGTGTGCCGGATGCGGCGCTGCACACGGTGTCGTTCATCGTGGCGATCACGCTGGTGGTGATCCTGCACGTGCTGATCGGCGAGATGGTGCCGAAGAACATCGCGCTGGCCGGGCCGGAGAAGGCCGCCATGCTCCTGGTCCCCCCGTATCTGTGGTGGGTCAACGCGACCCGTCCGGTGATCGCGGTCTACGACTGGTGTGCGCGGATGACCGTCCGCGCGCTCGGCGTCGAGCCCAAGACCGAGCTGGAGAACACCGTCTCGATGGTGGAACTGTCGGAGATGATCGCCGAGTCACGCTCCGAGGGGCTGCTGGACCCCGAGGAACACATGCGGCTGTCCCGGGCGCTGCAGATCCGCAACCGCGTCGTCAACGACGTGGCGGTGCCGGTGGCCGACATCCACGCGGTGCCGGTGGCGCCGGGCCGGTCCGGGCCGACCGTCGGCGCCGTCGAGGAGGCGCTGGCCACGACCGGCTACTCCCGCTTCCCGGTGGTCGACACAGCCGGGGCTTACCTGGGCTTCGTGCACATCAAGGACGTGCTGGCCCAGGTCGACGACCCGGCCGCGGTGGTCGACGGGTCGGCGGTGCGACCGTTCCCGCGGCTGCCGGCCGACATGGCGCTGCCCGACGCCCTGTCCAGCATGCGCCGGGAGATGAGCCACCTGGCCCTGGTCACCGCCCCCGACGGCGGCGTGTGCGCGATGGTGGCGCTGGAGGACCTGGTCGAAGACCTGGTCGGCACCGTGCGCGACGGCATGCAGCATGGCTGAGCCGGCTCCAGCGGTCTTGGGAGAGGCGGACTGGACGGCGCGGGCGCAGGCGCATCGCACCCGGGTGGAGGCGTTCACCGAACCGCATCGCCGCCGAGCGATGCGCGGTGAACAGCACCCGGTGTGGGACTTCCTGTTCACCTACTACAGCCTGCGGGTGCGCCAGCTGCGCGCCTGGCATCCCGGTTACGGCACGGTGCTGGCCGGTGCGTCGGCACGGCCGTATCTGCGCCGGGCCGGCTACCTCGCCGGGGCCGACGGGGTGACGGTCGGCGCCGACTATCTGGCGTCCCGGCGGGACACCGTCGCGTTCGTGGCCGCCCTGCTACGCGCGACCGCCGGGCGGGCCCCGCAGTTCGGCTGCTTCGGCCTGCACGAGTGGGCGATGGTCTACCGCACCGACGAGGTCCGACACCCGGTGCCGCTGCGGCTGGGCGCGGCGGGCACCGACGCGGTCGTCGAGTCGATGCCGTTGCGCTGCAGCCACTTCGACGCCTACCGGTTCTTCACCCCGGCGGCCGCGCCGCGCAACCAGGGCAGCCCCACCCGGGCCACCCAGCTGGAGTTCGAACAGCCCGGGTGCCTGCACGCGAACATGGACCTCTACAAGTGGTGCTACAAGCTGGGTCCGCTGGTCGACTCCGAGCTGCTGGTCGACTGCCTGGAACTGGCGGCCGCCGCCCGTGAGCTGGACATGCGGGCCAGCCCATACGACCTGACCCGGTTCGGGTTCGACCCGATCGCGATCGAGGAACCAGCGGGCCGGGCCGAATACGTACGGTGCCAGGGCGCGATCGCGGCCCGGGCGGTCCCACTGCGGCGGGCTCTGTTGTCCCGGTGCGAGCGGCTGTCCGCCTACGACGGTGCGTCGGAGGGCGTGTTACCTGCCGGTAAGATGAAGGGATTGTCGTGAGGGAGGCAACATGACCGATCGCGTGCCCGTGGGCAACCTGCGTGTGGCGCAGGCGTTGTACGACTTCGTCAACCACGAGGCGCTGCCCGGCACCGGTATCGATCCCGACAGCTTCTGGGCCGGTGTGGACAAGGTGGTCACCGACCTCACCCCGCAGAACCAGGACCTGCTGGCCCGGCGCGACGAACTGCAGGCGCAGATCGACAAGTGGCACCGCCAGCGCATCATCGGCGGCATCGACGCGGGCGAGTACCGGCAGTTCCTCACCGACATCGGCTACCTGCAGCCCGAGCCTGCCGACTTCACCATCACCACCTCCGGCGTCGACGATGAGATCACCACCACCGCGGGCCCGCAGCTGGTCGTGCCGATCCTCAACGCCCGGTTCGCGCTCAATGCCGCCAACGCCCGCTGGGGCTCGTTGTACGACGCGCTGTACGGCACCGACGTCATCGCCGAGGACGACGGCGCCGAGAAGGGCTCCGGCTACAACAAGGTCCGCGGCGACAAGGTCATCGCGTACGCCCGCAGGTTCCTCGACGCGGCCGTGCCGCTGGCCTCCGGGTCGTGGGCCGACGCCACCGGCCTGTCGGTCGTGGAAGGTCTGCTGGAGATCGCCCAGGGTGAGGACCAGGTGACCGGCCTGGCCAGCCCGGAGAAGTTCGTCGGCTACACCGGCGAACTGGGCCAGCCCGCCTGGTCGGTGCTGCTGGTCAACAACGGCCTGCACATCGAGATCCTGATCGACCCCGAGTCCCCGGTCGGCTCCACCGACGCCGCCGGCATCAAGGACGTCGTGCTGGAGTCGGCGATCACCACGATCATGGACTTCGAGGACTCGGTGGCCGCCGTCGACGCCGAGGACAAGGTGCTCGGCTACCGCAACTGGCTCGGGCTGAACCGGGGCGACCTGACCGAAGAGGTCAGCAAGGGCGGCAAGAGCTTCACCCGGGTGCTCAACGCCGACCGCACCTTCACCACCCCCGACGGCGACTCCGAGCTCACCCTGCCGGGGCGCAGCCTGCTGTTCGTCCGCAACGTCGGGCACCTGATGACCAACGACGCGCTCGCCACCGTCGACGAGAACGGTGACTACGTCGAGGTGCCCGAGGGCATCCAGGACGCCCTGTTCACCAGCCTGATCGCGCTGCACGGCCTGAAGACCGAAGACGGCAGCCCGATGCAGAACAGCCGCACCGGCTCGATCTACATCGTCAAGCCCAAGATGCACGGCCCGGAGGAGGTCGCGTTCACCTGTGAGCTGTTCGGCCGGGTGGAGGGCGTGCTGGGACTGCCCGCCAACACCATCAAGGTCGGCATCATGGACGAGGAGCGGCGCACCACGCTGAACCTCAAGGCCTGCGTGAAGGCCGCCGCCGACCGGGTGGTGTTCATCAACACCGGCTTCCTGGACCGCACCGGCGACGAGATCCACACCTCGATGGAAGCCGGCCCGATGATCCGCAAGGGTGCGATGAAGACGCAGCCGTGGATCCTGGCCTACGAGGACCAGAACGTCGACGTCGGCCTGGCGACCGGGTTCTCCGGCAAGGCCCAGATCGGCAAGGGCATGTGGGCCATGACCGAACTGATGGCCGACATGGTCGAGCAGAAGATCGGCCAGCCCCGGGCCGGCGCCACCACGGCGTGGGTGCCCTCGCCCACCGCGGCCACCCTGCACGCCATGCACTACCACTACGTCGACGTCTACGCCGTGCACAAGGAGCTGGCGGGCAAGACCCGCGGCACCCTCGACGCGCTGTTGACCATCCCGCTGACCGCGGAGCTGGCCTGGTCGCCGGAGGAGATCCACGAGGAGGTCGACAACAACTGCCAGTCGATCCTCGGTTACGTGGTGCGCTGGATCGACGCCGGCGTGGGCTGCTCCAAGGTGCCCGACATCCACGACGTCGCACTGATGGAAGACCGTGCCACGCTGCGGATCTCGAGCCAGCTGCTGGCCAACTGGCTGCGGCACGGGGTCATCACCGAAGACGACGTCAAGGCCAGCCTGCGGCGGATGGCCGCGGTGGTCGACGAACAGAACGCGTCGGACCCGGACTTCACGCCGATGGCGCCGGACCCGGACAACAGCATCGCCTTCCAGGCGGCCCAGGACCTCATCCTGGCCGGCGCCGCGCAGCCCAACGGCTACACCGAGCCGATCCTGCATCGCCGCCGGCGCGAGTACAAGGCCGCCACCGGCGCCTGACGCGGCACCCGAGCACCACTTCGACGAAAGAGGTTAGGCACCCGCATGGGCAGGCACAGCATTCCCGGTCGGGGGGAATCGTTCGGGGAACCCGCTGAGCCCACCGACCCCGCGAGTGGCCGCATCCCCCGCGCCGACGGCGACGACGGGCTGACGGCGACCGGCAGGCAGCGCATCGCGTTCGAGGGTGGGCACCGAAGCGAGGGCGGCCGCCGCGGGGTGAGCATCGGGGTCATCGTCGCGCTCGTCACGGTCGTGGTGGTGGTCGGCGGGGTGATCCTGTGGCGGTTCTTCGGCGACGTGCTCTCGCACCGGTCCAGCAGCGCGGCCCAACAGTGCCTCGGCGGTACCGCCAATGTGGCGGTGGTGGCGGACCCGTCGATCGCCGACAACGTCAAGAAGTTCGCCGAGGAGTTCAACACCACCGCAAAGCCGATCGGTGACCGGTGCGTGAAGATGACGGTCACCCCGGGCGGTTCGGACGCCGTGGTGTCCGGGCTCATCGGGAACTGGCCCGCCGAACTCGGTGAGCGTCCGGCGCTGTGGGTGCCCGCCAGCTCCGTCTCGTCCGCCCGGCTGCAGGCCGCCGCCGGCAAGGAGAGCGTCAGCGACGCCCGCTCGCTGGTCAGCTCCCCCGTCGTGCTCGCCGTGCGGCCGGAGTTGAAAGACACTCTGTCCCAGCAGAGTTGGGCGGCGCTGCCCGGATTGCAGACCAATCCGACCGCGCTTGACTCGGTGAACCTGCCCGGCTGGGGATCGCTGCGGCTGGCGCTCCCCGCCGTCGGTGACAGCGACGCCTCCTATCTGGCCGCCGAGGCGGTGGCCGCGACGTCCGCCCCGCCCGGCGCCCCCGCCACCGCCGGCCTGGGCGCGGTCAACACCCTGATCGCCGGCCAGCCCAAGCTCACCGACAACACCGCGAACACCGCGTGGGCAGCCCTGCGCGGTGACGGTGATCCGGCGGCCGCGCCGGTGCACGCCGTCGTCACGACCGAACAACAGCTCTTCCAGCGGACCTCGTCGACGCCCGATGCCAAGAACACCGTCGCGTCCTGGTTGCCGTCGGGCCCGGTCGCGCTGGCCGACTACCCGACCGTGCTGCTGTCCGGGACCTGGCTGTCCGAAGAGCAGGTCAGCGGGGCCAGCGAGTTCGCCCGGTTCATGCGCCAGCCCGAGCAACTGGCCGATCTCGCGGCGGCCGGCTTCCGGGCCGAGGGCGCCAGCCCCAAGGGCAACGACGTGGTGGGCTTCGGGCCGATCGGCGAGCCGCTGGCGGTCGGTGACGAGACCTTGCGCGCGACGCTGGCCGATGCCCTGACCACACCGGCCACCGGCTCGGCGACCACGGTCATGCTCGACCAGGCGCTCTCCGGTGACGAGGGCGGCAAGCCCCGGCTGGCCAATGTGGCCGGCGCCCTGGATAACCGGATCAGGGCGCTGCCGCAGAATTCGGCGGTCGGGTTGTGGACCTTCAACGGCGTCGAGAGCCGCAGTGTGGTCCCGCTGGGTCCGCTGTCCGACCCGGTCGGCGGGCAGCCGCGCAGTGCGGCGCTCAGCGGCGCGCTGACGGGCCTGGCCCCGTCGGGCTCCGGCGCGGTGTCGTTTACCACGCTGCGTGTTGTCTACAACGACGCGCTGGCCAATTACCGTCCGGGACAGGCCAACTCGGTGCTGGTGATCACCCAGGGTCCGCACACCGACCAGTCGCTGGACGCGGTCGGTCTGCAGGATTTCGTCAAATCCGCCGCCGACCCGAACCGGCCGATCGCGATCAACGTCATCGACTTCGGCGACGACCCGGATCGCGCCACCTGGGAGGCGGTCGCCCAGACCTCCGGTGGCAGTTACCAGAACGTCGGCGCTTCGGACTCCCCGGAGCTGGCGACCGCGGTCACCACCCTGGTGTCCTAAGTCAGGCCCAGGAGTCGCATCGCACCCGCCGTGAATTCGTCGGGCACCTCGATCTGCGGGTAGTGCCCTATCCCCGGTTGTTCGATCACCTCGGCGGCGGGCCGGAGTTCGCGCAGGCCGGCAAGGACGTTGGTGGTGGCCACCGGATCGCCGGTCGCCCAGAGGAAACCGAGCGGCTTGGTCCAGTCCCGGACTGCGCCGTGCCAGCGCGGCGCGAACCGGACCCGCTCGTTGAGATACGCGCACAGCAGGTGCAGGATCCGCTGGCCGTCCTCGCGGGCCAGCAGCGCCCACTGGGCCTCGGCTTCCTCGCTGGACAGCGGGTGCTGCGCACTGAACAGTTCGGCGAACCCGCGGACGAAGCCGCGCTTGTTGGTCAGCCGGGCGAACAAGGGTCCGAACGGGCCGCGCAGGATCTTCTGGCTGCGCCGCAGGCTGGCCCGTTCGATGATCACGCTGCCGTTGGTGAGCACCGCGCGCCGCAGGTCGAACGGCAGGCCGCCGGAGATGTCGCGGGCCAGCAGTTCGGTGGCCACCGAGGTGCCCATGTCGTGGGCCAGCAGCACCACCGGCCCCACCCCGGCGTCGGCGACCACGCGCTGCACGATATCGGCCTGCTCGAGCAGGCTGTAGCGGTGCGGGCGGGGTTTGTCCGAGAGTCCGAAGCCGAGGAAGTCCAGGGTCAGCCAGGACCGGCCGCCCAGCCGCTCGACGACGCCGCGGAAGTCGTAGGAACTGGACGGGAAGCCGTGCAGCAGAAGCACAGTGGGGCCGTCACCTGAGGCAGATCGGACGAACACCGACCCGGAGCCGGTCTGCAGCAGCCGACCCCCGTCTTGCCACTGTCGAACACCGGCGGGCAGCACCCAAGCGACGCTATCAGCACCGGCTCCCGCCCAGGGTGTGTTGTGCCCGGCTTCGAGCGACTCTGCGCCGCCCCGTCGCGCCGCACACCGGCCCCGTCGCGCCGCACACCCGCCCCGTCGCGCCGCACACCCGCCCCATCGCGGGATAGTCGCTCATAGCCGGGCAAAAGGGATGTCGCCCCGGACACCGACACCCGCCGAGCGCCGACGGTCCGCTAGGCGAAGGCCTCCACCGGCGGGCAGGAGCACACCAGGTTGCGGTCGCCGTAGGCGCCGTCGATGCGGCGCACCGGCGGCCACACCTTGGGCCGGTAGCCCACGCCCAACGGGTAGGCCGCCTGCTCGCGGGTGTACGGGTGGTTCCACTCGCCGACCAGCAGGCAGGCCGCGGTGTGCGGCGCGTTGTGCAGCGGGTTGTCATCCGCCGGCCACTCGCCGGAGCCGACCTTGTCGATCTCGGCGCGGATGGCGATCATCGCCTCGCAGAACGCGTCCACCTCGGCCAGGCTCTCGCTCTCGGTGGGCTCCACCATCAGCGTGCCGGCCACCGGGAAGCTCATGGTCGGCGCGTGGAATCCGAAGTCGGCCAACCGCTTCGCCACATCGTCGACCGTCACACCGGTGGTCTTGGTGATGCCCCGCAGGTCGAGGATGCACTCGTGGGCCACCATGCCGTTCTCCCCGGTGTAGAGCACCGGGTAGTACTCGTCCAGCCGGCGGGCGATGTAGTTGGCCGACGCGATCGCCGTCAGCGACGCTTCCCGCAGCCCACGCCCGCCCATCATCCGGATGTAGGCCCAGGTGATCGGCAGGATCGACGCCGAACCGTACGGGGCCGCGGAGACGACGTGCCCGTGCGGCAGCTCCTCGGCCAGCGGGTGGCCGGGCAGGAAGGAGGCGAGGTGCGCCCGCACCGCGACCGGTCCGACGCCCGGTCCGCCGCCGCCGTGCGGGATGCAGAACGTCTTGTGCAGGTTCAGGTGGCTGACGTCGCCGCCGAACCTGCCCGGCCGGGCCAGGCCCACCAGTGCGTTCAGGTTGGCGCCTTCGACGTAGACCTGACCGCCCGCATCGTGCACGGCCGCGCAGACCTCGGCGATGTCGTGCTCGTACACCCCATGGGTGGACGGGTAGGTGATCATCAGTGCCGCCAGCCGCTCGGCGTGCTCGGCCACCTTGGCGCGCAGGTCGTCGAGGTCGACGTCGCCGTTATCGCGGCACGCCACCACGACCACCCGCATCCCGGCCATGGCCGCCGACGCGGCGTTGGTGCCGTGCGCGCTGGACGGGATCAGGCACACGTCGCGGTGGTGGTCCCCGCGGGCGGCGTGATAGTCGTGGATGGCCAGCAGCCCGGCATACTCACCCTGCGATCCGGCGTTGGGCTGCAACGAGATCGCGTCGTAGCCGGTGATTCCGGTCAGCCAGCCCTCCAGGTCGGCGATCAGCCTGCGCAGGCCGGGGGTGTCGCCGGCCGGGGCGAACGGGTGCTGACGGCCGAACTCCGGCCAGGTGATCGACTCCATCTCGGCGGCCGCGTTGAGCTTCATGGTGCACGAGCCGAGCGGGATCATGCTGCGGTCCAGCGCGATATCCTTGTCGGAGAGCGCGCGCAGATAACGCATCATCTCGGTCTCGGTGCGGTACTTGGTGAACGCCGGATGGGTCAGGAATTCGCTTGTCCGCGAATCGATCTGGGGCCCGGCGTAGTCGCCCGCCACCGCAGCACCGAACGCGGCGAGCACCAGCTCGACGTGCTCGGCCGTGGTGGCCTCGTCGCAGGCGACCGACACATGGTCGGCGTCGACGCGCCAGATGTTGATGCCGCGGCCCTTGGCCTCGGCCTGCACCGCGGCCGCCCGGTTCGGCACCTGCACCAGCACGGTGTCGAAGAAGGTGTCGTGCACCACCTCAAGCCCGGCGGCGGTCAGACCGGCCGCCAGGGTGCGGGCATGGCCGTGCACCCGGCGGGCGATGGCGCGCAGGCCGTCGGCGCCGTGATAGCCGGCGTACATCGCGGCCAGCACCGCGAGCAGGACCTGCGCGGTGCAGATGTTGGAGGTCGCCTTGTCGCGGCGGATGTGCTGCTCGCGGGTCTGCAGCGCGAGCCGGTAGCCGGGACGGCCCTTGCTGTCGCGCGACTGGCCGACCAGCCGGCCGGGAATGAGCCGGGTCAGCCGTTCGCTGACGGCCAGATAGGCGGCGTGCGGGCCGCCGAGGCCCATCGGCACGCCAAACCGCTGCATCGGACCGACGACGATTTCGACGCCCTGCCGCGCCGGCGCCTGGAGCAGCGTCAGCGCCAGCGGATCGGCGACCGCGATCACCAGCGCGTCGACGGCCTTCGCCCGGGCGATCAGCGCGGCATGGTCGCCATAGGCGCCGAACGTGTCGGGCCAGGGCAGGATCAGCGCCGCCGCCGTGTCATCGACGTCGCCGGCATCGACCGTGATGCCGAGCGGCTCGGCGCGGGTCAGCACCACGTCGAGCACCTGCGGATGCAGCGCGCCGCCGAGAACGATCCGCGTACGCTTTTCGCGGTGGTGGCGGAACGCAATGCCGACGGCCTCGGCAACGGCGGTCGCCTCGTCGAGCAGCGAGGCGGACGCCACCGGCAGGCCGGTGAGTTCCGTGACGAGCGTCTGGAAGTTGAACAGCATCTCCAGCCGGCCCTGGCTGATCTCGGCCTGGTAGGGCGTGTAGGCGGTGTACCAGGCCGGGTTCTCCAGGATGTTGCGCAGGATCACGCCG
>CAZHUU010000128.1:0-13832 GCA_964535335.1 uncultured Mycobacterium sp.
GTCTTGACGTGCTCGTTGACCAGCTTGGTGACGAAGTCGAGGCCGGCCTGCTGATCCTGGCCGCCGCTGCTCTTGGCCGCATACGGCGCCAACAGGTTCCATTTCGCCGAACCGGAACTCAGCGGGCTGGGGGTGACCACCTCGACGCCGGGCTGCAGCAGGTCGTCCCAGTCCTTGATGTTCTTCGGGTTGCCCTTGCGCACCACCAGGCTGACCACCGAACCGAACGGGATGCCCTTGGTGACGTCCTTGTTCCAGTCGGCGGCAACCTTGTTGGCCTTCACCAGCCGGGTGACATCGGGCTCCACCGAGAAGTTGACGATGTCGGCCGGCTTACCGTCCACCACCGCGCGGGACTGGTCACCGGAGGCGCCGTAGGAGGTCGTGACCGCCACGCCCTTGCCCTCCGGGGTGGCCGCGAAAGCCGGAATGATCTTGCTCCACCCCGGCTCCGGCACGGCGTACGCGACCAGGGTCAGGGTGGTGTCTGCGTTGGACTGGCCATCGCCTCCGGCGATGTCACTGGACCCGCCACCGCAGGCGGCGAGCATCGACGCGGTGACGGCAAGCGCGGCCCCGGCCGGCCAGCGGCGGAAGCGGGAAGACCGGGCGGACGAAGATGGAGAGGACATGCTGGCCTTTCTCGTTGCGATCGATCGGGGTGATCCCGTCACAACGGAATGGCGATGGAATGAGAAGCGAACTGCCGCAACCATCACCGACACCGGACCGGACGGGCGAGGGTGTCAGCGACAACAAGCGACGTCGGCAACGGCGCACGCGCCGACGGCAATCAGGGCCAGGATGTGGCCCTCGCCGTAACCGGTCGCCGGTTGCATGGCGCGAGCTTAACAGAGTGACGGTGGGCGGCCACTCGAGGCGTCAGCGGTTGATCAGCCAGACCACGAGGACCAGAATCAGCAGCGCGACCAGCGCAAGGGTCACGCGGGAGCGCGGCATGCCGCTCATCGTGAGCGCTCGTCGACGCCGCGGATCCGGCGTAGCACCCGGATCCCGTTGCCCAGTGCGGCGTCCGAAACCAGCGCGATTCCGTAACCCAGCGCCAGCACCACCGGCATCGCGATGATCGTCTGCACAACGAAGCCCAGCCCGGACAGCCACAGCTCCACGCCGTCCCACCAACTGAGGAAGCCGTCCACCCGACCAGCCTATGCCGCGACCGGATGACGGAACATCCAGGTCACAGCAAAGTGATCATCTGCGCGGAGCGGTAGACGCCAAGCGCCTTTCCAGTCGATGATGTCCCCATGGTTCTGCAAGCCCAGCCAGCGGGCAACGGCGCCACGGACGTGGCAAACCTCGAGTCGGCCGCGCCGCTGTCCCTGACCGCGCCGGTGCCGTACCCGCCCAGCGGGCCGTTGCGTAACCCGTTCCCACCGATCGCGGACTACGCCTTCCTGTCGGACTGCGAGAACACCTGCCTGATCTCGTCGGCGGGCGCGGTGGAGTGGCTGTGCGTGCCCCGGCCGGACTCCCCCAGCGTCTTCGGGGCGATCCTGGACCGCGCCGCCGGGCATTTTCGGCTCGGTCCGTACGGGGTGTCGGTGCCGGCCGCCCGCCGCTACCTGCCGGGCAGCCTGATCATGGAGACCACCTGGCAGACCCATACCGGTTGGGTGATCGTCCGGGACGCGCTGGTCATGGGTCCGTGGCATGACATCGACACCCGCTCGCGGACGCACCGCCGAACCCCGATGGACTGGGACGCCGAGCACATCCTGCTGCGCACCGTGAAGTGCGTCAGCGGCACCGTCGAGTTGGTGATGAACTGCGAGCCGTCGTTCGACTATGCCCGGGTGAACGCCACCTGGGAGTACTCGGCCAACGCCTACGGCGAGGCGATCGCGCGTGCCCGCAAAGATCCGGACGCCCACCCGACCCTTCGGCTGACCACCAACCTGCGGATCGGGCTGGAAGGCCGCGAGGCGCGGGCCCGGACCCGGCTCAAAGAGGGCGACAACGTCTTCGTCGCGCTGAGTTGGTCGAAGCATCCGTCGCCGCAGACCTACGAGGAAGCCGCCGACAAGATGTGGCAGACCAGCGAGGCCTGGCGGCAGTGGATCAACATCGGGGACTTCCCCGACCATCCCTGGCGGTCCTACCTGCAGCGCAGCGCACTCACCTTGAAGGGCCTGACGTACTCGCCCACCGGCGCCCTGCTGGCGGCCAGCACCACGTCGCTTCCCGAAACCCCGCAGGGTGAGCGCAACTGGGACTACCGCTACGCCTGGGTGCGCGACTCGACGTTCGCGCTCTGGGGTCTGTACACCCTGGGGCTGGACCGGGAAGCCGACGACTTCTTCGCGTTCATCGCCGACGTGTCCGGCGCCAACAATGGCGAGCGGCATCCGTTGCAGGTGATGTACGCCGTGGGCGGCGAACGCGAGCTCGTCGAGGACGAACTCAACCACCTGTCCGGCTATGACAACGCCCGGCCGGTGCGCATCGGCAACGGCGCCTACAACCAGCGCCAGCACGACATCTGGGGCACCATGCTGGACTCGGTGTACCTGCACGCCAAGTCCCGCGAACAGATCTCCGACCAGCTCTGGCCGGTGCTCAAGGAACAGGTCGAGGAGGCCATCAAACACTGGCGGGAGCCCGACCGCGGCATCTGGGAGGTGCGCGGCGAACCGCAGCACTTCACCTCCTCGAAGGTGATGTGCTGGGTGGCGCTGGACCGCGGGTCGAAGCTGGCCGAACTGCAGGGCGAGAAGAGCTATGCCCAGCAGTGGCGGGCCATCGCCGAGGAGATCAAGGCCGACATCCTGGCGCACGGTGTCGACAAGCGCGGAGTGCTGACCCAGCGTTACGGCGACGACGCCCTGGACGCCTCGCTGCTGCTGGTGCCGCTGGTGCGGTTCCTGCCGTCGGAGGACCCGCGGGTGCGGGCCACGGTGCTGGCGATCGCCGACGAGCTGACCGAGGACGGACTGGTGCTGCGCTACCGGGTCGAGGAGACCGACGACGGTCTGTCCGGCGAGGAGGGCAGCTTCACGATCTGCTCGTTCTGGCTGGTCTCGGCGCTGGTGGAGATCGGCGAGGTCAGCCGGGCCCGCCATCTGTGCGAGCGGCTGCTGTCATTCGCCAGCCCGCTGCATCTCTACGCCGAGGAGATCGAGCCGCGCACCGGTCGGCACCTGGGCAACTTCCCGCAGGCCTTCACCCACCTGGCGCTGATCAACGCGGTGGTGCACGTCATCCGCGCCGAGGAGGAAGCCGACAGCACCGGGGTGTTCCAGCCCGCGAACGCCCCTATGTAGGTAGGCGTTACTTCTTGGCGGCGTTCTTCAGCATCTCGTCGACGATGGAATGCGCTTCGCCGCCGATCGAGTCGCTGCAGGCCCATGCCTCGACCACCAGGTTGGCGGCGTTGGTCAGCGCGTGCTGACAGCCCCAGCCGTCGGCGTCGCGCTGGGTGGACTTCTGGGTCAACACCGCGCCGCTGACGTCGGCGTCCTCCATGTCCCACTGCGCCTGATTGTCGCCGGTGTCGACGTCGATCGTCTTCTTCGAGCAGCGCTGCCACAGGGTCCGGGAGTCGTCGACGAACTTTTGCGCCTTCTCCGGCGACGGGTAGAGCACCGCGATCTGTTCCACCCAGTGGTCGTTGTCGCTGGTCGGCTCCTGGAGCACCTGGTCGCGCACCGCCGTCCAGTCGCTGCCGTCGTAGACGTTCTTCTCCGCGCCGTAGATGGCGCCGAGGCAGTCGCTATTGGAGACCGCGTCGGAGTTGTCGCTCATTTCCTCCATGGTGTTGCCCACCCGGATGCCGGTGGTGTCCATGATGCCGTTGACGGCGCCAACGGTGAGCAGCACCCGGTCGAGGTCCGACTTCTGCAGCGTCGGGACATCGGTGCGGGTCGGTGTGGCCCTGCCGGCTTGGACGGGCGTCCCGGCGGTCGTGGTGACACATCCGGACAACGACCCACCGGCGAGGACGGCGCTGCACAGCATGATCAGGAGGCGGCTCACAGGCGACATTGTCCCCCGGCTGTGGTCTCGATGTGTATGAAAGCGGGATCACTCGCCGACCTTGTCGAGCATCGCCGTGGCGAGTCTCACGGCCCGGCCGGTGGCAACCCGCTCGGCCGGCGCGCTGGCGGTGACCGCCGCGTCGACGTCGACGATGTAGCGCCCGGCCACCCCCACCGCACGCTCGGTGGGGAATCGGGCGGCATCGCCGGTCTCACCGGTGAGGATGGTGGCGGACAGGATCGGGCCGTCGGCCCGCACGTCGGTGACGGTGGCATACAGGTCACCGACCGGGATGTGCGTCGCCACGGTCGTGCCCTGGCACCCGCGCCACTGCGTGACGAAGGCGTCGAACATCCGCTGCGCCTCGGCGTCCGTCCGAAACCCGATGACGCCGGCGTCCACACTCGACACCGTCGCCCCGGCACCGAAGCGGGAGAACTGCTGCCACGCCACCGCGCGGACGTCACCGGATTCGTAGACCACCCGCATGAACGGCATGACCGACCCCAGGCAGCGGATCGGTGAGGCCACGCTTTCGTCGCGAATCCCGTTGGGCAACGCGTCGATACCGCCGCGCATCGGAGAACCGCTGGCGTCCATGGGATTTCCTACCGCGACAGCCACTTCCGCGGCGCTCGGCAGGATCTGCTCCACCGGCGGCGACGCGGCATGCCGAGGCAGCGCAGTACCGCCGACGGTGGTGGTGCACGCGGTCAGTACCGATATGCCGACCGCGGTGCAGAGCACCCTTGTGAATCGCCCCCGAACGACTGAGGAGTCGTTGTTGATAGCCCCTACTTCCGCGTCTTGTCGCCCGCTTTGTCACCGGCGGCATCGGTCGACAGCGCGGCGACGAAGGCCTCCTGCGGCACGTCGACCCGCCCGATCGTCTTCATCCGCTTCTTGCCCTCCTTCTGCTTCTCGAGCAGCTTGCGCTTGCGGGTGATGTCGCCGCCGTAGCACTTGGAGAGCACGTCCTTGCGGATCGCCCGGATGTTCTCCCGGGCAATGATCCTCGAGCCCACCGCCGCCTGGATCGGCACCTCGAACTGCTGGCGCGGGATGAGTTCCTTGAGTTTGGTGGTCATCTTGTTGCCGTATGCCGCTGCGGAGTCCTTGTGCACGATCGCGCTGAACGCGTCGACGGCCTCGCCCTGCAACAGGATGTCAACCTTGACCAGGTCGGCCTCCTGCTCACCCGCCTCTTCGTAGTCCAGGCTGGCGTAGCCGCGGGTGCGCGACTTCAACGAGTCGAAGAAGTCGAAGATGATCTCCCCCAACGGCAGCGTGTAGCGCAGTTCCACCCGCTCGGGCGAAAGATAGTCCATGCCTCCGAGTTCGCCGCGACGCGACTGACACAACTCCATGATGGTGCCGATGAACTCGCTGGGCGCGATCACCGTGCACTTGACCACCGGCTCGTAGACCGCGCGGATCTTTCCCTCCGGCCAGTCCGAGGGGTTGGTGACGATCTTCTCCGAGTTATCCTCCTGCACAACGCGATACACCACGTTGGGCGAGGTGGAGATCAGGTCGAGGTCGAACTCGCGCTCGAGTCGCTCCCGGGTGATCTCCATGTGCAGCAGGCCCAGGAAGCCGCAGCGGAAACCGAATCCGAGCGCCACCGAGGTCTCCGGTTCATAGGTCAGTGCGGCGTCGTTGAGTTGCAGCTTGTCGAGCGCGTCGCGCAGGTTCGGGTAGTCCGAACCGTCGACCGGATACAGCCCGGAATAGACCATGGGCTTGGGTTCGCGGTATCCGGTGAGCGCCTCGGTGGCGCCGTGGCGTGCGGTGGTCACGGTGTCACCGACCTTCGACTGGCGCACGTCCTTCACGCCGGTGATCAGATAACCCACTTCGCCGACACCGAGACCCTCGGTCGGCTTGGGCTCCGGGGAGACGATGCCGACCTCGAGCAGTTCGTGGGTGGCGCCGGTGGACATCATCTTGATGCGCTCGCGGGGGGTGATCTTGCCGTCCACCACCCGCACGTAGGTCACCACCCCGCGGTAGATGTCGTAGACCGAGTCGAAGATCATCGCCCGGGCGGGGGCGTCGGAGTCGCCGGTCGGCGCCGGCACCTGCCGCACCACCTCGTCGAGCAGTTCGGCCACGCCCTCGCCGGTCTTGCCGGACACCCGCAGCACATCGGCGGGTTCACAACCGATGATGTGGGCGATCTCCCCGGCGTAGCGCTCCGGGTCGGCCGCCGGCAGGTCGATCTTGTTCAACACCGGGATGATCGTCAGGTCCCGGTCGAGCGCCAGGTAGAGGTTGGCCAGCGTCTGGGCCTCGATGCCCTGCGCGGCGTCGACGAGCAGCACCGCGCCCTCGCAGGCCTCCAGCGCGCGGGACACCTCGTAGGTGAAGTCGACGTGACCGGGGGTGTCGATGAGGTGCAGCACGACGTCTTTTCCGGCTTCGGGTCCGGCGCTGACCGTCCACGGCAGCCGCACGTTCTGGGCCTTGATCGTGATGCCGCGCTCGCGCTCGATGTCCATCCGGTCCAGGTACTGCGCCCGCATGTCGCGGTCGGCGACGACGCCGGTGAGCTGCAACATCCGGTCCGCCAGCGTGGACTTGCCGTGATCGATGTGGGCGATGATGCAGAAGTTCCGAATCTGCGCCGGCGCGGTGAAGGTCTGGTCGGCGAAACTGCTGATGGGGATCTCCTGGTCGGGCGGCACTCGTGCCGGGGTGTGGCACATCAAGGGTATCGACCCCGACCTGTTCGAGCACAATCGCGCGCCCCGACCCGCCCAACGGTCCTCGCCTATGCTGTCGAGAATGGCGTCGCAGTGGAAGACGTTGCAGCGGTTCGCCGAGAACCTGGTATTCAACGAAGCCCCCAAACTCATCCAGCACGGCATCCGGCTGGGTATCGACGCGCTGCTCGCCAACACCGTCACCACCGAGCCCCCGACGGCCATCACCGCGGGACGGCCGGTCACCCGCGACAGCGTCCCGACCGCGCACCGGGCCCGGCAGGTGACCTATGCCCCCGACCTCGACGGCCGCGCCGATCCGGGCGAGATCGTCTGGACCTGGGTGGCCTACGAGGACGATCCCACCCGCGGCAAGGACCGGCCGGTCCTGGTCGTCGGCCGGGACCGCCAGATCCTGCTGGGCCTGATGCTGTCCAGCCAGGACCACCACCGCGACGACCCGAACTGGATCGGCATCGGCACCGGCGCCTGGGACTACGACGGGCGGGCCAGCTGGGTGCGCCTGGACCGGGTGTTGGACGTCCCCGAGGAGGGCATCCGCCGCGAGGGCGCGATCGTGGACCGGACCACCTTCGAACTCGTCGCCACCCGACTGCGCATCGAGTACTCCTGGAGCTGAACCGCTCGCATCACCCGCGGTCAAACACCGTGCCATACTGCGAACATGTCCGGTTCTGGCGCGCTGCGCCGGTTCGAGCAGCAGCCCGACCGGGGCGACGACGTGCTGGTCGGCACCTTCCGGTTCTGGTTCGTCGGCGAGCGCTGGGAGTGGTCCGACGAGGTCGCCGCGATGCACGGGTACGCGCCGGGTTCGGTGGCGCCGACCAGCGCGCTGGTGTTGTCGCACAAACACCCCGACGACCGGCTGCACGTACAGGAGTTGCTGGACCGCGCCCTGCACGACGGTGAGCCGTTCTCCAACACCCACCGCCTGATCGACACCGCCGGCGCGGTGCACCACGTCGTGGTCGTGGCCGATCGCATGGTCGACGAGACCGGCGCCGTGGTCGGGACGGCCGGGCACTACATCGATCTGACCGACACCTTCGACGAGACGCGCAAATCGGTGCTCACCGAGGAACTTCCCGGGGTGGTCGCCGCCCGGGCGGTGATCGAGCAGGCCAAGGGCGCGCTGATGATGGTCTACAAGATCAACGCCGACCAGGCTTTCCGGATCCTGCAGTGGCGATCGCAACAGACCAACGTCAAGCTGCGCGACCTTGCCGCCGAGTTGGTCGACGGGTTCACCGACATGGCGACCCCGCCGGCGTCGTTGCGCAACGAGTTCGACCATCTGCTGCTGACGGTGCACGAACGCGCAGGCGAACGGGGCCGATGACCGGATGCCGCCGTTGACGGTGCAGGAAGAGCTGGTTCGGGGTGCCGTCGTGGTTCGCGTCGTCGGCGATGTGGACGCCGCCTCGGCCGAGGCGCTGCGCGGGGGTCTGCGGGTGGCGGTGCCCAGCGCCCGGCAGCAGCAGGCCCGGCTCCTGGTGGTCGACCTGGAGGGCGTCAGCTACTTCGGCAGCGCCGGCCTGAACGCCATGCTGGACTGTCGCGACGAGGCGTCGACACAGGGCGTCACGGTGCGGCTGGTTTCCGCCCGGCCGGTGGTGACGCGGCCCATCGAGGTCACCGGACTGGAGGAGATGCTGCCGGTCTACCCGACGGTGACCGCAGCACTGGACGGTGCCGGGCCGCCCGGATAGCCGGTGCGCGGGGCTCAGCCCCCCTGGGTGATGTAGGCGTGCAAATGCTCGTGCTCGGCCTGCAACTCCTCCATCCGGTTCTTCACCACGTCACCGATGCTGACGATGCCGACCAGCCGGCCGTTCTCCAGCACCGGGACGTGCCGCACCCGGTTGTTGGTCATCGATGCGCTCAGGTCGTTGACCGCATCGTCGGGGCTGCAGCTCACCAGGACGGTGGTCATGATGTCGCCGACCTGCCTGCGGAGCAGCTCGGGGCCGTGTTCGTGGAGGTTTCGCACGACGTCGCGCTCGGACACCATGCCGACGACCCCGTCCGGACCGACCACCACCATGGCGCCGATGTTGTGGGTGGCCAACTCGGCGAGCAGACTCGTGACCGTCGTGGTCTCGGTGACGGTGGCCACCAGCGAGCCCTTGCTCCGCAAAATGTCCGCGATGCGCATCGTCCACTCCTTTGTGATCGACCTCACACCAGGCTAGGGCGTACCCGGTCGCCATGGACGTAAACGAATGTGTTGGGTGAGAGAGCCACGCGGCAGAAGTGCGCGTGGACGCCTGCGGGGGCCCTCACTCGCCCCTGGCGCGGAGAGTAGAAACGACAGCATGATCGCCGTCACCCTGCTGGGCACCGGAAGTCCGATGGTCGACCCCAACCGCGCCGGACCGGCCACCCTGGTGACCGCCGGTGACCAGGCGTTCCTGGTCGACTGCGGTCGCGGCGCCCTGATGCGGGCCGCCGCGGTGGGTGTCGGGGCTGCCAACCTCACCGCGCTGTTGCTGACCCACCTGCACAGCGACCACATCACCGACCTGTCCGATGTCATCACCACGCGCTGGGTCACCACGTTCGTGCCGACCCCACTGCCCATCATCGGTCCGCCGGGCACCAGGGCGGTCGTCGACGCGACACTGGCCGCGCTGGCCCCCGACATCTCCTACCGCATCGCCCACCACGCCGACATCACCGAGCCACCCTCGGTGCAGGTTCACGAATACACCGACGGCCCGGTGTGGGATTCCGACGGAGTGCGGATCTCGGTGGCGCCGACCGATCACCGACCGGTCGAGCCGACCATCGCCTTCCGGGCGGAGTATCGGGGCACCTCGGTGGTGCTCGCCGGTGACACGGTGCCGTGTGCGTCCCTCGACGAACTGGCTCGCGGCGCGGATGCGCTGGTGCACACGGTGATTCGTAAAGATCTGGTCGCGCTGGTTCCTCAACAGCGCCTCAAGGACATCCTCGACTACCACTCGTCGGTGGAGCAGGCCGGCGCCACCGCCGCCCGGGCCGGGGTCGGCACGCTGGTGCTCACGCACTACGTGCCCCCGTTGCTGCCGGGCCAGGAGGACCAGTGGCGCGCGCTGGCTGCCACCGAGTTCGACGGTCGCGTGGAGCTCGGTGACGATCTGCTCCGGGTCGAGGTGCAGTGAGTTCTCAGGCCAGCCGGGTTATTTCGACGACCACGTCCAGATCGGTGGAACCCTCGCCCGAGTAGATGCCCTTCAGCGGCGAAACGTCGCTGTAGTTACGGCCGACCCCGACGCTGATGTACTGCTCGTTGATCTCGCTGTCGTTGGTCGGGTCGTAGTTCCACCAGCTGCCCGTCCACGCCTGGATCCAGGCGTGGCTCTGCCCGTCGACGGTGTCACCGACGACCGCCTTGCGGTTGGGGTGCAGATATCCCGATACATACCGGGCGGGAATCCCCATGCCGCGCAGCAGGATCAGGGTCAGATGCGCGAAGTCCTGGCAGACTCCCTTGCCCTCGCGCAGGGCGTCCAGCCCCGACGAGTGGACGCCGGTGGTGCCGGGGACATACCTCAGCTCGGCGTGCACCCACCGCGCGGCGGCGATCACGGCATCATTCGGGTCGGGGTTCTCCTTGATGATGCGTCGTCCTACCCGCTCCAGCCTGCGACTCGCCGGAGTGTAGTGCGTCGGGGTGAGCATCTCGTCGAAGCGGTCGCGCACCCAGTCGGAGGCCAGCTTGTCCCAACTGGCATCCGTCGGCGGCGATTCCGGCCTGTCGGTTTCGACCACCGAGGAGGAGGTGACCTCCAACTCGGTGTGCGGGGCGTGCAGGTCGAAGGCGGTCACCGCGGTTCCCCAGTAGTCGACATAGCGATAGTTGCGGGTGGCCGGTACGGTTTCCACGCGGTTGAGGATGACGTTCTGGCGGGAGTCCGACCGCGGAGTCAGCCGGGCCTCGTTGTAGGAGGCGGTGACCGGCGACTTGTAGGCATAGCCCGTCGCGTGCACCACGCGCATCCGCCACATCAGCGCACTCTCTTCACGCAGGTGCTCATCGTTGAATTTCTCTTCGCCCAAGTGCTCATCGTTGAATCTCTCTTCGCCCAGGTGCTCATCGGCGTCAGATCTCACCTTCCTCGATCACCAGCGCACCGTTGTGCCCGGCATCAGACCAGGCCACCCAGGGTGCGGAGTGGAAGTACTGCGACGCCACCGCCTCTCCGACGTCGGCGCAGGTGGCCTGCAGGCTGGCCAATCGCTGCTCGAGCGTCTCGAGCAACATGCCGGGGCGGATGAACTCCAACTCGCTGCGCGCACGGCCGAGCAGTCGCTGCGCCTCCGCGGTGGCGCCGGACCGGTCGTGCGGGTGGTGCATGAGCTCGTCGAGACTGTGTTCGGCGAGCTTGAGCGAGTAGAAGATGGAGCGTGGGAAAAGCCGGTCCAGCAACATGAATTCGACGACCCGGTTCGCGTCGAGCACACCGCGGTACGCCCGCAGATAGGTGTCGTGCGCGCCCGCCGAGCGCAACACCGTCACCCATGCCGGCGACGACGCGCTGTCGCCTACGCGGGAGAGCAGCAGCCGCACCGTCATGTCCACCCGTTCGATCGCGCGGCCCAGCACCAGGAACCGGTAGCCGTCGTCACGCGACAGCGTGGAGTCGGCCAGCCCGGCGAACATCGCCGCCCGGCCCTCGATGAACGAGAAGAACTCGTGCGGGCCCAGCCGCCGTGCCGCCCGCTCGCGTTCGGCCAGCGCGTTGTAGGTCGTGTTGAGACACTCCCACATGTCGCTGGAGGTGACTTCCCTTGCGGAGCGGGCATTTTCACGGGCCGCGGAGATCGCGTCGACGATCGAGCAACCACCCGGCAGGCCGCGGCTGAAGGCAACCAGATCGGTCAGCGACCACAGATCCAGCTGATGCTTGGGCGGTTCGATGCCCAGCACCTGCAGCAGCACCCGGGAAGTCTGGTCGGGGTCGACGCTGGAGTCCTCGAGCAGTTGATGGACGGTGACGTCGAGGATGCGGGCGGTGTCGTCGGCGCGTTCGACGTAACGCCCGATCCAGTACAGCGCCTCGGCGTTGCGCGCCAGCATCAGCGCATCACCGCCTGCTGCTGTTGCTGGCCCTGCTGTTGCTGGCCGGACTGCTCGGGAACCTTCTCGGCCACTGGCACCTTGGCCGGCTTCGGCGCCTTGCGCATGGTCTCGGCGGCGACGAGCTCCCGCGCGGCCACCGAGGACCGCGACGCCAGCACCCAGGTGTCCTTGGAGCCGCCGCCCTGGCTGGAGTTGACCACCAGCGAGCCCTCGGTGAGCGCCACCCGGGTCAGCCCGCCCGGCAGCACCCAGACGTCCTCCCCGTCGTTGACCGCGAACGGCCGCAGGTCGACGTGGCGTGGCGCCAGGTTGTCGCCAACCTTGGTCGGCACCGTCGACAACTGGACCACCGGCTGGGCGATCCAGCCCCGCGGGTCACCCAGGATCTTCTTGCGGACCGTCGCCAGTTCCTTCTCCGAGGCGTCCGGCCCGAACACGATGCCGTAGCCACCCGAGCCCTCGACCGGCTTGATCACCAGCTCATCGATGCGGTCGAGCACCTCCTCGCGCTCCTCGTCCAGCCAGCAGCGCAGCGTGTCGACATTCGCCAGCAGCTGCTTCTCCCCGAGGTAGTACTCGATGATGGTCGGCACGTAGGTGTAGACCAGCTTGTCGTCACCCACGCCGTTGCCCACCGCGCTGGAGATCACCACATTGCCGGCGCGGGCGGCGTTGAGCAGACCGGCTACCCCGAGCACCGAGTCGGGGCGGAACTGCATCGGATCGAGGAAGTCGTCGTCGATACGGCGGTAGATCACGTCGACCTGCCGCTCGCCCTCGGTCGTGCGCATATAGACGCTGTTGTCGCGGCAGAACAGGTCACGACCCTCGACCAGTTCGACACCCATCTGCCGCGCGAGCAGGGAGTGCTCGAAGTACGCCGAGTTGAACGGCCCCGGGGTGAGCACCACGACGGTCGGATCGGCCTCGTTGGTGGCGGCGGCGTTGCGCAGGGCGCGCAGCAGGTGCGAGGCGTAGTCGCCGACCGCGCGCACCCGGTGGGTGGCGAACAGATTCGGGAAGACCCGCGCCATCGTGCGCCGGTTCTCCATGACATAGGAGACGCCCGACGGCGAGCGCAGGTTGTCCTCCAGAACCCGGAAGGTGCCCTGCGCGTCGCGCACCAGGTCGATGCCGGCCACGTGAATGCGCACCCCGTTGGGTGGGTTGATGCCGGCGGCCTGACGGTGGAAGTGCTCGCACGAGGTCACCAGCCGGCGCGGGATCACACCGTCACGCAGGATCTCCTGGTCGCCGTAGATGTCGTCGAGGTACATCTCCAGCGCCTTGACCCGCTGGGTGATGCCCCGTTCCAGCCGGGACCACTCGGCGGCCGAGATCACCCGCGGCACCAGATCCAGCGGGAACGGCCGCTCCTGCCCGGACAACGAGAAGGTGATGCCCTGGTCGATGAAGGCGCGGCCCAGGGCCTCGGCGCGGGCCTCGAGTTCCTCGGTGTCGGACGGGGCCAGTTCGGCGAAGATGCCCTTGTAGGGTCCGCGCACGTTGCCCTGGCTGTCGAACATCTCGTCGAAGGCTTTGGAGTAGGGGCCGAGCTCGTTGTATCCGGCGAAGATGTGATCGTGCTGACGGGGTCGGTGCGACCCGTTGCGCGACGACCGGCTCGCCTCGGAGGGCAGGGTGCGAAGACTCACCGTCACATGCTGCACCACGAACAGCGTTCCGGCAGGCCAGTACGGGCGGCTTTGGGAGATTGTGACCTCCACTGGTAACCTGAACAGTCATTGCCCGAGGGCCTGTCGGCTACGGTAAGACCAGTGACACCCCCAAACTT
This sequence comes from uncultured Mycobacterium sp., assembly GCA_964535335.1. Taxonomy (GTDB): domain Bacteria; phylum Actinomycetota; class Actinomycetes; order Mycobacteriales; family Mycobacteriaceae; genus Mycobacterium. The sequence continues at coordinate 13,586 of CAZHUU010000128.1, forward strand.
GATCAAGAAGGAACTAGCGCGTGGCCAACATCAAGTCGCAGCAGAAGCGAATCCTCACCAACGAGCGCCGCAGACTGCGCAACAAGTCGGTGAAGTCGTCGCTGCACACGGCTGTCCGCGCGTTCCGTGAGGCCGCCGCCGAGGGCGACAAGGACAAGGCCGGTGAGCTGCTGTTATCCACCAGCCGCAAGCTGGACAAGGCCGCCAGCAAGGGCGTGATCCACAAGAACCAGGCCGCCAACAAGAA
>CAZHUU010000129.1:0-10610 GCA_964535335.1 uncultured Mycobacterium sp.
GCCCGCCGCCCGACGAGCCGGTGACCCATCTCTCCGGCGGCGAGAAGCGCCGGGTAGCCCTGTGCAAGCTGCTGCTGAGCAAGCCCGACCTGCTCCTGCTCGACGAGCCGACCAACCACCTCGACGCCGAGAGCGTGCTGTGGCTCGAGCAGCACCTGGCGGCCTATCCCGGCGCGATTCTCGCCGTCACCCACGACCGCTACTTCCTCGACAACGTCGCGCAGTGGATCCTCGAACTCGACCGTGGCCGGGCCTACCCCTACGAGGGCAACTACTCGACCTACCTGGAGAAGAAGGCCGAGCGCCTCGAGGTGCAGGGCAAGAAGGACCAGAAGCTGCAGAAACGACTCAAGGACGAACTCGCCTGGGTGCGCTCCGGCGCCAAGGCACGACAGGCCAAGAACAAGGCCCGCCTGGGGCGCTACGAGGAGATGGCCGCCGAAGCCGAGAAGACCCGCAAGCTCGACTTCGAGGAGATCCAGATTCCCGTCGGCCCGCGGTTGGGCAATCTCGTCGTCGAGGTCGAGCATCTCGACAAGGGCTTCGACGGGCGTGTCTTGATCAAGGACCTGTCATTCACGCTGCCGCGCAATGGCATCGTCGGCGTGATCGGGCCCAACGGGGTGGGCAAGACCACCCTCTTCAAGACGATCGTCGGGCTCGAACAACCGGACAGCGGCACGGTGAAGGTCGGCGAAACGGTCAAGCTCAGCTACGTCGACCAGAACCGCGGTGGGATCGACCCGAAGAAGAACGTCTGGGAGGTGGTCTCCGACGGGCTGGACTACATCGAGGTCGGCCAGAACGAGATCCCGTCCCGGGCCTATGTCTCGGCCTTCGGTTTCAAGGGCCCTGACCAGCAGAAACCGGCCGGCGTGCTGTCCGGTGGCGAACGTAACCGGCTCAATCTGGCGCTGACCCTCAAGGAGGGCGGCAACCTGATCCTGCTCGACGAGCCGACCAACGACCTCGACGTCGAGACGCTGTCCTCGCTGGAGAACGCGCTGGAGAACTTCCCTGGTTGTGCCGTGGTGATCTCCCACGACCGCTGGTTCCTGGACCGCACCTGCACGCACATCCTGGCCTGGGAGGGTGACTCGACCAACGAGGCGAAGTGGTTCTGGTTCGAGGGCAACTTCGGGGCCTATGAGGAGAACAAGATCCAGCGATTGGGACCAGATGCGGCCCGTCCTCATCGTGTGACCCATCGCAGGCTCACACGCGACTAATGTGATCGCCTGCGGACCAGCGTCGGTGCGCAGGCGACCCAGGCGGGGTGGATGACGGTCGATCCCAGAACAAGCAGCGTCGACTTGCCGGTTGAGTTGAGCCAACTCAGCCAGAGTGCTGTCGACGAGATGACCGCAGCGATGGCCGCGGCCTATGTCGCCACCTATCGAGGGCCGCACCCCGGCGCCCCGAACACCGAGGCCGCCGACACCGGCCCGCTGATCAGCGCCGGCGCGCAACCGAACGCGCTGCTGGCCCTGATCGAGGCCCAGGGGCGGCTGGCGCACAGCCGCCCGGAAGGCGACACCATGGTGGCGGTCTACCGGGAGGACGACCCGCGCGGTTTCGGGCCAGCCCTGCAGATCGTCACCGACCAGGCCACCATGCTGATGGACTCGGTCACCGTGCTGCTGCACCGACTCGGTGTGGCCTACGTGGCGCTGATGAACCCGGTGTTCCGGGTGCGCCGCGGGGCCGCCGGCGAGCTGCTGGACGTGCGCCCCGCCCCGCCGACCGGTGATCCCGAGCCCGGCAGCGCCGACGAATCCTGGATCCACGTCCAGCTGTCGCCGTCGGTCAACCGCAAGGCGCTGGCCGAGGCCCAGCGGCTGCTGCCGATGGTGGTGGCCGATGCCCGGCAGGTGGCCCACGACTCAGTGGCGTTGAGCGAGGTGTTGCAGACGCTGGCCCGCGAGCTCGACGCCGACTCGGGGGCACGGTTCCCCGGCCCGGACCGGACCGATGTCGCCGACCTGCTGCGCTGGTTGGCCGACGGACACTTCGTTCTGCTGGGCTCCCAGCTCTGTGCCGTCGCCGATGGCACCGCCACGGTCGACGAATCGAGCAGGCTCGGGGTGGCCCGACTGCGCACCGAGGTGCTGCCCGAACTGAGCAGCAGCGGCGATCTGCTGGTGCTGGCCCAGGCGACGATGCCCAGCTTCCTGCGATACGGCGCCTATCCCTACATCGTGGTGGTGCGTGAACAACGACCGGGCGGTGACGTCGAGCACCGGTTCGTCGGGTTGTTCACCGTGGCGGCGATGAGCGCCAACGTGCTCGACATCCCGCTGATCTCGCGTCGGGTCCGCGAGGTGCTGGCGATGTCGCAGAGCGATCCCAGCCATCCGGGGCAGTTGATGCTCGACATCATCCAGACCATCCCGCGGTCGGAGCTGTTCGCGCTGAGCGCCGAACAGTTGCACGACATGGCCATCGCCGTGGTGGACCTGGGGTCACGCCGGCGGGCGCTGCTGTTCCAGCGGGCCGATCAGCTCGGCCACTTCGTGTCCTGCCTGGTCTACATCCCGCGCGACCGCTACACCACTGTGGTCCGGCTGGCGATGCAGGACATCCTGGTGCGTGAGTTCGGCGGCGCCAGCATCGACTACACCGCCAGGGTCAGTGAATCACCCTGGGCGGTCGTGCATTTCACCGTTCGGCTGCCCGACACGTCCGAGCGCCGGACGATCGACACCTCGGAAGCCAACCGGACCCGGATCCAGGCGTTGCTCACCGAGGCCTCCCGCACCTGGGCCGACCGGCTGCTCGGTGCGGTACGCACCGGTTCCATCGAGCAGGGCATCGCCGAGCACTACACGGAGGCGCTGCCCGAGGAGTACCGGCAGGTCGTCAAACCCGGCGAGGCCATCACCGACATCTCCTACATCGAGTCGCTGCATGCCGACTCGGTGAAATTGCAGTTCGAACCCGGCGACGATGGCACCTACGCGTTCCTGACCTGGTACCTGGGCGGGTCCTCGGCGTCGTTGAGCCAGCTGTTGCCGATGCTGCAGTCCATGGGTGTGCTGGTGCTCGAGGAGCGTCCGTTCACCGTGACCCGCCCCGACGGCATGGCGGTCTCGATCTACCAGTTCAAGATCCGGCTGGACCCGTCGATGCCCGAGCCCGCCACCGAGGAGGACTGGCGGGTCACCGGTGAGCGCTTCGGTGATGCGCTGACCGCCATCTGGCACGGCCGCGCCGAGATCGATCGGTTCAACGAGCTGGTGTTGCGGGCCGGGCTCACCTGGCAGCAGGTGACGGTGCTGCGCAGCTACGCCAAATACCTGCGGCAGGCCGGTTTTCCGTACAGCCAATCCCACATCGAATCGGTGCTCAACGACTACCCCGGGACCACGCGGTCGCTGGTCGCGTTGTTCGAGGCGATCTTCGATCCGGAGTCGGCCGACAAGGGTCTGGATGCGCAGGCGGCCGCGGTCGCGGTGGCGGCTGACATCGACGCCCTGGTCAGCATGGACACCGACCGGGTGCTGCGGGCCTTCGCGTCGCTGATTCAGGCCACGTTGCGCACCAATTACTATGTCACCCAGCCGGATTCGGCCCGGGCCAGCGGCGTGCTGTCACTCAAGCTGAATCCCCAGCTGATCGACGAGCTGCCGTTGCCGCGGCCCAAATTCGAGATCTTCGTGTACTCGCCGCGGGTGGAGGGTGTGCACCTCCGCTTCGGCTTCGTCGCCCGCGGCGGGCTGCGCTGGTCGGACCGCCGGGAGGATTTCCGCACCGAGATCCTCGGCCTGGTCAAGGCGCAGGCCGTCAAGAACGCGGTGATCGTGCCGGTCGGGGCCAAGGGCGGCTTCGTCGTCAAGCACCCACCGGCCCCCACCGGTGACGCCAACGCCGACCGGGAGGCGTTCCGCGACGAGGGTGTCGCCTGTTATCGGCTCTTCATCGCCGGCCTGCTGGATCTCACCGACAACGTGGACCGGCACAGCGGCAACGTCGTCACCCCGCCGCGGGTGGTGCGCCGCGACGGCGACGACGCCTACCTGGTGGTGGCCGCCGACAAGGGCACCGCGACGTTCTCCGACATCGCCAACGACGTCGCCAAGTCGTACGGCTTCTGGCTGGGCGACGCGTTCGCCTCCGGCGGTTCGGTGGGCTACGACCACAAGGCGATGGGCATCACCGCCAAGGGTGCCTGGGAGGCCGTCAAGCGGCACTTCCGGGAGATGGGGGTGGACACCCAGAGCGAGGACTTCACCGTGGTCGGCGTCGGCGACATGAGCGGGGACGTGTTCGGCAACGGCATGCTGCTGTCCGAGCACATCCGGCTGATCGCGGCCTTCGACCATCGCCACATCTTCGTCGACCCCGATCCGGACGCGGCGACGTCATGGCGCGAGCGGCGCCGGTTGTTCGACCTGCCGCGCTCCAGCTGGGAGGACTACGACGCCGGCCTGATCAGCGCCGGCGGTGGGGTGTTCAGCCGCCAGCAGAAGTCCATCCCGATCAGCCCGCAGATCCGCGACGCACTGGGCATCGACGAGGGCGTCAGCGAGATGACACCGCCCGCACTGATGCGGACCATTCTGCAGGCTCCGGTGGACCTGCTGTTCAACGGCGGTATCGGCACCTACATCAAGGCCGAGGCCGAGTCGGATGCCGAGGTCGGCGATCGCGCCAACGACAGCATTCGGGTGAACGGAAACCAGGTGCGCGCCAAGGTGGTCGGCGAGGGCGGCAACCTCGGCGTGACCTCCCGGGGCCGCATCGAGTTCGACCTGTGCGGTGGCCGTATCAACACCGACGCGATGGACAACTCCGCCGGCGTGGACTGCTCCGACCACGAGGTCAACATCAAGATCCTGGTCGACTCGCTGGTCAACGCGGGCAAGGTGAGCGCCGACGAGCGCACCGAGCTGTTGACGTCGATGACCGACGAGGTGGGCACGCTGGTGCTCACCGACAACATCGACCAGAACGACCTGATGGGCACCAGCCGGGCCAACGCGCCCTCGATGCTCAATGTGCACGCCCGCCAAATCGGGGAGCTCGAGGAACGCCGCGAACTAAACCGTGAGCTCGAGGCGCTGCCGTCGACCAAGGAGATCCAGCGGCGCGAGGAGGTGGGCATCGGCCTGACCTCACCGGAGCTGGCGACCCTGATGGCGCACGTCAAGCTGGCCCTCAAGGACGAGGTGCTGGCCAGCGACGTGCCTGACCAGGAGGTGTTCGCCGCCCGGCTGCCGCAGTACTTCCCGAGCCGGTTGCGCGACGGCTTCGGCGCCGACATCCGCAATCATCAGCTGCGCCGCGAGATCGTGACCACGATGCTGGTCAACAACGTCGTCGACACCGGCGGCATCACCTTCGCCTACCGGGTCACCGAGGACGTCGGTGTCGGCTACGTCGATGCGGTGCGCACGTTCGTCGCCACCGACGCGATCTTCGGGATCACCGGGCTGTGGCGGCAGATCCGCGACGGCGGCGAGCACGGGCAGCTGCCGGTCAACGTCTCCGACCGGATGACGCTGGACCTGCGCCGGCTGATCGATCGCGCGGCGCGCTGGCTGCTGAACTACCGCCCGCAGCCGCTGGCGGTGGGTGCCGAGATCAACCGGTTCGCCGCCAAGGTCGCGGCGCTGACCCCGCTGATGCCGCAGTGGCTGCGCGGTGCCGACAAGGTGATCGTCGAGAAGGAGGCCGGGGAGTTCGCCGCGCACGGTGCCCCGCCGGAACTGGCCTACAGCGTGGCCATCGGGCTCTACAAGTACAGCCTGCTCGACGTGATCGACATCGCCGACATCGTCGATCGGGATCCCGCCGAGGTGGCCGACACCTACTTCGCGCTGATGGACCACCTGGGGACCGACGGTCTGCTGACCGCGGTGTCCGGGCTGCCCCGCGACGACCGCTGGCATGCATTGGCGCGCTTGGCGATCCGTGACGACATCTACGGTTCGTTGCGGGCGCTGTGTTTCGACGTGCTGGCGGTGGGGGAGCCGGACGAGACGGGCGAGCAGAAGATCGCCGAGTGGGAGCACACCAACGGCTCCCGGGTGGAGCGGGCACGGCGCACGCTGGCGGAAATCTACGCCGGCGACCATTCCGATCTCGCGACGTTGTCGGTGGCGGCCCGCCAGATCCGCAGCATGACCAGGACAACAGGAACGGGAAAGAGTGCCTGAACGGTTCACCACCGGTGTGCACGTGCGCTGGTCGGATATCGACATGTACCAGCACGTCAATCACGCCACCATGGTGACGATCCTGGAGGAGGCACGGGTCGACTTCCTTTACGAGCCGTTCGCCGACGACATCTTGACCATCGGGTTGCTGATCCACGAGGTTCGGGTGCTCTACAAGGGCCAACTGCGCCTTGCGGATTCACCCCTGCAGGTGACGATGTGGACCAAGCGGCTGCGCGCGGTCGACTTCACGCTGGGCTACGAGGTGCGCTGGGCGGGCGCCGATCCGGACTCGAAACCGGCAGTGATCGCCGAGACGCAGTTGGCGGCGGTGCACATTGAGGAGCAGCGGCTGGTGCGGCTGTCGCCCAAGGCCCGGGATTACCTGCAGCGCTACCTCGAATGAGCCTCACGATTCCTGACGTCGTCCAGCGCAATGACCTGGCGGCGTTCGTCGAGCGCGCGCTGCGACTCGATGAGGCCGCGGTGATCCGGTTGCGCCGCCGTTCCGACGGTCTGGTAGCCGCCTGGGTTGCTACCGGTCTGGACGTGCTGGCCGTGCGGGTGGTGGCAGGTGAGGTGAACCCGGATGACTTGTCCTGCGGCGCTCATCAATTGGCCCGTGGCCTGCGCGCTGCCGATGCCTCCGGTCGGATCGACACCGGCTTCCCGATGGACTCCGCATGGCGCGGTGTGCTTCCGCCGGAGAACGGCTTCACCCATCTTGACGACGTCCCCGCGGGCGTGCTGGTGGACCTGGCCCGTCGCGGTTCGGATCTGGCTCGCGCCGAGGGCGGTGCGTACCGGCCGCCCGCCTCGCTGCTCGATCAGGATGTCCTTCAGGTCAGCGGTGACGGGGTGGCGGCCGGAGTTCCGATGCGCTGCGTGTTCGCCTTGACAGCAATGGGTTTCGTGCCCGAGTCGCCGTCAGCTGAGGAGATCGTACGGGTCCGGGTGTTGCCGGCGTGGCTGCGCATCGACGCCCGGTTCGGCTCGGTGTTCCGGCGACGGGGTGATCCGGCGTTGGTGCTGCGATGAGCGCCGGCATGTTGCCGCTCTGGCAGAGACCGATCACCCGGGTCTTCGTTGGTGGAGTTCTCGGTGGCGTAACGGCGATGTCGATCGATAGCTATGAGGCGGATCTACCGCTCTCGTTGCTCGCTGGTTGGACAGTTCTCTCCGGCGTATTCGTGATCTGGACCTGGATCGCTTTATGGTGGCTCAATGCTCGCGACACCAAGACACACGCAGAGCAGGAGCAGCCCGGGCATCTCGTAGTTGTTTCATTGATTCTCTTAGGCGCCTTATCGAGCTTGTGGGCAATCGGTGTCCTTATCAAGCAAGCCAAGGCCGACGTAGGTGATGTGCCAGATAGCCTGCTCGCTGCAGCGATTGCCGTTGGGAGCGTTGCGCTTTCCTGGATGACCATCCACACGCTATACACGCTGATCTACGCGAAGCACTATTTCAGCCGCGAGGATCCGCACGGCATCGACTTCAATACTTCGCAGCCCCCGCGCTATCGGGACTTCTTCTACGTCGCCTTCGCGATCGGGATGAGCTTCGCCATCCCGGACACCAATCTGACTTCGACCCGAATGCGCACCATCGCACTCGGCCAGGGACTGCTGTCGTTCGTGTTCGGGACGCTCATCATCGCCTCCGTGGTGAACTTGCTCAGCTCGCTCTAGCCTGTCAGCAGCCATACCGCCGAATCCGGTGGTAGCTTGCCACCGTCCAGTGCCGCACTGGCGATGAGCACCTCGCCCTGGGGGAGTGATACAGGAACCTTCCCCGTGTTCAGCACGCACAGCACCCCGCCCGAGACGAACGCCAGTACGTCCGGTCCCAGCTGGAGCCATTCGACATCGTTCTCGGTGAAATGGAAAGCGTTGCGGCGCAGGCGCAGAATGTCGCGGAAGAAGTTCAACGGCGAATCGGGATCAACGAGTTGACGCTCCACCGTCAGCGTCCGCCACTCCGGCGGCATGGGCAGCCAGGTGTGCGGATTCGACGAGAAGCCGAACGGGGGAGCCGAACCCGCCCACGGCATCGGCACTCGGCAGCCGTCGCGACCGCGCTCGGTGCGTCCGGAACGCAGCCAGGTCGGGTCCTGCAAGACCTCGTCGGGCAGGTCGACGTTGGGCAGGCCGAGTTCCTCACCGTTGTAGAGGAACACCGCGCCCGGCAGCGCCAGCATCGCCATCGCCATCGCTCTGGCGCGGGCCAGCCCCCGCGCCCCACCGCCGTAACGACTGACCTCGCGCTCGACATCGTGGTTGGACAACGTCCAGGTCGGGCTCGCATCCTCGATCGCGGCGGCCGCCAGCGCGTTCTCGACCGCATCGTGGATGCTCGTCGCGTCGAATTTGGCTCGCACCAAACGGAAGTTGAACCCCATGTGCAGTTCGTCGGGCCGCAGGTACTTGGCGAAGTCCTCGTTGTCGAACACCCAGATCTCACCGATGGAGACCGCATGCGGGTAGTCGTCCAGCACCGACCGGATGCCGCGGTGGATGTCGTGCACCCCCTCGTGATTGAACCGCGGGTCGTCGTCCTGGGACGTCAGCATCTCGATGTTGGGGTTGGTCATGTCGGGCAGTCCGGGTGGTTTGGCCATCCCGTGCGCGACGTCGATGCGAAACCCGTCCACTCCGCGGTCGAGCCAGAACCGCAGCGTCTTCTCCAGGTCCTCGAACACCTCCGGGTTGTCCCAGTCGAGATCGGGCTGCTCGGCGTCGAACAGGTGCAGATACCACTGCCCGTCGGGCACCCGCGTCCAGGCCGGGCCGCCGAACACCGACACCCAGTTGTTGGGTGGCCGGTCGCCGCCGCGGCCGAGTCCGTCGCGGAAGATGTAGCGTCCTCGCTCCGCACTGCCCGGCGGGGACGCCAGCGCGGCCTGGAACCACGCGTGCTGGGAGCTGGTGTGGTTGGGAACGAGGTCCATCGTGACCCTGATGTCGCGGGCGTGCGCCTCGGCGATGAGTTGCTCCAGCGCCTCGAGCCCGCCGAACAGGGGGTCCACATCGCGCGGATCGGCGACGTCGTAACCGTGGTCGGCCATCGGCGAGACGTTGACCGGATTGAGCCAGATCGCGTCGACCCCGAGCAGGCTCAGATGGTCCAGACGTGCGACGACGCCGCCGAGGTCACCGACTCCGTCGCCGTTGCCGTCGGCGAACGAGCGCGGATAGACCTGATAGAAGACTGCGTTGGTCCACCAGTGCGGGCCGGTGTGCCGGAATGGATCGCTCACGCCCACCTATTGTGCCGTCGGTCTGGGTTCCTGGTCTGTGGCCGTGAGACGAAGGGATGCACGCCGGACGAATTCCTGGAAGTACCCCAGGGACTCGGCGGGGACGATCCCACGCAGCAATACCTGCCAGACCTCGGCGAGTCGGGTGGCGTAATCCTCACCGAGGGCATTGGACAGCAGGTCGGTGCCGAGCACGGACACCCAGATCGCCTCGCCGACCTCATCGGGATCGACGTCGGCGAGTAACTCGCCTTGGGCGGCGGCCTTCTGGACCCCGCCGATGAAGTCGGCCGTCCAGACCTCGAAGGCTGTTCGGCCGGCGTCGCTGATCTGGGTCAGCGACCGGGCGAGTTCCTTTCCGATGCTGATGCTTCGGTCCGTCCGCACCAGCCCCGCGATACCGAAGGTCTTCGCGATCACCGATTCCAGCCCGGGTCCCGCGCCCTCGGCCGCCTGATTGGCGGTATCGACGATCTTGGCCTGTGTCTCCTCGATGATGGCCGCTGCCACCGCCTCCTTGGAGGCGAAGTGGTAGTAGAAGGCGCCCTTGGTGACTTGGGCCCGCTTGACGATCTCGGCCAGACCGGTCTCGCCGTAGCCGATCTCGGCGAACAGGTCGATCGCGGCGTCGATGATCCTGCGCCGGGTGATTTCGGCCCGGGCCTGGCGTGGTTCGGTCATGGAGCGGTTCCCGTCTGGTGGCCCGCGGGGGTGGGTTCTCGATGTGCGGCGGCGGGACGTGCCGATGCACGTCTGACGAATTCGGAGAAGTAGCCCACCGACTCGGCCGGGACGATCGCGCGGAGTAGCAGCCGCCACACCCTGGCCAGCCGGGCGTCGATGTCATCGCCGAGCGCGTTCGTCAGCAGGTGGGTGCCCAGCACCGCCGCCCAGATCGTCTGCCCGACCGCGTCGGGGTCGACGTCGTCGCACACGTCGCCCTGGCTGATCGCCCGCTTGACCTCACCGATGAACAGCGCCGTCGAGTCGCTGATGGAGTGCGCACCGGCGTCGCTGACCTGGCTCAGCGCCTGAGCCAGCTCGCGACCGGTATTGGCCGCGCGGTCCGACTTCATCAACTGCGCCACCGCGAACATGCCGTGGATGACGTTCTCCAGCGCCGGCGCCGCCGGGCTGGTGACCCCCAGGAACGCACTCGCCGCCGCCGCGCTGGACTCTTCGATGATCACCGC
>CAZHUU010000129.1:10620-13810 GCA_964535335.1 uncultured Mycobacterium sp.
GATGACCTGGGTGCGCGCCACCGCCTCAGGCCCGATCACCGCGGCCAGGGCTTCCTTGGACGCGAAGTGGTAGTAGAACGCGCCCTTGGTGACGTCGGCCCGCTTCAGGATCTCGGCCAACCCGGTCCCGCCGTAACCGGCCTCGGCGAACAGGTCGATCGCGGCGTCGATGATCCTGCGCCGCGTTACCTCGGCCCTCGCCTGACGTGCTTCCATCGCGGGTCAGCCCTTCTGTCGCACCCAGTGTGCACCGGAACCATCCCTGGGCTGACGAATTGATCAGAACGGCGAGTTGACCATCGACTGCGCCGCCATCTCCAGGTAGGCCAGCAATTCGCGGCGATGCGCATCGTCGAGGGTCTCGGCGTCGATCTCTGCGATCGCGGTGTGCATGCAGCGCAGCCAGGCGTCGCGCTCGATGAACCCGATTCGGAACGGCACGTGTCGCAACCTCAACCGGGGGTGACCACGCTGCTCGGAATAGGTCCGCGGGCCGCCCCAGTACTGCTCGAGGAACATCCGTAGCCGGTCCTCCGCGGCATCGAGCTCGTCGTCGGGATAGAGCGGGCGCAGCACCTCGTCCTCGCGAACCAACTCGTAGAAGCGGGACACGATCTTGTGAAACGTCTTGGCGCCGCCCACCGCGTCATAGAACGTCTGCGGATCCTCGGGCACCACACCATTGTGTACATCGGCCGGAGCCCCCGGTCCCGCGGAGCCCACGTCACATGAAGTTCACGGATTTGACCTGCGAACACGGTGCAGATAATCGTGCGATCGTTGCCGATCCGTGATGCACTGGTTCGCGGAGGACGTATGGCGCAGCGCAAACGCAACCGCGGTCACCTTGCCGCGGCGGGTCCGATCGGGTCCCTGGCCGGTTCTGCCCTGCACAGCGTCGACACTCACCCCCCGGCCCCCGATGGTTCCATCTGGGGACGGCGCCGGGTGCTGCTGCTGAACTCGACGTACGAGCCACTGACCGCCCTGCCGATGCGCCGGGCGGTGATCATGCTGCTGTGCGGCAAGGCCGACGTGGTGCACGACGACCCGGCCGGTCCCGTCATCCACTCCGCCACCCGGGTGATCGTGGTGCCGTCGGTGATTCGGTTGCGGACCTACGTGCGGGTGCCGTACCGGGCCCGCATCCCGATGACACGTGCGGCGCTGATGCACCGCGACCGATTCCGTTGCGCCTACTGTGGCGGCAAGGCCGACACCGTCGACCACGTCGTGCCCCGCAGCCGGGGCGGCGAGCATTCGTGGGAGAACTGCGTGGCGGCGTGCTCCACCTGCAACCACCGCAAGGCCGACAAACTGCTCACCGAGTTGGGCTGGACGCTGCGGCTGGTGCCGATGCCGCCGAAGGGACAGCACTGGCGGTTGCTGTGCACCGTCAAGGAACTCGACCCCGCCTGGGTCCGCTATCTCGGTGAGGGCGCTGCCTGAGCCTGCGCTAGGTTGGCATCGTGAACGCTGCTGTCACCCACGCATTGTTCGTGGGCATTCCGTTGGCTGTGGTGGCCCTGCTGGCCTTGCTGATCTTCTCCCGCAAGGGCAACCATCCGGCCACCTACAAGTTGTCTGAGAAATGGACGCACGCGCCGATCCTGTGGGCGGCCACCGACGAGGTGGTTCCCGGTGGACACCACGGGCACGGTGCCGGCGACTTCAGCGCGGGAGGTGGGGCAAGTGGCAAGTGGTGACCATGGCGCGCTGGCGACGGTCGATCACGACAACCTTCCGGTCGGCTTCGTGGTGACCTCCAGCGGTCGGCTGTCCGGTGTCACCGAGCCGGGTGTGCTGTCGGTGCAGTACCCGTTCCCCAACAAGGAGTTGGTGGAGCTCGACGACGCCCTCAAGTTCGGCACCCGCCAGTCCAAGGCCCGGTTCGCCGTCTACATCGGTGGTCTGGGTGCCGACCCGGCGGCCAGCGCCCGCAGCATCCTCGCCGAGGTGCCCACCCCCAACAACGCCGTGCTGCTGGCGGTGTCGCCCGACCAGCGCGCGATCGAGGTGGCCTACGGCGCCGACGTGCGCGGCCGTGGTGCCGAGTCCGCGGCGCCGCTGGGCGTGGCCGCCGCGGCGTCGGCGTTCAAGGAGGGCGGCTTGATCGACGGTCTGGTCAGCGCCATCCGGGTGATGTCGGCCGGGATCTCGCGGCCCTAGCGGATCAGCGGCCCGGACGCGGGACGCTGTGTCCTGCCGGACTAGTTTTGCCCGGCTTTGAGCGACTATCGGAGCCGGCGGATGCCCAGAGTCGCTCGAAGCCGGGCACTAAGCCTGTCGCCCCCGGGGGGTCAGTCGGCGTCGAAGGCGCGCGCCCGCAGCGAGCGTTCGACACCCGCGCGGCCCTCGACCACCAGTCGCCGCAGGGCCGGCGGCACGTCGCCGCCGAGGAACTGATCGGCCGCCCGCAGCGCGTCCGCACTGATGTCCCAGGACGGATACAACCCGATCACCACGGTCTGGGCGACCTCGCTGGACCGGCGCTCCCACACCCCGGGGATCGCCGCGAAGTAGCGCGCGGCGAAAGGCTTCAGCACGTCCCCCTGGCCGGGCTGCACGAACCCGCCGACGATCGATCGCGTGGTGATGTTGGCCAGCGTGTCGTCCTCGATCACCTCCTGCCAGGCCTGGTCCTTGACCGCCGGCTGCGGACGGGCCGCGGCGGCCGCGGCGGCATGCCGCTTGCCCGCTGCGGTCGGGTCGCGCTGGGCCTCGGCGTCGATGAACGGCGTCGCCACCCCGTCGGCATCGATGTCGGCGGACGCGGCCAGCGCGGTGACGATGCGCCAGCGCAGGTCGGCGTCGATCACCAGTCCCGGCAGGTTCACCGCGGCCGGCTCGTTGTCCAGCAGCGTCGCCAGCACGGCGACGTGGTTGCGCGACAGCACCGACGTGCACAGCGCGTTGACGAACGCCAGCTGGTGGTCCGAGCCCGGCGCCGACTCGCGGGCCAGATCCAGCAGCCGGTCGCCGAACGCTGGCCAGCCGTTGCTCTTGGCCCAGCCCGGATCGGCATAGGAGTTCAGTGCGGTCTGCGCCTGCAGCAGCAGCCGCTGGGCCACCCCGACCTCGGTTTCGGCCTGCACCCCGCTCATCACCAGCGCCACGAAATCGCGCGCCTTGAGCTCGGCGTCGCGGGTCATCTCCCAGGCCGCCGACCACACCAGGGTGCGGGGCAGCG
>CAZHUU010000130.1:0-13610 GCA_964535335.1 uncultured Mycobacterium sp.
CTCACCCGGTAGTGGTTTTGCCCGGCTTTGAGCGACTGTCCCGAATTTCGGCCGGGTCTCACCCGGTAGTGGTTTTGCCCGGCTTTGAGCGACTGTCCCGAATTTCGGCCGGGTCTCACCCGGTAGTGGTTTTGCCCGGCTTTGAGCGACTGTCCCGAATTTCGGCCGGCGATAGTCGCTCATAGCCGGGCACACAATGCCCCCGGAGATAGCCGGGACGATCACCCTCTTGCTCCCGCGAACGGGCCGGCGTTAGAATTCCCCGCACGTAGAATTCATTGCCTGCTGAATTCGGTGGGCGAGCGTGAGGGGACCGGATTTGGCGGCCAGGCGCATGCACACCGGGCGACGACCGGGCGCCACCACCACGCGCGCGCTCATCGAGGACGCGGCCCGAAAGCAGTTCGCCGAACTCGGCTATGACCGCACCTCCATCCGATCGATCGCCAAACAGGCCGAAGTCGACCCCGCGCTGGTAAGCCACTTCTTCGGCACCAAATGGGAACTGTTCATCGCCGTCGTGGAGCTGTCCTTTGATCCGCCCGCGCTGATCGAGGCGGTGGTGACCGGCGATCAAGCGCTCGTCGGTCGCCGGCTCGCCACCGCAGTAATCGACATCCTCGGCGACGAACACCGCAGGCGCCCCATGCTCAGCATGATCCGCGCCGCCACCTCAGAACCGGCGGCCGCCGCACTGGTGCGCGAGTTCTTGACCCGGAACGTCTTGCAGCCCATCGCCGAGCGGCTCGGGGCGGACGACGCCCGCTACCGCGCCGGCCTGGTGATGTCCCAGATCGTCGGCTTCACCATGGCCCGCTATGTCGTCGCCCTGCAACCGTTGACCAGGCGCTCCCGCGAGGATCTGATCGCCGATCTGGGAACCACCTTTCAGCACTACCTGCGCGGCGAGCTCGGGTCATGAGGCGCCCGACGCGGAAGCCCGCGATCGGCCGCCTGCTGGCGCGCCGGTGGACGGTTCTGGTCGCGGTGGTGGTGTTCGCGGTGGCGGGCTTCGCGGTCTATCGGCTGCACGGCATCTTCGGCTCGCACAACGACGTCTCGGCCGGCGGCGCGCTGCCCAACGACAACACCGCGTCCACGCCGAAGCACGTCGTCATCGAAGTCTTCGGTGACCCCGGCGCCCAAGCCACCATCACCTACCTCGACGTCGACGCCCAGCCGCAGCGCGTCGACAACGCCCGGCTGCCGTGGTCCTACGACATCACCACCACCCAGCCAGCCGTCTTCACCAACGTTGCGGCCCAGGGCGACAGCGATTCCCTGGGCTGCCGGATCACGATCGACGGCGCGGTCAAGGACGAGCGCATCGTCAAGACGTTGAACGCCTACACCTACTGTCTGGAGAAGTCCGGATGAGCGAGCATCAAGCCCAGCACAGTCCCGTGGTGCATCGGATCGCCGGTGCGATCCGATGGTTGTCGGTGCCCATCGTGCTGGTGTGGCTGCTCATCGCCGCGACCACCAACGTCTTTGTGCCGCAACTCGAGGATGTCGGCAAGGCCCACAACGTCTCGCTGATCTCGGCGGACTCGCCGGCCCTGCAGGCGATGAAGCGGATGGGCAAGGACTTCCGCGAGTTCGACTCGGACAGCATCGCGATGATCGTGCTGGAAGGCGACCAGCCGCTGGGCGCCGACGCGCACCGGTACTACGACACGTTGGTGCGAAAACTGACCGCCGACACCAAACACGTGCAGCACATCCAGGACTTCTGGGGTGATCCCCTGACGGCGGGGGCGGCACAGAGCAACGACGGCAAGGCTGCCTACGTGCAGGTGAATCTCGCCGGTAACCAAGGTGATTCACTGTCGTTGCAGTCGGTCGACGCGGTCCGCGACATCGTCGACCACACGCCGGCGCCCCCGGACGTGCACACCTATGTCACCGGCGCGGCGCCGCTGTTTGCCGACCAACTCTCGGTCGGCAGTCGGGGCATCGGCAAGGTCACCGTCATCACGATCCTCGTCATCATGACGATGCTGTTGTTCATCTACCGGTCCATCTCGGCCGCGGTGGTGACCCTGCTGACGGTGCTGGTCGAGATGTCGGCCGCGCGCGGGATCGTCAGCCTGCTCGCCGATTCCGGTGTCATCGGCCTGTCGACATTCGCCACCAACCTGCTCACCCTGCTGGTGATCGCCGCGGGAACCGACTACGCGATCTTCCTCGTCGGCCGCTACCACGAGGCGCGCCATCTCGGCGAGGACCGCGAAACCGCCTTCTACACCATGTATCACGGCACCGCGCACGTGATCCTGGGCTCGGGTCTGACCGTGGTCGGGGCGGTGTTGTGCCTGAGCTTCACCCGGTGGCCGTGCTTCCACGGCATGGGCCCGCCCGCGGCCATCGGCGTGGCGGTCGCATTGGTCGCCGACCGGACGCCTGCGCCCGCGGTGCTGACGGTCGCCTCACTGTTCGGGCTGCTCGAGCCGCGCCGGTCGATGCGCACCCGCACCTGGCGGCGCATCGGCACCGCGGTGGTGCGCTGGCCCGGGCCGGTCCTACTGGTCAGCCTCGGTGTCGCCCTGATCGGCCTGCTGGCCCTGCCCGGCTACAAGACCAGCTACGACCAGCGGCGGTATCTGCCCGGCAGCGCGCCCGCCGTCGCCGGCTACGCAGCCGCGGAACGGCACTTCTCCCAGGCCCGGCTCAACCCGGAGCTGCTGATGATCGAGGCCGACCACGACATGCGCAACCCGGCCGACATGATCCTGCTGGAACGGGTGGCCAGATCGGTCTTCCACACCTCGGGCATCGCCGAGGTGCAGTCCATCACCCGGCCGCTGGGCACCCCGCTGGACCACACCTCGCTCGGATTCCAACTCGGCGCGCAAAGCGTCGGCCAGGTCCAGAACCTGCCGTTCCAGCAGGCCCGGGCAGCCGACATCCTCAGACAGGTCGCCGAGATCGACACCTCGATCGAGACGCTGAAGCAGCAACTCGCGCTGCAGCAGCAGGCCAACGCGGCCACCGACGAACAGGCCGAGGCATTCCACGAAACCGTCGCCATCGCACAGGACCTGCGCAACAAGATCGCCAACTTCGACGACTTCCTGCGCCCGCTGCGCAACTACTTCTACTGGGAGCCGCACTGCTACGACATCCCGGCGTGCGCTGCGGTGCGGTCGGTGTTCGACGCGCTCGACGGGCTCGACGCCCTCACCGACCAGTTGGGCAACGTCACCGCCAGCCTGGACAAGCTGACCGCCCTGCAGCCGCAACTGCTCGCGCTGATCCCCAAGCAGATCGCCAGCCAGGAAGCCAACCGCGACCTCGCGCTGACCAACTACGCCACCAACTCCGGGATCACCGCGAACAGCGCGGCCAACCTGGACAACGCGGGGGCGATGGGAAAGGCTTTCGACGCCGCCAAGACCGACGACTCGTTCTACCTGCCGCCCGAGGCGTTCACCAATCCCGAATTCCAGCGTGGGCTCAAGCTTTTCCTCTCCCCGGACGGCCGCGCCGCCCGACTGATCATCACCCACGACGGCGACCCGGCGACCCCGGAGGGCATCGCCCACATCAATGCCATCCGCAACTCCGCCAAGGACGCGGTCAAGGGCACCCCGCTCGGAAACGCCAACATCTACCTGGCCGGCACGGCGTCGACCTACAAGGACATCAGCGAGGGCGCGAAGTACGACCTGATGATCGCGGCGATCTCCGCACTCAGCCTGATCCTGCTGATCATGGTGTTCGTCACCCGAAGCCTGGTGGCCGCCGTCGTCATCGTCGGCACGGTGGCGCTGTCGCTGGGCGCCTCGTTCGGGCTGTCGGTCCTGCTGTGGCAGGACATCCTGGGCACCCCGCTGTACTGGATCGTGCTCGCGCTGTCGATCATCCTGCTGCTCGCGGTCGGCTCGGACTACAACCTGCTGCTGATCTCCCGGTTCCGGGAGGAGATTCACGCCGGCCTGAACACCGGCATCATCCGCGCCATGGTGGGCTCCGGTTCGGTGGTCACCTCGGCCGGTCTGGTGTTCGCCGCCACCATGGCGGCCTTCGCGTTCAGCGATCTGCGCGCCATCGCCCAGGTCGGCACCACGATCGCGCTCGGCCTGCTGTTCGACACCCTGATCGTGCGCTCGTTCATGACGCCCTCGATCGCGGCGCTGCTCGGCCGCTGGTTCTGGTGGCCACAGCGGGTCCGGCCTCGGCCGGCCAGCCAGATGCTCCGGCCGTACGGCACCCGGGCCTCGGTTCGCCAGCTGCTGCTGTGGGAGGACGACGACGATATCAACCGCGAGCCCGCGCTCGCCGAGGAGAGGTCATGACACCGAGCCTGTGGGGTCTGCTCACCCTGATCTCGTATGTGGCCGTATTCGTCTTCGCCGCAGGCGCTTTCGTGTTGGCGACTCGGCTGCTGAGACGCGAGCACAATCCGCTGAGTGAACAGGTCGGCAGCCTCGGCGTCATCCTGCGCAAGGTGCGCAAACGCGAACCGATGTCGGCCGAGGAGCTCGACTACGCCAACCAGGTCATCGCCGACCGCCGCTCCCCGCTGGCGTTCTGCATCCCGTTCACGATCATCGGGGTCGGCTGCATCTACGTCTTCGGCAGCCTCGAGCAGTTGCACGGCCGTGAGCCGTCGATCCGCACCTTCATCGGGCTGATCCCGATGCTGGCCGGCACCAACCTCACCATGCAGCTGCTGCGGATCGCGAAGCTCAAGCGCCGCCTGCCGAAGGCGCCCGCGCAGGAGCTCACCCCCGCCTGAGCAGCACCGCGCTCTCGAACGGCAGCGCCGCGAAGATCGGCCGCCACAGGCCCGAAACATGCTGCGCGGCTTCCGCCTTCGACATCACCCTCGGGTCGGCGACCGCAAACGTGCGGCCGTACCGCTTGAGCCGGCCGCCGCCCGCGGTGGTGATGTTCTTCAGCCAGTCCCGGTCGGGTCCGTAGGTGAGCAGGATCGCCACCCCCTCGTCGGTGGAGAACACCGTCAGCGGGGTGCGGAACTGGCGCCCCGAGCGACGCCCGACGTGTTCGAGGATGCCCATCGTCGGGATGTAGCCCGCCCACAGGCGCTGAATGGGGTTGGTGACGTGCCGGTTGAACCGGGCCAGCCATTGCGGTAGCTGCATAACCCGATCAAACTCTCACTCATGGCCTATCTCAAGCCGCCCTGGTTCACTGCCAAGGTTTTCAACAAGATCGCGATGGCCACCGGGGTCTCGGGTACCGAGCGGTTGACGGTGACCGCCCGCTCCACCGGACGGCAGCAGGAGATCCCGGTGATCACCGTCGACGTCGACGGGACCCGCTACCTGGTGTCGACCCGCGGCGAATCCGAGTGGGTGCGCAACGTGCGCGCCAACCCGACCGTCACCCTGGTGACCAAGGTGGGCACCGCCCGCTTCACCGCGACCGAAATCCCGGTGCCGCAACGTGATCCGGTGCTCACGGCGTACCGGGCCAAGGCCGGTAAGACGGTCGACGGCTACTTCGCCAAACTGCCCGACCCGGCCGACCACCCGGTGTTCAGCCTGACGCCGGTGTGAGGCCGCCGCCACGTCGATCAAACGGTGTCCCCCGATCGGTGGACGCGCAGGTTCCTCCCCGCAACCGTCCGATCGGTTGATGCCACCTGCTCCCGGGCGCGGCCATAGTCGTGGGACGACCCGCACCAGACGGGCCACCACCGAGGAGTAAGCATGAACCGCACTTTCGCCCGTCGCATCGGCGCCACCATGGCCGGCCCCGCCATGGCCGCCACCATCCTGCTGGCCGGTTTGACCGCCGGGATCGCACCGCAGGCCGCCGCCCAGCCGGCCGCCGGCCAGCAGTGCAGTTCGATGACGATGCCGAACCCGAGCGCCGCCGGTTCGCAGAGCCCGCTGACCAGGGCCGCACAGGTGCAGACCGCCACCGGTTCGACCGCCTCGGACGGCAGCATGCCGGTGGACTGCCAGGCGGTCGGCCACAGCTAGTGGCCTCGGCACGCCACCCGGCGGTCAGCCCGACGCCGGTGTGAGCCCGACGACCAGCCGGTCGCCGCGCGAATCCACCTCGACCAGCCCGGGACAGCGCTGACGCAACTCGCCCAGCAGCCGCTGCCGCAGGGTCTGCTCGGCCGCGGTGCAGCGCGCGCACGCGCCGCCGAGTTGCACCACCACCTCGTCCCCGGCCGCCTCCGCGGTCACCGTCCCGCCGTGCGAGCGGACGAACTCACCGATCGACCCGTCGATCAGGTCGGCCATCACCCGCATCAGCACCTCACCGGGCGCGGCGTCGACCACCCAGCCGTCCGGCTCGGTCAGCGCGTCGCGCAGCGCGGCCTCGACGGTGCGGCCCCGCTCGCGCCAGGACAGGCCGTCGCGCAGCCACAACCACACAGCGCCGTGCTCGACGAGCCCGCGGGTCAGCGTGCCGTCGTCGAACAATGCACCCAGTTCGCCCGGCGCGGTGCGGATTCGGCCGGGCGGCAGGCTGCCGGGCGGCACCACCCAGCGCACCGCGGCCGGCTCGCCGGCCACCCGTTCGGCGTGCAGCGCGATCACCACAGCGCGGCGACGATCGTTCGGGCCGCCAACGCCATCACCCAGGCCACCACGAACATGTAGCCGAACGCGATGGCCGGCCACTTCCACGACCCGGTCTCGCGGCGCAGCACCCCGACGGTGGACATGCACTGCAGCGCGTACATGAAGAACAGCAGCAGCGCCGCGATGGTCGGCGCGTCGAACAGCAGCCGCCCGGCCTGCGGGCCGCGCTCCACCCGCATGCCGCGCAACGAGGCACCCGGATCGTCGGGGGACTGGGCCGCCGCCACCTGGCCCAGCGTCGCGACGAACGTCTCCCGGGCCGCCAACGAGGACAGGATGCCGACGTTGATCCGCCAGTCGAAGCCCAGCGGCGCGAACACCGGCTCGACCGCCCGGCCCACCGACGCGGCGTAGGAGTGGTCGATCACATACGCCGAGACGGCGGCGGGATCATTGGTGTCCACACCGGCGGCGGCCAGTTGGTCGGGGTGGCGCAGCGGCAGGTTCAGCAGCACCCACAGCACGGCCGTGGTGACCAGGATGATCGAGGACACCTTGCGCAGGAACGCCGACGCCGCCGTCCACACCTCGGCTGCCATGGTGCGCAACCGCGGCACCTGGTAGGGCGGCATCTCCATGTAGAACGGCAGCAGCGGGCCGCCGCGCGCGCTCAGCCGCTTGAACACCGCGGCCGCCGTCACCGCCGACACCGCGCCCATCAGGTACAGCGCGAACATCACCACGCCGCGGGCGCTGAACGGCCCCACCCGGGCGGCGGGGTCGAACAGCAGGCTGACCAGCAGCAGGTACACCGGCAGCCGCGCCGAACAGGTCATCAGCGGGGCGCCCATCATGGTGGCCAGCCGGTCCTTGGCCGAGGGCAGCGAGCGGGTCGCCATGATCCCCGGGATAGCGCACGCCACCGAGGACAGCAGCGCCACGAATGCGCGGCCCTCCAGCCCGGCCCGGGCCATCACCCGGTCCATCAGGAACGCCGCGCGGCTCAGGTAGCCGGAGCCCTCCAGCAGTGCGATCAGGACGAAAAGCAGGACGATCTGCGGCAGGAACGACAGCACGGTGCCCACCCCGCCGATCACCGCCTCGGACAGGAACGCCGACAGCCAGGACACGTGCACGTGCGCGCTGACCAGCCCGCCCAGCCAGCCGAATAAGTCGCCGACGTACTCCTGCAGTGGGGCGGCCAGGGTGAAGATCGTCTGGAAGAACACGAACATGGTGAGCAGGAAGATCACCGTGCCCCACACCGGATGCAGCAGGACGGCGTCGATGCGGCGGGTGCGGTGGTCGAGGCCGGGCAGCTCGTAGGCCGCGGCGCGCAGCACCGAATCCACCCAGGCGGTGACCTCCGCGGTGTCGGTGGGCGGCGGCACCACCGGGGCGCTCCACGATTCGTAACCCGCCATCGCCTGCCGCAGCGCGACGACGCCGTCGCGGTGGCCGGCCACCACCGGAACCACCGGCACGCCGATGGCCCGGCTCAGCGCGGCGACGTCGAGGTGTCCCTGCCGCCGCGCCAGGTCGTCGGTGAAGGTCAGCACCACGCAGGTGGGCAGCCCGGTCTGCAGCAGCTGGGCCAGCAGTCCCAGCGAGCGGCGCAGCGTCGTCGCGTTCAGCATGACCAGCAGCGCGTCCGGCACGTCGACGCGCAGGTTGTGATGCTCGGGGTCCAGGACATCGACGACGATCTGCTCGTCGGGGCTGATCGGGTCCAGGCTGTAGGTGCCCGGCAGGTCTTCGACCACCACCGGCCCGTCGTCCAGCCGCATCCGGCCCTCGAAGCGGGCGACGGTCACCCCGGGGTAGTTGCCGGTCTTGGCGTGCAGCCCGGTCAGCGCGTTGAACAGGGTGGTCTTGCCCGAGTTGGGGCTGCCGACCACGGCGAACCTGGTCAGCCCGACGTTGGTGGCCGCTCCGCCGCCGGCGTGGTGGTGGTGTCCGCTCAACTCACCGGTTCCACGTGGATGCAGCGGGACTGGTCGGTGCGCAGGGCGATCTCGTAGTCGCCGACGCGGTAGACGATCGGGTCGCGCAGCGGCGCGCGGCGCACCATGGTGACCTCGATCCCGGGAACGATGCCGAGGTCGAAGAACCGGCGGGCGGTGCTGGCGGCGACCTCGTCGCCGTAGCCGACGACCCTGGCACGCTGACCACGGTCGAGGTCGGCCAACGTGACCGTGGCCGGGGTGTCCACCGCGGATCCGGACGCCAGCCGGCGCCGGCTCATCCGGTCGGATACTGAGGACACGCTAACGAGAATAGGCTTACCGCCCGATTGCGTCTTGGTGGTGTCCGCCACCCGGAACTCTTCTCCTACACCCTGTAGTCGACACCGGTGTCCGGGCTGGGACACTGGTGGCCATGAGCAGCACCGATCAGGCCGCCCGGACCGCCGCGTCGGCCAAGTTGTTCGCCGACGCCTGCGCGGTGATCCCGGGCGGGGTCAACTCGCCGGTGCGGGCGTTCAACTCCGTCGGCGGCACCCCGCGCTACATAACCTCCGCCCAGGGCTACTGGCTGACCGACGCCGACGGCAACCGCTTCGTCGACCTGGTGTGCTCGTGGGGCCCGATGATCCTGGGGCACGCCCATCCCGCGGTCGTGGAGGCGGTGCAACGGACCGCCGCCAACGGCCTGTCCTTCGGCGCCCCCACCCCGGGTGAGACCGAACTGGCCGCCGAGATCGTGGCGCGGGTGAAACCGGTGCAGCGGGTCCGACTGGTCAACTCCGGCACCGAGGCCACCATGAGCGCGGTGCGGTTGGCCCGCGGTTTCACCGGTCGCGCCAAGGTGATCAAGTTCTCCGGTTGCTACCACGGTCACGTCGACGCGCTGCTGGCCGACGCCGGCTCCGGGGTCGCCACCCTGGGCCTGCCGTCCTCGCCGGGGGTCACCGGCGCCACCGCCGCCGACACCATCGTGCTGCCCTACAACGACGTCGCCGCCGTCGAGGAGTCGTTCGCCAAGTTCGGTGACACCATCGCCGCGGTCATCACCGAGGCCTGCCCGGGCAACATGGGCGCGGTCGCGCCGCTGCCCGGCTACAACGCCGCGCTGCGCCGGATCACCGCCGAGCACGGCGCGCTGCTGATCATCGACGAGGTGATGACCGGCTTCCGGATCAGCCGATCCGGTTGGTACGGCGTCGATCCGGTGGACGCCGACCTGTTCACCTTCGGCAAGGTGATGAGCGGCGGGCTGCCCGCCGCGGCGTTCGGCGGCCGCGCCGACGTGATGGAGCGCCTCGCCCCGCTCGGGCCGGTGTACCAGGCAGGCACCCTGTCCGGTAACCCGGTCGCGGTGGCCGCCGGGCTGGCGACACTGCGGCACGCCGACGACGCCGTGTACGCCGCGCTGGACGCCAACGCCGAGCGGCTGGCCGGTCTGCTCGCCAATGCGCTCACCGAAGCCGGTGTGGCGCATCAGGTTCCGCGGGCGGGCAACTTCCTGTCGGTGTTCTTCACCGATTTACCGGTAACCGACTTCGCCGCCGCCCGGGCCAGCGAGACCTGGCGGTTCCCGGCGTTCTTCCACGCCCTGCTCGACGCCGGGGTCTACGCGCCGCCCAGCGCGTTCGAAACCTGGTTCGTCTCGGCCGCACTCGACGACGGCGCGTTCGAGCGGATCGCCGCCGCGCTGCCAGCCGCGGCGCGCGCGGCCGCGGGGGCCAAGCCGTGAGCTCCCTCACCAAGGTGCACGTGATGCGCCACGGCGAGGTGCACAACCCGGACCAGATCCTGTACGGGCGGCTGCCCGGTTTCTATCTGTCCGACCGCGGCCAGGAACAGGCCAGGGCGGTGGCCGAGGCGCTGGCCGACAGCGACATCGTCGCGATCATCGCCTCGCCGCTAGAGCGGGCCCAGCAGACCGCGACGCCTATCGCCGAGCGGCACGGCCTGAGCATCGCTACCGATCCGGACCTCATCGAGTCGCTCAACATCTTCGAGGGCAAGAGGGTGTCGCCGGGCGACGGCGCGCTGCGCGACCCGCGCAACTGGAAGTACCTGGTCAACCCGCTGCGGCCGTCCTGGGGCGAGCCGTACGTGCAGGTCGCCGCCCGGATGCGCGGCGCCGTCGAGCGGGCCCGCGTCGTGGGGGCCGGCCACGAGGTGGTGTGCGTCAGTCATCAACTGCCGGTGGAGATCCTGCGCCGGACCATGATCGGCAGGCGGCTGCCGCACGATCCCCGCAAGCGGATGTGTGGGCTGGCATCGCTGAACACCTTCGTGTTCGACGGCGACGAGTTGGTCGACTGGCAGTACCGGGAGCCTGCCGAACAGTGAGGCGGTGGGTTTTCGCGGTGCTGGCGGCGGCTCTGGTGGCCGGCTGCTCCACCGGTGACGACGCCGTCGCGCAGGGCGGCACCTTCGAGTTCGTCGCCCCCGGCGGCAAGACCGACATCTTCTACGATCCGCCCGCCAGCCGCGGCAAGCCGGGACCGCTGAGCGGGCCCGACCTGATGGACACGTCGAAGACACTGTCGCTCAACGACTTTGCCGGTAAGGTGGTCGTGATCAACGTGTGGGGCCAGTGGTGCGGGCCCTGCCGTGCGGAGATCACCCAGTTGGAGAAGGTGTACGACGCCACCCGCAACCTCCCGGTGGCGTTCCTGGGCATCGACGTCCGGGACAACGACATCGACGCCCCGCGGGACTTCGTCGCCGACCGCAAGGTCAGCTATTCGTCGATCTACGATCCGGCGATGCGCACCATGATCGCGTTCGGGGGCAAGTACCCCACCACGGTCATCCCGTCGACGGTGGTGCTCGACCGCGAACACCGGGTGGCCGCGGTGTTCCTGCGCGAACTGCTGGCCGAGGACCTGCTGCCGGTGGTGCAGCGGCTGGCCGCCGAACCCGCCCCGTCGCCGACCAAACCGGCTGCGCCATGACCGGTTTCGCGCAGACTGCGGCAGCCGGGCCGCTGGTGCTGGCGGTGGGCGTATGCGTGCTCGCCGGATTGGTGTCGTTCGCCTCGCCGTGCGTGGTGCCACTGGTGCCCGGTTACCTGTCGTACCTGGCGGCCGTCGTCGGCGTCGACGATCTCGACGCCGCCACCGGGGAGGTGGCGATCAAGACCCAGCGCTGGCGGGTGGCGGGCTCCGCCCTGCTGTTCGTCGCCGGCTTCACCACGGTGTTCGCCCTCGGCACGGTCGCCGTCCTCGGGATGACGACCGCCCTGATCACCAATCAGCTGCTGCTGCAACGGGTCGGCGGCGTGCTCACCATCATCATGGGTCTGGTGTTCATCGGGTTCATCCCGGCGCTGCAGCGCCAGGCGCGGTTCACCCCGCGCCGGCTGGCCGGGGTGGCCGGCGCACCCCTGCTGGGCGCGGTGTTCGGGCTGGGCTGGACACCGTGCCTGGGCCCGACGCTGACCGGTGTCATCACTGTCGCCTCGGCCACCGACGGCGCCAGCGTGGCGCGCGGCGTGCTGCTGGTGATCGCCTACTGCGTGGGCCTGGGCATCCCGTTCGTGCTGCTGGCGCTGGGATCGGGCTGGGCGGTCAACGGTTTCGGCTGGCTGCGCAGGCACACCCGCGCCATCCAGGTCTTCGGCGGCGTGCTGCTGATCGCGGTCGGCCTCGCTTTGGTGACCGGGGTGTGGAACGACTTCGTGTCCTGGGTGCGGGACGCCTTCGTCTCCGATGTCAGGCTGCCGATCTGATGACCACCGAAGCGCGAGCAGACGCAATAGCCCCCGACACGCCGAGGCGTGCGGGACCTTTGCGTCTGCTCGCGGGATACGCCCGCAACCTGTGGCGTGCGCTGACCTCGATGGGCACTGCGCTGGTGCTGCTGTTCCTGCTCGCCCTTGCCGCCGTGCCCGGTGCGCTGCTGCCGCAGCGCAGCCTCAACGAGGCCAAGGTGGGCCAGTACATCCTGAACCACCCGGTCATCGGGCCGTGGCTGGAGCGATTGCAGTTCTTCGACGTGTTCTCCAGCTTCTGGTTCACCGCGATCTACGTGCTGCTGTTCATCTCCCTGGTCGGCTGCCTGACGCCGCGGATGATCGAACACGTCCGCAGCCTGCGCGCCACCCCGGTCGCTGCGCCCCGCAACCTGAGCCGGCTGCCGAAGTACGCCGACGCGCAGGTGCCCGGCGACCCGGACTCCGTCGCGGCCGGTATCTCGGCGCGGCTGCGGGGCTGGCGCCAGGTCACCCGCACGGACGGCGGCGTCACTGAAATCTCTGCGGAGAAGGGCTATCTGCGCGAGTTCGGCAACATCGTGTTCCACTTCTCGCTGCTGGGCCTGCTGGTCGCCATCGCGGTGGGCAAGCTGTTCGGCTACGAGGGCAACGTCATCGTGATCGCCAACGGCGGCCCCGGATTCTGTTCGGCCTCGCCGGCGGCGTTCGACTCGTTCCGGGCCGGCAACAGCGTCGACGGCACCTCGCTGTACCCGATGTGCCTGCGGGTCAACGACTTCCAGGCCCGGTACCTGCCCAACGGGCAGGCCACTTCGTTCGCCTCCGATATCGACTACCAGGCCGGCGCCGACCTGGCCACCGGCACCTGGCGGCCCTACCGCCTCGAGGTCAACCATCCGCTGCGCATCGGCGGTGACCGGGTGTATCTGCAGGGCCACGGCTACGCGCCGACGTTCACGGTGACCTTCCCGAACGGCCAGAAGCGCACCCAGACCGTGCAGTGGCGGCCCGACGATCCGCGCAGCCTGCTGTCCTCGGGTGTGGTTCGTGTCGACCCGCCCGGCGGCATGTACCCGAACGCCGACGAACGCCGCAAGCATCAGCTGGCGATCATGGGGTTGTTCGCCCCCACCGCTGAGTTCGACGGCACCCTGTTGAGCTCGAAGTACCCGGCACTCAACGATCCCGCGGTGGCCATCGACATCTACCGCGGCGACACGGGCCTGGACAGCGGCCGACCGCAGTCCCTGTTCAGCATCGACCACCGGCTGCTGGAGGAGAAGCGGCTGACCAAGGTCAAACGGATCAACCTGCGTCAGGGCGAGCAGGTCCGCCTCGGCGACGGCACCGTGGTGCGGTTCGACGGCGCCACCCCGTTCGTCAACCTGCAGGTCTCGCACGACCCCGGTCAGCTGTGGGTGCTGGTGTTCG
>CAZHUU010000131.1:0-13419 GCA_964535335.1 uncultured Mycobacterium sp.
CCGGACAGCGGGTTGTTCTGGTCCATGAACTGCGAGAGCTGGCTGGTGCCGAAGAACTCCTTGATCGCCGCCACGACGGGGCGGATGTTGATCAGGGTCTGCGGCGTGATCGCCTCGACGTCCTGGGTGGTCATCCGCTCGCGGACGACGCGCTCCATGCGCGACAGGCCGACCCGGATCTGATTCTGGATCAGCTCACCGACGGTCCGCAGGCGGCGGTTTCCGAAGTGGTCGATGTCGTCGACCTCGACCGGAACCTCGACACCGCCGGGGGCGGTCATCGTGGCCGGGGCACCCGTCTCGGCGGCTAGGTGCAGGCGCACCAGGTACTCGATGGTGGCGACGATGTCCTCTTCGGTCAGCGTCGAGCTGGTGATCGGCTTGCCCGCGTTCAGGCCCAGCTTCTTGTTGACCTTGTAGCGGCCCACCCGGGCCAGGTCGTAGCGCTTGTCCTTGAAGAACAGGTTCTCCAGCAGGGTCTGCGCCGACTCCTTGGTCGGCGGCTCGCCCGGGCGCAGCTTGCGGTAGATGTCCAGCAGCGCCTCGTCGGTGCCGGCGGTGTTGTCCTTCTCCAGCGTCGACATCATGATCTCGGAGAAGCCGAACCGCTCGCGGATCTGCTCGTTGGTCCAGCCGAGCGCCTTGAGCAGCACGGTGACCGGCTGGCGGCGCTTGCGGTCGATGCGCACGCCGACGGTGTCGCGCTTGTCGACGTCGAACTCCAGCCACGCGCCGCGGCCGGGGATCACCTTGACGCTGTGCAGCGTCTTCTCGGTGGACTTGTCGATGCTGGCGTCGAAGTACACGCCGGGCGAGCGGACCAGCTGGCTCACCACGACACGCTCGGTGCCGTTGATGATGAAGGTGCCCTTCTCGGTCATCATCGGGAAGTCACCCATGAACACGGTCTGGCTCTTGATCTCGCCGGTGTTGTTGTTGATGAACTCGGCCGTGACGAACAGCGGGGCCGCGTACGTCATGTCCTTGTCTTTGCACTCGTCGACCGGCGCCTTGACTTCGTCGAAGCGCGGGTCGGTGAAGCTCAGGGACATCGAGCCGGAGAAGTCCTCGATCGGGGACAACTCGTCGAGCACCTCTTCGAGGCCGCCCTTGGGGTCCACGTCACCGCGCGCCTCGGCGATCGCACGCCAACGCGGCGAGCCGATCAGCCACTCGAACGAGTCGATCTGGACGTCCAGCAAGCCGGGAACCTCGAGCGGTTCGCGCAGCTTCGCGAAGGAAATTCGGTTTGGTGCTCCGGGGACGGAGTTAGAAGTGGTAGTTGCTTTGCTCTGGCTAGAGACTGCCAAGATGCATCCTTCCAGCACCTAATGCGGCCGTCGAGTGCCGGAGTGACCGGACCTTGTGCCGCGATATCTGCGTCGGTTCGGCTGGCGATCACCTGTCCGGATCCACCGGGGCACGCAACGCAGCAGGTAGTTGAGCCGGGAAAACCGGACTCAGCTGGAACCTAGGTGCAGGAACGGACGGAGGTGGGCAGGGGGCAGCCAGCGCAACGTCCAACAATAGCGCAGGACGGCGCATTCCTCAACATCCGCATACCGGGCTGGCGGGCGCTGGCTGGCGATCGACCTACCCAAAGCAACATGCTGGGCAACAGCCTTACCCGTTTGCACGCCTCAGTCAAGGGTTAACGCGGTGTTTGGTGTGGAAAACTCGCCGGTAGGTCACCTGAACCCGGTCGGAGGGACGTCGATCAGCAATCTCCAGCCGGCGGCCGGCCGATGGCCGGTCAGGCGCCGAACAGCGAATTGAAGAACGAGATGATGCCGTAGATGATCTCGCCGAGCGTGGAGCGCTGGCCGGTCGGCGACGGCAGTCCGTAAGCCGTCGCGCGGCCGACCTGGACCGGCTGGTTCGCTTCCGGATACAGCGGGTTGCCCGTCGGCGGCGGCCCGACCGGTGCGGTGCCGGCGTACATATCGTTGATCCAGCCGTCGGCGAAGGTGTAAACCGCCTGGGTGGCGCCAGGCGGGGAGAACTTGGTGACCAGCTGCGCGAAGAAGTCGACGACCGGATTGCCGCCGAGCATGGAGTCGACGTGCGAGCCGTGGTAGATCACCACACCGTTGAACGCGCCTGGATTTGCGGCCACTAGTTCGTTGGTGCCGCTGCCCCAGAGGTTCCAGATCTGGTTCTGGGCCGCGATCTGGTAGATCGGGATCTGGTTCGCGCGCAGTTGCGGCGCCACGCTGGGGAGGACGCCGAATCCCGGGACGCCGTCGAACATCACGACGCCCTTCAGGAAATTCTTCGTGGGGTCCGTGGGGTGCAAGGGGTCGAAGGCGGCACCGTTGGCGATGGTATAGCCGGCCGTTGCCGCCGCGAAGCCGCCGCCCGCCGAGTGCCCGCTGAGGATGAAGGAGTCCGGCAGGGTTCCTTGGTAACCCGCCAGCTGTGCGCTGGCGTTGAGCGCATCGCGGTTGCCGACGAAAAGGCTCGCGGCGGCCGCCTGCATCGAGGCCCCGTTGAGCCAGCAGCCCGCGCACGAGAAGGGGTTGGAGGTGATGGTCGGCACCGCCACGATGCTGTTGGTATTGGCCGCGAGGTTGCTGGCCAGCGCGGTGTAGAAGCCGCTGTTGGCCAGGAACCCGTTCTGCACCCAGATGACGCCCTGCGGGTTCACCTCCCCGTTCGGCTGCACCGGGAAGTACCAGTCGGTCCGGGCGGCATAGCCGGTGGGGCCACACGGGATGTAGAGCGTGGAGTGACCCACCAGCACGGT
This sequence comes from uncultured Mycobacterium sp., assembly GCA_964535335.1. GTDB lineage: Bacteria > Actinomycetota > Actinomycetes > Mycobacteriales > Mycobacteriaceae > Mycobacterium. Next base: position 2,747 of record CAZHUU010000131.1, read on the forward strand.
GTCGGCGGTGGTGGGCGGGGTGGTCCCGGAGATGTCCTGCACGGCGGGGATCGGCGTGGGGATCGGCGCCCCGGACCACGGCGTCAGGGCCGGGAAGACGGCCACCGCCAGCGGGCTGGCCCGCCAGCCGAAGCTGGCCAGGATGTCGAGGAACGCGGTGGCGATCGGACCGACCGTCGGCGGCGCCCCGATCACCACCGGCGTGATCGGGGTGGTGAGGGTCGGGGCGGCGGCGCTCAACAGCTGGGGGGCCGCCATGGTTTGCATGGCCGCGAACCGCATCGTGGGAGTGCCCGCACCGGTCGGATCGGACGCGGCCGGATCGGACGTCGTCGGATCGGGCATCGTCGGATCGGGCATTGGCACGAGCTGCGGGTCGACGGTCACCAGCGCGGCGACCGGCTCGCTGGACATCGGCGTGGTCGCCGGCTCACTCAGCGCCTGAGTCGGCTCGGTGACGGTCGGCGAGCTGAGCGACTGGCTGACCGACGCGGTCGGCTCGGTGACCGGCGTTGCCATCGCCGGCGCGGCCAGCGGGGCAGCCACGGTCTGGATCACCGCGAACGTGCGCGGCGCCAGCGCCCGAACCGTTGTGGGTCCGCGGGGCAGGGCGGTCGGGTCGGCCGTCGTCGGGGAGCTCGGGTCGGTGGTGGCGGACGTGGAGGCCGGGGTGACGTCAGCGGTGGTGCTGGTCGTCGAGTCCGTCACGGCCTCGGTCGATGCGGGGGTGGTGCTCGGCCGCTCGACCGGGTCGGCGGTGGCCTGCGTGGTGGCCTGCGTGGTCTCGACATCCGGCTTGGTGATCCGCAGTTGGACCACCCGTTGCGGCGCGTGCGGACGCCTAGAGCCCGACGAAGGTTTGTCGGTCGGCTTCGTCTCGGTGGCCCCGGCCGAATTCTCGGTGGCCCCGGCCGAATTCTCGCTGGCCCCGGCCGAACGCGTATTCGCGGCGCTCTGCTCCGTGGTCGCCTTGGTCGTCGAGGTCCCCGGATCCGACGCGGCGGTGCTGGTCTCCGAAGCGCCGGTCGTCGTGCCGGAACCCGCATCGGTGGTCGTCTTCGGGGTGCGTCGCGGCGACGGGGAGTTGTCGGAGCCGCTCTTGGCGGTGTCGTGATCGGCCGAACTGCTGCTCGAGTGTGAACTGTCGGAGTCGGCGCCGGTGTTGGCGGCCGCGGTTGCCGAGCCGGTGAGCAGGGCGGCGCCGATGCCGAGGGTCAGGGCACCCACGCCCCACCACACGCGCCGGTCCGCCATCGGAAACTGCCTCCTATTGTCGATCGCAGCAAACGGTAGCTGAAACCGCGACCTGGTGCGAATCATATCGCCGGCAACGGCGGCGACGTCACAAACTGGTCAGCCGGCGGGGACCGGCTGCACCGATACCGGGATGCCGGTCAGCCGGGCCATCCCGGCCATCCGCTCGAGGTCGGCGGGTTCGCTGGACATCAGCTGGTTGACGTTGACGCCGCCCGCGGCGTTGGCCACCTTCCAGCCGCCGGCGCCGTTGTGGCCCCACCCGTGCGGGATCGCGATTACCCCGCCGACCAGGTCCTTGGTCAGCGTCACCGGCAGCTCGATCTCGCCGTGTGGGGAGCGCACCCGGATCCGGTCGCCGTCGCTGATCTTCAGATCGGCCGCGTCGTCGACGTGCATGAGCGCGCTCTGCAGCCGGTCGCCGCGCATCAGCAGCGGGACGTTGTGCATCCACGAGTTCTCCGAGCGCAGTTCCCGCATGTTGATCAGCCGCAGCGGATAGCCGTCTGGGTCGCTCTGCCGGCTCAGGGCGCGGATGCCGTCCTCGATGTCGGCGTGCACCAGGCGCATCTTGGCCCCGCGGTACACCGCCACGGTGGGCAGCACGCCGGCTCGGAGGTTGGAGCCCACCACCGCACCGTGCGGATGCTCGTGGGTCAGCCGCCGGAAGCTCAGGCCCCCTGGGCGTAGCCCGAACCGGTCACCGCCGGCAGAAAGCCGGATGACGGCGTCGGCGATGACCCGCGGGGTGAGCCGGAAACCGAAGGCCCCCAATATCTTTCGGGTCAGCTGGAGTCCGCGCAGGGCGACGGTGCGGTGCGCCAGCCGCCGGGTGAGCTCGTCGATGATCGCCCATTCCGGGCGGGCCTCGCCGGCCGGGGCCACCACCGCCTCGGTGGCCTGGCGGAAGGGCGTGGGCTGCAGCATCTGGAAGGGCAGCGGGAAGTCGTCGCGCTCGTACATCGTGGTGGCGGGTAGCACGTAGTCGCAGTGCGCGGTGGTCTCATTGACATACAGGTCGATGCCGACCGACAGTTCCAGGGTCTCCATGGCGCGTTCCAGTTCGGCGCCGTTGGGCACCGACAACACCGGGTTGCCCGCGCTGACGAAGAGTGCCCGCACCTGCCCGGCCCCCGGGGTGGTGATCTCCTTGGCCATGATGCCGGCCGGCTCGGACAGCAACACCGACGGGAAGTCGCCGATCCGGGAGCGCTTGCGCCGGTAGAGCAGGCGTAGCACACCGCCGGCCGCCTTGTTCAGCCAGCGCTCGCCGGGCACGCCCAGGGTGCCGAACATCGCGCCGCCGACGTGGTCCAGGTTGCCCGCCACCAGATTCACCGCGTCCAGCAGGTAGGTGGTCAGGGTGCCGTTGCGCCCGATGCTGGTGCCGACCCGGCCGTAAACCGCGGCGCGCGGGGTGCGGACCAGGTCGCGGGCCAGCCCGCGCACCGTGTCGGGGGCGATGCCGGTGCGCCGCTCGGTGGATTCCGGGGTGAACGGTGCGGCCAGCCGCTCCAGCCACTCCAGACCGTCGGCCTGCCCTGCGATGGCCGTGCGGTCGGCCAGGTTCTCGCTCAACATCACCTGCAGCAGCGACAGCAGCAGGTAGGCGTCACTGTCGGGGACGATGCCCAGCCACTCGAACTGGGCGGCGGTCTCGGTCTTGCGCGGATCGATCACCAGCACCCGGCCGCCGCGCTTGACGATCTCGTGCAGGCGGTCGCGGATCCGCGGCGCGGTGAGCACGCTGCCGTGCGAGACGATCGGGTTGGCGCCGATGACGACCAGGAAGTCGGTGCGCAGCACATCGGGCACCGGCAGCGCGAACGGCGCCCCGTAGAGCAGCTGGCTGGCCACGAAGCGGTTGTTGACGTCCTGCGAACCGGCGGTGAACAGGTGCGCCTTCCGTCCCAGTCCCAGCATCAGGAGGACCAGCCACATCGCGTGCGAGTAGCTGAACGCGCCCGGGTTGCCGTAATACCAGCCGAACCCACCTGCCCCGTGCCTGCCGATGATGCCGTCCAGCCGCTCGGCGATATCGGTCATCGCCTCGTCCCAGCTGACCGGCTCGAACCCGTTCGGCGTCCGGCGCAGCGGCGTGGTGACCCGGTCGGGGTCGTTGTGCAGGTCGGCGAACGCGATGCCCTTGGGGCAGGCGAAACCCTGCGAGACGGGATGGTCCTTGTCCGGGCGCAGCGCGATCAGCTTGCCGTCCTCGACGGTGGCGATCATGCCGCACAGCGGCTCGCAGATGCGGCAGTACGTCGGCTTGTGCTCGGTGCCGGTCATGGGCCGGTCATGCTCCCGCGGCGCTACGACGGGGCGTTACTTGTCCTCGCCGACGAACTGGCTGGCGGCGATCTTGTGGGTGCCCTCGAGGTCGTCGAGGATCGCCTCCTGCGCGGCCGGCGGCAGGGTGTGCAGGATCTGGCGCACCCGGGCCTGGCGGCGGCCGACGGCCTGGCGCTCGGGCATGCCCGGCGTCGTCGTGAGCTGCGGCGGCACACCGACGATCTCCTCGACGCCGCCGTCGTGGTGACCGGCGTCGACCATGGCCTGCTCCTCGGCCATCGTCGACTCGTCCTTCTCCTCCGACATACCGATCGGACCGATGCGGCGGCCGTTGAGGAACTGCCGGACCACCGGCTCCTCGCTGGTGAGCAGCACCTCGCGGGGGCCGAACATCACCAGGTGCTTACGGAAGAGCATGCCGATGTTGTCGGGCACCGTGCGGGCGATGTTGATGTTGTGGGTCACGATCAGGATCGTGGCGTCGATCTGGGCGTTGATGTCGATCAGCAGCTGGCTCAGGTAGGCGGTACGCACCGGATCCAGACCGGAGTCGGGCTCGTCGCAGAGGATGATCTGCGGGTCGAGCACCAGCGAGCGGGCCAGCCCGGCACGCTTGCGCATACCGCCGGAGATCTCGCCGGGGAACTTGTTCTCGTCGCCGCCGAGGCCGACCAGTTCGAGCTTCTCCATCACGATCTGACGGATTTCGGTTTCCTTCTTCTTCGTGTGTTCACGAAGCGGGAACGCGGTGTTGTCGAACAGGCTCATCGAGCCGAACAGCGCGCCGTCCTGGAACATCACGCCGAACAGGGTGCGGATCTCGTAGAGCTCCTTGGCCGAGCACTCGATGATGTTGGTGCCGTCGACGATGATCTTGCCGCGCTCGGGCCGCAGCAGACCGATGAGCGACTTGAGGAAGACCGACTTACCGGTGCCTGACGGGCCCAGCAGCACGCTGACCTCGCCGGGCGGGATGTCAAGCGTCACGTCTTCCCAGATTCGCTGGGATCCGAACGACTTGGTCAGCCCCTCAACCTCGATACCAATGCCCACGCGAGATCCTTCCGCCCACACGATCGCCCACCGGCTTCGTGGCCTGTGGTTTGAGTCACTGTAGCGCACGCCGATTCGCGGTATCGGGTTTGTCCCCTACCCGTGATCACCGGCCGCGCGGCAGCGCCACAGTGACGGCGGCGCAAGAAAAATCCCCCGGGGGCGGATGCGCCCCCGGGGGATTTTCTTGAGGTTGAGAACTACTTGACGGTAACCGTCGCGCCGGCGGCCTCGAGCTTGGCCTTGGCGTCCTCGGCGGCCTCCTTGGTGGCCTTCTCGAGCAGCGGCTTGGGAGCGCCGTCGACGAGGTCCTTGGCCTCCTTGAGGCCCAGGCCGGAGACGATCTCGCGGACGACCTTGATGACGCCGATCTTCTTGTCACCGGCGGCCTCGAGGATGACGTCGAACTCCGACTGCTCCTCGCCGGCCTCGGCAGCGCCACCGCCGGCAGCGGCGGCACCCGGGGCGGCCGCGACGGCGACCGGGGCGGCCGCGGTGACCTCGAAGACCTCTTCGAACTTCTTCACGAAGTCCGAGAGCTCCAGCAGGGTCATCTCCTTGAAGGCGTCGAGCAGTTCGTCGGTGCTGAGCTTTGCCATGGTTGTGGTCCTTCCTGATTTCTACTTGGGGTAGTTGGGGTGGTTAGGCGGCGGTTTCTTCGCCGGACTTCTTCTGCTGCAGGGCAGCCGCCAGGCGGGCGACCTGCGAGGCGGGCGCGTTGAACAGCCCGGCCGCCTTGGCGAGGTTGCCCTTCATGGCGCCGGCCAGCTTGGCCAGCAGCACCTCGCGCGACTCGAGGTCGGCGATGCGCTCGACCTCGGCGACGGTCAGCGCGTGACCGTCCATGTAGCCGCCCTTGACGACGAGGGCCTTGTTCTCCTTGGCGAACTTCTTGATCGCCTTGGCGACGTCGACGGTCTCGCCTGTGACGAATGCGATGGCGGTGGGACCGGCGAACAGCTCGTCCAGGCCTTCGATCCCGGCCTCCGCCGCCGCACGCTTGACCAGCGTGTTCTTGGCGACGGTGTAGGTGGCGTTGCCGGCCAGCGAGCGACGCAGCTCGGCCAGGTTTGCCACGGTCAGGCCGCGGTACTCGGTGACGACGGTGGCCGTCGAGGCCTTGAACTGCTCGGCGATGTCGGCAACCGCGGTGGCCTTGTCAGCCTTGGCCATACATGCCTCCTGGTGTTGGTTATCGGGTGCACCGCCGAGGAACGCAAGCCGGGCCGGAAATGACGAACGCCCCGGCGCAGATGGGCCGGGGCGCGCAAGAACCGCTGACGCACAGCGGTGGAGCCTCGTCCTCCTGCGTGGGCCGCCCGGAAAATCCGGGACCTTCAACCGATTACTCGGTGACCGACGGTCTTCGGTGGAACTTCACGAGGATAGCGTGGCGCCGTTCGGATCGCCTAATCGCGCGAGCAGACGCAAATGTGCCGGACATGCCGTGGTTTCGGGGACGTTTGCGTCTGCTCGCGCAGCAGCGCTACGTCGGCTCGCGCAGCAGAGCCGCGGCGCCGACCAGGCCTGCCTCCCCGCCCAGCGCGGCGGGCAGCACCCGCACCCCGGCGACGAAGCTGAGCCCGGCGTAGTCGCGCAGCGCTTCGTGCAGCGGGTCGAACAGCACCGGACCGGCCTTGGCCACGCCGCCGCCGATGACGACGAGATCCAGGTCGCACACCGCGGCCACCGACGCGATCATCGCCGCCACCGCGGTGGCGCCGCGGCGGAAGGCCCGTACCGCCACGTCGTCGCCGCCGGCCGCGGCGTCGGCCAGTTCCTTGGCATCCGCGCCGGTCCAGCCCTGTTCGCGCGCCCACGCCACCAGGTGCGGACCGCTGGCGATGGCCTCGACGCAGCCGCGGCCGCCGCAACTGCACGGCGGGCCGTCGACGTCGACCACGACGTGGCCGACGTGTCCGGCGTTGCCGGTACGGCCGTCGTAGGGCGCGCCGTCGAGCACCAGCCCGCCGCCGATGCCGGTGGACACCACCATGCCGAGCAGGAACGCCGCGCCCTGCCCGGCGCCGCGCCAGTGTTCGCCGAGCGCCATGCACAGCCCGTCACCGCCGAGCCGCACCGGCACGCCGGGCACCGCGGCGGCGACGCGGTCGCGGATCGGGAAGCCGCGCCAGGCCGGGATGTTGATCGGGCTGATGGTGCCGTCCGGCAGGTGGATCGGGCCCGCCGAGGAGATCCCGACCCCGGCGACCACACCGTCGGCGGCGGCCAGTGCGTCGGTGATGGTGCGCTGGGCGGCGGCCCACACCTGCTCGGGATCCGGGCTGTGCGGGGTGGGCTGGCGGGTCTCGTGCAGCAGCCGGCCGGTGGCGTCGACCAACCCGGTGGCGATCTTGGTGCCGCCGATGTCCAGGACCAGGGTGGGGCGGGCCATCAGTGTCTGTGGGTGTTGTCGGGCTGGCGGGGGTCGCCGGGGTGCTCGTAGCCGGGGGCCAGCCACACCAGCTCGGCGCGGCGGGCATCGAGCCACCGCCGGAACGCCAGCCGCCGGACCGCCCCGCGCAGCAGCGCCGCGATGTGCGGGCGCACCTCGTCCAGGACCGGGGTGGGTCCGGGCACCAGCCAGCCGCCGGTGCCGCGGGAGGGTGCGAAGCGGCGCGGGTTGCGGGCGTGGTAGTCGGCGACGGCGGCTTCGTCGACGGCGACGTCGCCGGTGATGTGGTCGAACACCGCTCGGGCCAGCGGGTCGGCCAGCACCGCGGCGGCGATGCTGCCGATCTCCAGGCGCGCGGTCAGGTCCGGCAGCACCTCGTCCTCGCCGGGGGTGGTGGCGGTGACGGTGACGCCGATGGCGGCGGCCTCCCGGGCGATGACGCGTTCGGTCACCAGCAGCTGGGTCAGCCAGCGCCGCAGTTGCCGGCCCTCGCTGGTGCCCGGTCGCGGCAGCGCGGCCACCTGGGGGCTGCCGCGCAGGGCCGCCTCGCGGGCGTCGACGTCGGCCGCCGCGATCGGTGTTCCGGCGACGGTCGCCACCGCGGCGGCGCTCACCGGACCGTCACCGCCACCGCCGGGGTGTACAGCAGCCGGCCGGCGCAGCCGATCCGGATCAGGGCCCACCACTGGCCCGGCGCCACCCAGGGCGGCGGCGTGATGTCGAAGCCGATGTCGACGGTCGACCCGGCCCGCAGCACCGCGCCGCGCGCGGCCGGGCCCAGCCACTCCCAGGTGCCCCACGGGCTGATCAGGTGCGCCTCGACCGCCAGGTCGGCGTGGGCGTCGGTGCCGACGGTGACGCTCAGCCGCGCGGTCTGGCCCGGGGCGACGACGACGTCGGCGGGTTCGGCGACCAGGCGCACCAACTCGTCGGCGGGCGGGCCGATCGAGACGACGCACACGTCCTCGACGCGCTGGCGCCAGGCCGCGGGGATGTCGCCGGACAACTCCAGCGCGGCCCGCACCGGGTAGTCGCCGGGCGCGGCGTCGGCGGGCGCGGTCAGGGTGATCTCGGCGTCGCGGTGGCCTCGGGCCGGGAGTTCGAAGGACAGGTCGGTGGGGGTGGCCGTCCAACCCGGCGGGCAGCGCAGCCGGACCGTGCCGGTCAGGGTGGCGTCGCTGCAGTCGCTGGCCACCGACAGCCGCACCGTCACCTCGCGGCCCGGTTCGGCCGCCACGGTTTCCGGGTGCAGGTGCGCGACGGCCGGCAGGCCGCCCAGCGGGGCGGGGCCGCGGTTGTGCAGCCAATAGCGGGAGTACAGCGGCTGGGCGGCTTCGGCGTCGGGTGCCAGCGCGGCCCCGTCGGCGTCGAGCACGGTCGGCACGTCGAGGTGCGCCAGCAGGGTGGCGATCTGGTAGCCGTGCAGCCGCAGCGGTTCGCGCCCGGTGCCGCGTGCGGTCTCCAGCAGGTCGGCCGACACCAGCCCGGTGACCGTACCCACCGGGCTGGCGATCAGCAGATCCGTTGTCGCGCCGCGAGTTTCGACCACGCGGATGGTGACGTCCTCAGGGTCGACGGTGCCCGAGCTGCCGGTGGCGCTGGGGTTGCCACCGACCTTGAGCGCCGCGAGTTGCACGGCGCCGGCCGGCTCGACCGTCAGCAGCGAGCCGTCGGGCGGCAGCACACCCGCTCCCCCGTCGACCGGCACGGCCACCAGCGGGTGGTTGAACTCCGCACTGCGCGACGGCATACCGGTGTCGCGCCAGTCGCCGGGCCCGGAGACCAGGGCGAAGTCGAAGGTGTGCGTCCAGTGCTGCAACTGGAAGTTGGAACCGTCGGGGGCGGTGCGCCGCGGCGGGTCGATCCACACCCCGGACGGCCAGCCGGTGCAGGAGCGCATCAGCGAGCTGTGCAGGGTGCCGTCGGCCTCCACGGCGAAACCCGGCACGCCCCGGTTGATCAGCGCGACGGTGCGGGCCTCGAAGTCGCCGCAGCCGGCGGCGGCGCTCTGGGCGACGGTGATCTCGGCGTCGTCGAGGTCGTCGACCACCGCGGCGATCGCCTCCGCCAGGCCACTGGTCGCGGGCTGGCCACCGGCCCAGTGCCCGGCGACGATCAGCACCGGCAGGTCCAGCGCGTCGCGCAGGTCGGCGTCGGGCCGCCAGACCCGGTCCAGCGGGGCCCGTGCGGGCACCCAGACCCGGGCCTGGCCGGTGGCGGCGAGTTGGCGGTGCAGTTCGGCGGTGTAGGTGTGGTCGGCCGCGGCGAGCACCTCGGCGGTGAAGGCGTTGTCGTCGGGGCCGCCGAGCGCGATGCGGGCGTCGGGCAGGTTGGAGTCGACGTCGAGATGCCCGTAGCGGGTGTGGGTGGCGCTGCTGCAGGTGGCGGTGACCCCGGCGCGCACCAGCGCGACCATCAGCTCCCGGGCCAGGTCGGTGGCCGTTGCCGCGGACGGCGCGACCACCTCGGCCACCGAGATCGCCCGCACCCCGGCCCGCGATCCCTCGCCGACCCGAACCCGCACCGCCGAGGACAACCCGAACCAGCCGTGCGCCGGGTTGTCCAGGGTCCAGGGGTGGGCGGCGGCGTCGACGGCGCGGTCCTCGCCGGAGTCGTGGTCGTGCATCAGGCCGAAGCCGCGCCCGATCACGGCGTCGCCGACCTCGCTGACCGGCAGCGCGCCGGGCACCGGGCACGGCCAGCGCAGCCGCACCAGCCGGTCGGCGCCGGTGAACTCCTCGATGGTGGTGGCGCATTGCACCCGGTCGATGCCATGCCACAGCGTGAGCACCTGGGTGTAGCGCAGCAGCTCGCCGATCCGCCCGCGCACCACCAGCCGCTCACCCAGCGGGCTGCGGTAGGCCTGCACCTCCTCGGCCGGGGCGGCCGAGGAGCACACCACCGGACCGCTGGGCAGCAGGTGCCACGGTCCCTCCCCGGCCTCGGGGTGGGCGGGGTATTCCTCGTAGACCGCGAGCTCGTTGCCGACCTTTCCGTCGGCGATCAGTTCGCGGCCGTCGGCCAGGTCGACCAGCGAGGCCACCGCGCCGCCGCGCACCGGATCGACCCGCAGCCGGTGATGGTCGTTGGCGATATCGACCCCGTCGATCTCCTGCCAGCCGGCCTTCTTGCGGGACTTGGCCAGCCGGTAGCTGCGCCAGCCCAGCGAGCCGACGCCGTCGGCGCGCCAGCTCACCGTGTGCCCGTCGTCCTCGACCAGTGCCAGGACCGCGGTGCCGTCGGAATCCACCACCCGAACGCCGGCCCCCACCGGGGTCGCCAGATGCACGGTGACGATATCGGTTCGGTTGTGCGCCAACGGGTTCCACACCACCACCGAATCCGGTTCGGTGGCCACCGCCCGGGACAGCAACTCCAGGGACGCGCCGCGGGCCGCCCGGCCCAGCTCCCACGCGTCGCGCCAGCCGGTCAGCAGATCCAGATACACCTGATCGGATTCCGATCCGGTGATGGCGTCGTGGTGCGCACCCCAGGCCAGCTGCACCCAGGCCTTGGCCAGCGCGGCCTCGGGGTAGCGGGCGCCGGAGAGCAGGCCGGCGAACACCGCGAACCGCTCGGCGCCCAGCACCGCGTCCTCGGCGGCCCGGTTGGCCTGCTTGGTGTCGATGAAGGAGACGTCCTTGCCGGTGTAGATCGGGTTCATGTCCCGGGTCTGCGG
>CAZHUU010000132.1:0-13338 GCA_964535335.1 uncultured Mycobacterium sp.
GCCGGTGCCGGCGACAAGCCGGAAGCCGGAGCTGCGCCGCTGCCCGAGTGGGAGCAGGAGCTGCTGGCCAGCGCGACCGCGTCGGCCCCCACCGAGGCGGGTCCGGTGGCCACCGAATCCGTTACCGAAACTTCGTAGGAGAGGCTGAATCTTGGCTAGCTACACCGCTGCCGACGTCAAGCGACTTCGGGAGCTCACCGGCGCAGGCATGCTCGACTGCAAGAACGCGCTGGCCGATAGCGACGGTGACTTCGACAAAGCGGTCGAGGCGCTGCGCATCAAGGGTGCCAAGGACGTCGGCAAGCGTGCGGAGCGCGCGACGGCCGAGGGTCTGGTCGCGGCCCGCGACGGGGCCATCATCGAGCTGAACTCGGAGACCGACTTCGTCGCCAAGAACGACGAGTTCCAGAAGCTCGCCGACCGGATCGTCGGCGCGGCGCTGGATTCCAAGGCCACCGACGTCGAGTCGCTGAAGGCGGCCAAGCTCGGTGACGGCACCGTGGAGCAGGCCATCGCCGAGCTGTCGGCGAAGATCGGCGAGAAGCTCGAGCTGCGCCGGGTCGCCTACTTCGACGGTGCCGTCGAGCCGTACCTGCACAAGCGGGCGGCCGACCTGCCGCCGGCCGTCGGCGTGCTCGTCGAATTCGAGGGTTCTGACAATGATGCCGCCCACGCGGTGGCCCTGCAGATCGCCGCGCTCAAGGCCAAGTACCTGACTCGCGACGAGGTTCCCGAGGACGTGGTGGCCAACGAGCGCCGCATCGCCGAGGAGGCCGCCAAGGCCGAGGGCAAGCCGGAGCAGGCGCTGCCCAAGATCGTCGAGGGCCGGCTCACCGGTTTCTTCAAGGACGTCGTGCTGCTCGAGCAGGCGTCGGTGTCCGACAGCAAGAAGACCGTTAAGTCGCTGCTCGACGATGCGGGCGTGACCATCACCCGGTTCGTCCGGTTCGAGGTCGGCCAGCAGTAACCAGGACCTGGACGGCACGGCCACCAATCGTTGCCGCCCGTGAAGGGAAAACCCCGCGCCAGATCCGGCGATCCCGGAGGCGCGGGGTTTTGCCTTTTGGTGGGCGAAGCCCCTGGACCCCTCTCTGCTAGCGTCGGGCCAATGACCCGCCACGTGAACGCGTTTGGCGCCGACGCGCTCGGCGACCTCGACGCCGTCGCTCTGGTCGACGCCCTTCGCACGGGCAAAGTGTCCCGTCCCGAAGTCGTCGAGGCCGCGATCGCGCGGACCCGGGCGGTCAACCCGATCCTCAACGGCCTGGCCCACGAGAACTTCGACCAGGCTCTCGCTCGTGCCTACGCCGGCACGCCCTATGGCGGCTATTTCGCCGGGGTGCCCACCTTCTTCAAGGACAACGTCGACGTCGAAGGCATGCCGACGATGCAGGGCAGCGACGCGTTCGAGCCGCATCCGAAGCCGGCGCACGGCGAGTTCGCGCGGCTGTTCCTGGCCACCGGCTTGGTGCCGGTGGGCAAGACCCAGTTGTCGGAGTTCGGGTTGAGCGCCTCGGCGGAGCACCCGCGACTCGGTGCGGTGCGCAACCCCTGGGACACCGACTACACCGCCGGGGCTTCGTCGTCGGGTTCGGGCGCATTCGTCGCCGCCGGGGTGGTACCGATCGCCCACGCCAACGACGGGGGTGGATCGATCCGAATTCCGGCCGCCTGCAACGGATTGGTGGGCCTCAAGCCGTCGCGCGGCCGTCTCCCGCTGGACCGCTGGCTGCTGCAGATGCCGGTGAAGATCGTCGCCAACGGTGTGCTGACCCGCTCGGTGCGCGACACCGCCGCGTTCTACCGGGAGGCCGAACTCATCTGGCGGGAGCGCCGGCTGCCGCCCATCGGCGCGGTGACCGGTCCGAGCGCCCAGCGGCTGCGGATCGCGGTCGTCACACAGTCGGTGCACCGGGACAGCAGCCCCGCCGTGCGCGACCTCACGCTGCAGACCGCCGAACTCCTCGAGGGGCTCGGTCATCGGGTCGAGTCGCTCGACCACAACCCGATACCGCGGTCCTTCGTCGACGACTTCGTCTTGTACTGGGGGTTTTTGGCGATGACGATCGTGCGGACCAGTTCCCGATTGCTCGGGCAGAAGATCGACCGCGACCGCCTCGACAACCTGACGTTGGGACTCGACCGGCACGGGGCCCGCGGCCTGCACCGGTTGCCGCTGGCCATCGCCCGGCTGAGCCGGCTGCGCCGGGTGACCGAGCGGTTCTACCGCGACTACGACGTCCTGCTGACGCCCACCCTCACCGACGAGACACCACGCATCGGGCACCTGGATCCCACCGCGGACTATCAGCAGATCATCGAACGGCTCTCGGAATGGGTCGGATTCACCCCGCTGCAGAACGTCACCGGGGAACCGGCCATCTCGTTGCCACTGGCCCAATCCGCCAGCGGGATGCCGGTCGGGATGATGTTCTCCACGCCGACCGGACACGAGCGCCGGCTGCTGGAACTGGCCTACGAACTCGAGGCCGCCAAACCGTTTCCGAAGATCCAGGCCACCGTCACGGCCTAGCCACAAGCCGCGCATCGGGTGGCCCCCGATGTCGTACGCTGACCGGCATGGAGCTACTACGTGACGTAGTCGTGTTGGTTCACCTGGTCGGCTTCGCCGTGCTGTTCGGCGCCTGGGTCGCCGAGGCGGCGGCGCGACGCTTCCGGTTCACCACAGTGATGAACTACGGCGTCCTCATCTCCTTCCTCACCGGTGTCGCGCTCGCCGCGCCGTGGCCGTCGGGAGAGGTCATCAACTACCCGAAGGTCGGCATCAAGCTGGTCATCCTGCTGGTCATCGGCGCTCTGCTCGGTATCGGCCTGGCCCGCCAGCGGCGCAGCGACGAACCCGTCGCCCGCCCGATGTTCGCTGCGGTCGGGGTGCTGGCGCTGCTGGCCGCGGCCATCGGAGTGCTCTGGTAGGAGCCGCCAGCCCGGCAATCGTCGATTTCGGCGATGAGGCAGGATGGATTCGCCATCCCCACCGTCGCCGGGATGGCACTCTCATGCCAGCAGCCCGAGAACTCCGAGGAGCCTGATGGGGGAACCGACCACCACCAACGGCGCACACCCGTCGGCGGACCAGCCGACCGAACTGCGACCGAACTACTCCCGCGTCCTGCTCAAGCTGGGCGGGGAGATGTTCGGCGGCGGGGCGGTGGGCCTGGATCCCGACGTCGTCGCCCAGGTGGCCCGCCAGATCGCCGAGGTGGTGCGCAGCGGCGTTCAGGTGGCCGTCGTGATCGGCGGCGGCAACTTCTTCCGCGGTGCGCAACTGCAGCAGCGCGGCATGGAACGCACCCGCTCGGACTACATGGGCATGCTCGGCACAGTGATGAACAGCCTTGCACTGCAAGACTTCCTGGAGAAGGAAGGGATTGCCACCCGGGTACAGACCGCCATCACGATGGGTCAGGTGGCCGAGCCCTACATCCCGTTGCGGGCCCGGCGGCACCTGGAGAAGGGCCGCGTGGTCATCTTCGGAGCCGGCATGGGGCTGCCCTACTTCTCCACCGACACCACCGCGGCGCAGCGGGCGCTGGAGATCGGCGCGGACGTCGTGCTGATGGCCAAGGCCGTGGACGGGGTGTACACCGACGACCCCCGGGAGAACCCGGACGCCGAGCTGCTGACCGAGATCAGCCACCGCGAGGTCATCGACCGCGGCTTACGGGTGGCCGATGCCACCGCCTTCAGTCTGTGCATGGACAACGGCATGCCGATCCTGGTCTTCAACCTGCTGGCCGACGGGAATATCGCCCGGGCCGTCGCGGGTGAGAAGATCGGAACATTGGTCACAACGTGAGGGACATCAGGTGATTCCGCCGGCGACGATGCAGAGCGAAGCGATGAGGAGGAGCGGCGCGTGATTGAAGAGGCGCTTTTCGACGCCGAAGAGAAGATGGAGAAGGCCGTCGCGGTCGCCCGCGACGACCTGTCGTCCATCCGGACCGGACGCGCCAACCCCGGCATGTTCGCCCGCGTCGCCGTCGACTACTACGGGTCGATGACGCCGATCACCCAGCTGTCGAGCGTCAACGTGCCCGAGGCGCGCCTGGTGGTGATCAAGCCCTACGAGGCCTCGCAGCTCAAGGCGATCGAAGAGGCGATCCGCAACTCCGATCTGGGGGTCAACCCGACCAACGACGGCAACGTCATCCGGGTCGCGATCCCGCAGCTCACCGAGGAACGCCGCCGCGAGTTGGTCAAGCAGGCCAAGGCCAAGGGTGAGGACGCCAAGGTCTCGGTGCGCAATGTGCGCCGCCGCGCCATGGAGGAACTGCACCGCATCCGCAAGGACGGCGACGCCGGCGAGGATGAGGTCGGCCGCGCCGAGAAGGAACTCGACAAGGCCACCCACACCTACACCACCCAGATCGACGAACTGGTCAAGCACAAGGAAGGCGAACTGCTGGAGGTCTGACGACCGCCCAGCAACGACCGCCCGTGGCCGATACCGATTCCGGCGCTTCCGGTTCCGCGGCACCGCAGAAGAAGACGTCCCGGGCCGGACGCGACCTGCCCGCCGCCATAGCGGTCGGCGCGGTGCTCGGCGCCATGGCCATCGGCAGCCTGCTGTTCGCGCCGAAATGGTGGTTGCTCCTGCTCGCCACCGCGATCCCGATCGCCACCTACGAAGTGGTCCGCCGGCTCCGCGAACACGGGTATGCGATGCCCGTCGTGCCGCTGCTGCTCGGTGTGGAGGCGATGATCTGGCTGGCCTGGCCCTGGGGCGTCGCCGGAACGCTGGGCGCCTACGGCGGCACGATCGTGGTCGCTATGGTGTGGCGCCTGGTCGGTCAGGGCCTGCGCGAGCAGCCGGTCAACTACCTGCGCGACATCGCCGCCACCGTCCTGCTGGCCACCTGGGTGCCGTTGTTCGCGAGTTTCACCTCGTTGATGATCTTCCAGCCCAACGGCGGCGGTCGGGTCTTCACCGTGATCGCCACCGTGGTGTTCGCCGACATCGGCGGCTACATCGCCGGTGTGCTGTTCGGCAAGCATCTGCTGGCGCCGGCGATCAGCCCGAAGAAGTCGTGGGAGGGGCTGGCCGGTTCGCTGGTGTTCGGCATCACCGCGGCCGTGCTGTCGGTGATGTTCCTGCTGCACAAGCCGGCCTGGGTGGGACTGCCACTCGGGTTGATGCTGGTGATCACCGGCGTCCTCGGCGATCTGGTCGAGTCCCAGGTCAAGCGCGATATGGGCATCAAGGACATGGGCACCCTGCTGCCCGGCCATGGCGGCATCATGGACCGCATCGACGCGATGCTGCCGTCGGCGGTGGCCGGCTGGATCGTGCTGACGCTGCTGGCCTGAGCGGGCGTCGGCGATACTGGACGCAATGAAGCAGGAGTTGGTGTTCTCCGCGCCGCGCCGCGGGTTACCGCCGCGCCACCTCGCCGACCTCGACGCCGCGGGTCGCGCCGCCGCGGTCACCGAACTCGGGCTCCCGGCGTTCCGGGCCAAGCAGTTGGCCCTGCAGTACTACGGCCGGCTGCTGGCCGACCCGCACCAGATGACCGACCTGCCTGCCGTCGTGCGCGAGAAGGTCGCCGACGCGTTGTTCCCACATCTGATCACCGCAGTCCGCGAGATCGAATGCGATTCCGGTGAGACGCGAAAGACGTTGTGGCGCGCGCACGATGGCACGACGTTCGAATCGGTGCTCATGCGCTACCCGAACCGCAACACGGTCTGCATCTCGTCGCAGGCCGGGTGCGGCATGGCCTGCCCGTTCTGCGCCACCGGCCAGGCCGGGCTGACCCGCAACCTGAGTACCGCCGAGATCCTCGAGCAGGTGCGCGCCGCAGCGGTGACGCTGCGCGACGAGTTCGGCGACCGGCTCTCCAACGTCGTGTTCATGGGGATGGGGGAGCCGCTGGCCAACTACGCCCGGGTGGTCGCGGCGGTGCAGCGCATCACCGCCGAACCGCCGGACGGGTTCGGGATCTCGGCCAGGTCGGTGACGGTGTCCACCGTCGGGCTGGCCCCCGCCATCCGCAAGCTGGCCGACGAGCGCCTCGGGGTGACGCTCGCAGTCTCGCTGCACACCCCCGACGACGAGCTGCGCGACACCCTGGTGCCGGTGAACAACCGCTGGCAGGTGAGCGAGGTGCTGGACGCGGCCCGCTACTACGGCGACGTCACCGGCAGGCGGGTGTCGATCGAGTACGCGCTGATCCGCGACGTCAACGACCAGTCGTGGCGGGCCGACCTGCTGGGCAAGAAGCTGCACCGGGCGCTCGGCCCGCTGGCCCATGTGAACCTGATTCCGCTGAACCCGACGCCCGGCAGCCAGTGGGATGCCAGCCCGAAGCCCGCCGAGCGAGAGTTCGTGCGCCGGGTGCGCGCCCAGGGCGTCTCCTGCACGGTGCGCGACACCCGCGGACGCGAGATCGCGGCGGCGTGCGGTCAGCTGGCCGCCACCAGCTGAGTGTGTGGGCACTCGTTGTGCCCGGCTACGAGCGACTATGCGGAAAGCAAGGGTCGGCCCAGGTCCGTTTTACCGCTGGAAGGCACAGCGCATAGCTCGGCCCGCCCGCGATAGTCGCTCAAAGGCGGGCACAACACGTGTGCCCGGAGAGCCGAAAAGGCCGTCGGGTGGCTACCGAAGCCAGCCGCGCTTGCGGCCCCACCAGTCGCGGACGATCACGCCCAGCGTCAGGATCGCGAAAGCGATGAGAAACCAGTCTTCGACGTGGCCGACGTGGTTGCCGCGCAGCATCAGCAGCAGCAGGCCGATGATGAAGAAGCCGGTGATGTACCAGGTGCGGTGGTTGATCTTGCTCCAGCCCCAGGCGGCCGAGGGCACGTCGGCGGGGTCGACGTCGTTGTAGCGCTCCACCTCGGTGCTGGGCATTGCGGCTCCTGTCGGACTCTCAACGGCAAGTGCGGTTATTCTGACACACCGACCCCCCGTCGGCTCAGCCGATCCGGCCGTAACGCGCCAGCGCCTCGGCCCGCTCGGCCGCGTGGTCGACGATCGGCTCCGGATAGCCGGGGGGCCGGCCGGCCTTGAATTTGTGGACGTCGTCGGCGTCGGCCAACTCCGGCACCCAACGGCGCACGTAGGAACCGGCCGGGTCGAACTTCTCACCCTGTGCGGTGGGGTTGAACACCCGGAAGTACGGCGCGGCGTCGGTGCCCGAGCCCGCGCACCACTGCCAGCCGTGCTGGTTGCTCGCCATGTCACCGTCGACCAGCTGGTCGAGGAACCACCGGGCGCCCCACTGCCACGGCAGGTGTAGATCCTTGACCAGGAACGACGCCACGATCATTCGGACCCGGTTGTGCATGAACCCGCTGCCGGCCAGCTCGCGCATGCCGGCGTCGACGATCGGGTAGCCGGTGCGGCCCTGCTTCCAGGCCTCGAACCGCTCGCTGGCCGACGCGTCGGTGTCGACGTCGATGGTGTCGAAGTTGGAGTTCCAGTTCCGCCAGGCGCTGCGCGGCCGCTCGCGCAGCACGTCGGCGTAGAAGTCGCGGAACGCGAGCTCGCGCAGATAGGCTCCGGCCCCCGTCTCGCGGATGTTCAAGTCCTTCGCCATGGTTCGCGGGTGGATCGTGCCGAACTTCAGGTGCGCCGACATCCTGCTGGTGCCCGGCTTGTCCGGGCGGTTGCGGTCGTCGGCGTAGTGCTCGAGACCCTCGGCGAGGAACTGCGTCCACCGACGCAGCGCGGCGGGCTCGCCGGCCTCGATGGCCATCTCCACACCGGGGTCCGGGGCCGAGGTGCGCTCGAGTTCGGCGGGCAGTGACGCCGGGTCGATCCAGCTGACGCCGATCGACTCGGATGAGGCCGGCGCCCGCCAGCCGACTTCCCTCCAGCGTGCGAAGAACGGCGTGAACACCTTGTAGGGGGTGCCGTCGTCCTTGATGACCCGGCCCGGCGAGACCAGGTACGGCGAACCGGTGGCCTGCCAGGCCACCCCGGCGTCGGCCAGTGCCGCGCGCACCGCCTCGTCCCGTCGCACCCCGAACGGGCTGAAATCCGCCGAGACGTGCACCGTCGAGGCGCCGATCGCTGCACAGATCTCCGGGATCCGCTCCTCGGGACGGCCGCGGCTGATCAACAACCGTCCATCCATCGCGTCGTTCAGCGCGCGCAGGGAGCCGCCGAGGAACTGCAGTCGTCGCGCCCCGGACGACTTCTCCAGGCGCGGATCGAGGACGAAGCAGCCCAGCACGTCGGCGCCGTCGGCGGCGGCCTCCAGCAGCGCCGGTAGATCGTGCAGGCGTAGGTCGCGGCGAAACCACATCAGAGTGGACGGCATCTTCTCCATGCTGCCTTGTCGGTGGGTGGGTTTGGCGAAAGGCCGACCGCAGCGACGCGAAGGAGAAGCGCGTCGCCGCGGCCGGCCGGCATGTCGGCGCCGCGGGCTAGTTGGCCGGGGGCAGCAGCACCGAGTCGATGAGGTACACCGTGGCGTTGGCGGTCTTCACGCCACCGCAGACCACATTCGCGCCGTTGACGGTCAGGTGGTCACCCGACCCCGACACCGTCAGGTCCGCACCTTGCACCGTCTTGTGGGTGCCGACCACCTGCGCCGGAGCGGCCTGTCCCGGTACCACGTGGTAGGTCAGGATCGACGTCAGCAGATCCGAGTTGGTCTTCAGCGTCTCCACCGTCGCCGGGTCGAGCTTGGCGAACGCCGCGTCGGTGGGCGCGAACACGGTGAACTGCCCGCCGTTGAGCGTGTCGACCAGGTTGACGTTCGGGTTGAGCTTGCCCGACACCGCCGCTGTCAGGGTGGGCAGCAGCGGGTTGTTCGACGCCGCCACCGCAACCGGTGAAACCGCCATGCCCGCAACCGAACCCGGGCCGCTCGGCACTTGCTCGGCATAGGCCGCGCAGCCCGGGCCGACCAGGTTGGTGGTGTGGTTGTCAGCCGCGGCGACCGGCGACACGGCCAACGTCGCGCCGATGACCGCCGCTGCGGTCAGGCCTGCCATCGCAAAAGTGTTCTTGTGCATCTTCATTCGTTCATTCCCTTCGGTTGGATTGGTTGGACGCGCGTTACTGCGCGGGCGGCATCAGGACGGTGTCGATCAGGTACACCTGGGCATTGGTGGTGGCGACGCCGCCGCACACCACGCCTGCGTCGTTGACCTTCAGGTTGTCCGGGGTGCCGGTCACCTTCACCGTGGCGCCCTGCACGGTCTTGTGTTCGCCGACCACCTGCTCGGGCGTGGCCTGTGCCGGCACCACGTGGTAGGTCAGGATCGACGTCAGCAACGCCGAGTCGGTCTTGAGCTTCTCGATGGTGGCCGGATCGATCTTGGCGAACGCCTCATCGGTCGGGGCGAACACGGTGAACTGCCCGTTGTTGAGCGTGTCGATGAGGTTGACGTTCGGGTTGAGCTTGCCCGACAGCGCCGAGTTCAGCGTGGTCAGTACCGGGCTGTTGGCCGTCGCCGCGGTGACCGATCCGGCCGCCATCCCGGCGACCGACCCGGGCCCGCTGGGCACCTTCTCGGCGTAGCCGGCGCAGCCGGCGCCCATCGGCGCGGCCGCGGCGGTCGCCGGTGCGCTGGTGGTGGTCGCGGCCGACGCCGTCGAGGCGGCCGACGAGGTTTCCGAGGTGCTCGTCGAGGTGCTGGTCGACGAACAACCCGCCAACGTCAGGACGGCGGCGGCCATCGTGGCCACCGCTGCTGTGGTGTAGGTGCTGCGATGAAGCTGCATGCTGGGGGACTCCTTGGTCTTCGATTGCTGGCGAATCCGACCGCGTCTTGATCGGCACTGCATCCCTGATTCGGCGTGATCCAGCGCACGGACTGCCGAACCCGGCCCGGGTCACAAACGCGTCACATTCCCGCCCGGCCCGCGGGGGCGCGCCGGGCGGGCCCCGCACACGGCACAATGGATCGGTGAGCCGCGCCAACCGCCTGCGGGTATTGATCCTGGGCAGCACCGGGTCGATCGGCACCCAGGCGCTGGAGGTCATCGCCGCCAACCCGGACCGCTTCGAGGTGGTCGGCCTGGCGGCCGGCGGCGGCAACCCGGAGCTGCTGGCCCGCCAGCGCGCCGATACGGCGGTCACCAACATCGCCGTCGCCGACGCCGCCGCGGCCGAGAAGATCGGCGACGTCACCTACAGCGGCCGCGATGCCGTCACCCGCCTGGTGGAAAACACCCAGGCTGACGTCGTGCTGAACGCCCTGGTCGGGGCCCTGGGCCTGGAGCCGACGCTGGCGGCCCTGGCCACCGGCGCCCGCCTGGCGCTGGCGAACAAGGAGTCTCTGGTCGCCGGCGGCCCGTTGGTGGTCAAAGCCGCCCGGCCGGGCCAGATCGTGCCCGTCGACTCCGAGCACTCCGCGCTGGCCCAGTGCCTGCGCTCCGGGGGCTCCAAAGAGGTGGCCAAGCTGGTGCTCACCGCCTCGGGTGGCCCGTTCCGCGGCTGGTCGGCGGCGCAGCTCGAGGCCGTCACGCCCGAGCAGGCCGGGGCACACCCGACCTGGAACATGGGCCCGATGAACACGCTGAACTCGGCGTCGCTGGTGAACAAGGGCCTCGAACTCATCGAGACCCACCTGCTGTTCGGCGTCCCCTACGACCGTATCGAGGCGGTGGTGCACCCGCAGTCGATCGTGCACTCGATGGTGACGTTCGTCGACGGGTCGACCATCGCGCAGGCCAGCCCGCCGGACATGAAGCTGCCGATCTCACTGGCCCTGGGCTGGCCGGATCGGGTGGCCGGCGCGGCCGCCGCCTGCGACTTCGGCACCGCTTCGACCTGGACTTTCGAGCCGCTGGACGCCTCGGTGTTCCCGGCGGTGGATCTGGCCAGGCACGCCGGCCAGACCGGGGGCTGCATGACCGCGGTCTACAACGCCGCCAACGAGGAGGCCGCCGCGGCCTTCCTCGCCGGGCGGATCCGGTTCCCCGCGATCGTGCGAACAATCGCTGACGTCCTGCACGCCGCGGATCAGTGGGCCGCCGAACCGGCTACCGTGGATGAAGTACTTGACGCGCAGCGATGGGCCCGGCAACGCGCCCGCGAGGCGGTCACACAGGAGGTCGCAGCAATCCGATGATGTTCGTTCTCGGCATCGTGCTGTTCGCGCTCGCCATCCTGGTCTCGGTGGCGCTGCACGAATGCGGGCACATGTGGGTGGCCCGCGCCACCGGCATGAAGGTGCGCCGCTACTTCGTCGGTTTCGGACCGACCCTGTGGTCGACGCTGCGGCCCAACAAGCTCGGCTACACCGAATACGGGGTGAAGGCCGTCCCACTGGGCGGGTTCTGCGATATCGCCGGGATGACCTCGGTGGAGGAACTCAAGCCCGGCGAAGAGCCCTACGCGATGTACAAGCAGAAGACCTGGAAGCGGGCCGCGGTGCTGTTCGCCGGCCCGGCCATGAACTTCGTCATCGGCTTGGTGCTGGTCTATGTCATCGCCGTGGTGTGGGGACTGCCCAGCCTGCATCCGCCCACCCAGGCCGTGGTGGGTGAAACCTCTTGTGTGGCACCGCAAGTCAGCAAGGACAAGCTTGGCGACTGCACCGGTCCTGGTCCGGCGGCCTTGGCCGGCATCAAGTCCGGCGACGTCGTGGTCAAGGTCGGCGACACCCCGGTGAAGAACTTCGACGAGATGGTCACCGCGGTGCGCAAGTCACGCGGCACAACACCGTTCGTGCTGCAGCGCACCCAGGACGGCCACACCTACGAGTTCACCGCCAACGTCGACGTTGCGGCCACGCAGCGCTGGACGGCCAAGGACGCGGGCAAGGACACCGCCTCGCAGGAGACCGCACCCACCACCGTCGGCGCGGTCGGCATCGGCCCCGCCTCAGTGGGCCCGACCCGGTACAACGTGCTCACGGCGGTGCCGGCCACCTTCGTGTTCACCGGGGATCTGGCGGTCGAACTGGGCAAGTCACTGGTGAAGATCCCGACCAAGGTCGGTGCGCTGGTGCACTCCATCGGCGGCGGCGAACGCGATCCCGAGACGCCGATCAGCGTCGTCGGCGCCAGCATCATCGGCGGCGACACCGTCGACCACGGGCTGTGGGTCGCCTTCTGGTTCTTCCTGGCTCAGCTGAACTTCGTGCTCGGCGCCATCAATCTGGTGCCGCTGCTGCCCTTCGACGGCGGTCACATCGCGATCGCCGTGTTCGAGAAGGTCCGCAATATGTTCCGCTCGGCGCGCGGCAGGGTCGCCGCGGCGCCGGTGAACTACCTGAAGCTGATGCCGGCCACCTACGTGATCCTGGTCGTGGTGGTCGGCTACATGCTGCTGACGGTAACCGCCGACCTGGTCAATCCGATCAGGTTGTTCCAGTAGGAGATTCGAATGTCTATCGGTCTGGGCATGCCGGCACCACCCGCGCCCGTCCTCGCGCCGCGCCGCAAGACCCGCCAGCTCATGGTCCGTGACGTCGGCGTCGGCAGCGACTATCCGATCTCGGTGCAGTCCATGTGCACCACCAAGACCCACGACATCAACTCCACGCTGCAGCAGATCGCCGAGCTCACCGCCGCCGGCTGTGACATCGTCCGGGTGGCTTGCCCGCGCCAGGAGGACGCCGATGCGCTGGCCACGATCGCCAAGAAGAGCCAGATCCCGGTGATTGCCGACATCCACTTCCAGCCGAAGTACATCTTCGCCGCCATCGACGCCGGATGCGCTGCGGTGCGGGTCAATCCGGGCAACATCAAGGAGTTCGACGGCCGGGTCAAGGAGGTCGCCAAGGCCGCGGGCGACGCCGGTATCCCCATCCGGATCGGCGTCAACGCCGGCTCGCTGGACAAGCGGTTCCTGGAGAAGTACGGCAAGGCCACGCCGGAGGCACTCGTCGAGTCCGCGCTGTGGGAGGCCTCGCTGTTCGAGGAGCACGGGTTCGGCAATATCAAGATCAGCGTCAAGCACAACGACCCCGTCGTGATGGTCGGCGCCTACGAGCTGCTGGCCGAGAAGTGCGACTACCCACTGCATCTCGGCGTCACCGAGGCCGGACCCGCCTTCCAGGGCACCATCAAGTCGGCGGTGGCGTTCGGTGCGCTGCTCAGCCGCGGCATCGGCGACACCATCCGGGTCTCGTTGTCGGCGCCGCCGGTCGAGGAGGTCAAGGTCGGCACCCAGATCCTGGAGTCGCTGAACCTGCGGCCCCGCGGTCTGGAGATCGTGTCCTGCCCGTCGTGCGGGCGCGCCCAGGTCGACGTCTACACCCTGGCCAACGCGGTCTCGGCGGGGCTGGAGGGCCTCGACGTGCCGTTGCGGGTTGCGGTGATGGGCTGCGTCGTCAACGGGCCTGGCGAGGCTCGCGAAGCCGACCTCGGGGTGGCGTCGGGCAACGGCAAGGGCCAGATCTTCGTCAAGGGTG
>CAZHUU010000133.1:0-528 GCA_964535335.1 uncultured Mycobacterium sp.
CCGGCGGTGCGGACTGGCAGAACATCACCTACGAGGGCTACGGCCCCAACGGCGTCGCGGTGCTCATCGAATGCCTCACCGACAACCGCAACCGGGCCGCCGGTGAGGTCCGCGTCGCGATGACCCGCAACGGCGGCAACATGGCCGACCCGGGGTCGGTGGCCTACCTGTTCGCCCGCAAGGGCGTGGTGATCCTGGAGAAGAACGGCCTGTCCGAGGACGACATCCTGCTGGCCGTGCTGGAGGCCGGCGCCGAGGAGGTCAACGACCTCGGCGATAGCTTCGAGGTGGTCTGCGAGCCGACCGACCTGGTGGCCGTGCGCACCGCACTGCAGGACGCCGGCATCGAGTACGACTCCGCCGAGGCCAGCTTCCAGCCCTCGGTGACAGTGCCCGTCGACCTGGAGGCGGCCCGCAAGGTGTTCAAGCTCGTCGACGCCCTCGAGGACAGCGACGACGTGCAGGACGTGTACACCAACATCGACATTCCCGACGACGTCGCGGCCCAGCTCGACGAAGACTGACGGG
>CAZHUU010000133.1:628-13134 GCA_964535335.1 uncultured Mycobacterium sp.
GAGTCAGTCCATGAGGGAAGACTGACGGGGAGTCAGTCCATGAGGGAAGACTGACGGGGAGTCAGTCCATGAGGGAAGACTGACATGCCGGCCGTGCGCGACGCCACCAACGCCCGGTGGACCGTGCGCCGGGTCTGGTGGCCGTTCGGGACCTGGCTGTTCGACCTCCCGGAGTGGGGCGGGCTGTTCGCGATGGGCATGCTGCTGCTCGCACCCCTGGTGCTGATCTGGCCGTTCTGGTTGCTCGCCCGGCTCCTCGGGGTGCCGTGGACGCTGATCGTGCGGCGGCAGGGCGAAGAGGTGCGCCGGGAGAAGGTCAAGGGCTGGAGCGGTTCTCGGGAGCGGATGGCCGAGATCCTCGAGGAGGCCCGCCGCACGGGCAGCCCCGAAGCCGAATCCGGCGCGCAGGTCTGCTGAGACCTGTCAGGCCGGTGCGATGCTCACCGGCAGCCCCGAATAGCGGGTCATCCCGGTGAGCGGGTCGATGTCGGCGTCGTCGGTCAGCAGGTTCACGTTGGCATCGGGGTAGCCGTGCGGCACCGACACCGCGCCGCGGCGGATATCCGTTGTGAGACGGGCGATCCCGGTCACCGCACCGAACCGGGTGCGGACGGTGACCGGTTGGGCTTCGCCGATGCCGGCCGCCGCGGCGTCGTCGGGATGCAGCAGGATCTCGGCGCGATCCCCGAGAAAAGTGAGCTGGGAGTTGAGGTGGCGCTTCTGCCTGCGCGGCACCAATACCAGCGACTCCGGCGCGCCCAGCGCCGCCAATTGCTCGACGAGCAGCGCCGGTGCCAGCCGCCAGCCGCCGAGCCGGTCCAGATGGTCCTCCACCCAGGCGGCCGGCAGTTCCCGTGGCGCCTCGTGGTAGCCGGCGGCGGCCAGCTCGGTGAAGCCGGCGCGGGCCCGTCCCATCACCCGGGCCAGCATCGCGTCGTCGGCGTCCGGACCGATGTCGTTGTCGCACAGGTCATATCCGAGCCGTCGACCGAGCTCGGCGAGCACCCACCAGGATGAGCGCCGCTCACCGGTGGGGGCGACGACGGCTGGGGTGTACTGGGCGGACACCGAGGTGCTCAGGATGTCCCACAGGGTGACGTCGGCGCGCTCGAGCTGATCCTTGGCCGGCAGCACATGGCTGGACACCGCGGTGATCTCGGTGGGCAGGATCTCCAGCGTCGCCAGCACCTCGAGCCGGCCCAACGCCGGGCGCAGCGCGGCGGCGTTGGGGAAGGCGGTGAGCAATCCGCCGCCGAGGTTCAGCAGGGCGCGGATGTTGCCGGCGTCGATCTCGTCAGCCAGTGCGGCACAGGGCCATTCGCCGAGGAACGACCGGGCCTCTGGGCGGCTGGGCGGTCCCGGGCCGAACGATCCCTCCAGAGGGGAGAGCGGCAGCGCCGGGAACGACTCGAGTTGGTAGGCGTAGCCGGGGTGGAACCACGCCCCGCCCGGACGGTTCATCGAGTCAGTGAGGATCATCAGCGCCCAGGCCAGCCACTGGGTGACGTTGGCGCTGCGGGCCATGGTGACCCCGGTGCCGGTCTCGACGGCCAGCCGCCCGGCGCCGCGGACCGCATCGCGCAGCCGGTTCAGCGCGGCCGGGTCGACGTCGGTGAGGGCGGCGGTGTGATCGCGGCTGAACGGATCGACGGTGGCGGCAAGACGCTCGGCATCGACGCAGCGGTGCTCCAGAACCTCCCGGTCGGCACCGGCGGTCAGCAGTTCGCGCACCAGGTAGGCCAACACGGCGTAGTCGGTGCCAGGCCGCGGGGCGAGGTGGCCGGTGGCCAGGCGGGCGGTCTCGGTGTGGCGGGGATCGATGACCCACACCTGGCCGCGGCGGGCGATTTCGCGGATGGTCCCGGTGGCGTTGGGCATGGCCAGCGCGTGGCCGTGCGAGACCACCGGGTTGCTGCCCACGTAGAGCAGGAAGTCGACGCCGTCGTAGTCGGCCCGGCAGGACAGCCCCATGAAGCCGCCCATCAGGTCGGCGATCAGCGGTTTGGCGGTGCCGTCGATGGTCAGCGGGCTGAACTTGGCGGGTGTGGCGAGGGCGGTCTGCAGCGCCTCGGCCATCCGGTAACCGGCGGCGTCCATGCCGATTCCGGAGCCGAAGAAGATGCCGACGGCCTGGGGGCCGTCGCGGTCGATGACGGTTCGCAGCCGCTCGGCGAGGTCGTCGAGGCACCCCGCCCAGGTGACGTCGCGCAGGGTGCCGTCGATCCGCAGTTGGGGGTGTTCCAAGCGGCCGGGGTGGTGATGGACCTGCGGCAGCGCGCGGCCCTTGGGGCAGGTGTAGCCCGCCGACACCGGGTGGTCCTGGTCGCCGCGCACCCGCAGCACCCGGTCACCGGCGGGATCGACGTCGACGAGGATGCCGCAGACCGACTGGCAGACCCGGCAGAAGCTGCGCACCGTGCGCACCCCGGTATCCGCCACCGCAGCCTCCTCGTCGTCCGAAGGCAACGGTAGTCGCTGTCAGGACTGCAGGAACCGTCCGATCGCGGCGGCGGTGAGCTCGGGCTGGTCCAGCATCACCAGCATGTGGGCGGGCATGTCGCTGCACGCCGACGTCGGTCCCAGCGGTTAAGGTATCGAACAGCTGTTCTACGGCGAAAGGCGTTCCGTGCGGGTGATGGGAGTCGACCCAGGGTTGACGCGCTGCGGACTGTCGGTGATCGAGGCCGGAAAGGGCAGGCACGTCGTCGCGCTCGACGTGGACGTGGTCCGCACCCCGGCCGAGGAGCCGCTGCAGCGCCGCCTGCTCACCATCAGCGACACGGTCGAACACTGGATGGACACCCACCATCCCGACGTCGTCGCGATCGAGCGGGTGTTCTCCAACCAGAACGCCAACACCGCCATGGGCACCGCGCAGGCCGGCGGGGTGATCGCCCTGGCCGCCGCCCGCCGCGACATCGACGTATTTTTTCACACGCCCAGCGAGGTCAAGGCCGCGGTCACCGGCAACGGCCGGGCGGACAAGGCGCAGGTGACCGCCATGGTCACCCGGATCCTGCAATTGCAGCAGAAGCCCACACCGGCCGACGCCGCCGATGCGCTGGCGCTGGCCATCTGCCATTGCTGGCGGGCGCCGATGATCGCCCGGATGGCCAAGGCCGAGGCGATGGCCGCCGAGCAGAAACGCGCGTATCAGGCCCGGCTCAAGGCGGCGCCCGGTCGCGTGGCGCGGAGCGCGCTGTGATCGCCTCGGTGCGCGGCGAGGTGATGGACATCGCCCTCGACCACGCCGTGATCGAGTGCGCCGGGGTGGGCTACAAGGTGATGGCCACGCCGGCCACGCTGGCGACCCTGCGGCGGGGGACCGAAGCCCGCCTGATCACCGCGATGATCGTGCGAGAGGACTCCCAGACCCTGTACGGGTTCGCCGACGCCGACGCGCGCGATCTGTTCCTGACACTGCTCGGCGTGTCCGGGATCGGACCGAGCATCGCGCTGGGTGCGCTGGCCATGTACGACGGACCTACCCTGCGATCGGCGATCGGCGACGGCGACGTCACCGCTCTGACGCGAATCCCGAAGGTGGGCAAGAAGACTGCCGAGCTGCTGGTGCTGACGCTGCGCGACAAGGTCGGCACGTATTCGTCGGCGGGTGTCGCGGCGGTCGGCGGGCACGGCATCCGCGGGCCGGTGGTGGAAGCCCTTGTCGGACTGGGCTTTGCGGTCAAGCAGGCCGAGGAGGCGTGCGACAAGGTGTTGGCGAATGATCCCGAGGCCACCACGTCGAGTGCGCTGCGCGCAGCGCTGTCGCTGTTGGGCAAGACCAAATGAGCCGGTTCGAGGACGGCGACGAGGAAGAGGCCTTCGAGCGCGACGTCTCGCCGATGCTCAGCGTCGGTGAGGGTGATATCGATGCCAGCCTGCGGCCGCGCTCACTGGGCGAGTTCATCGGCCAGCCCCGCGTCCGCGAGCAACTGCAACTGGTCATCGAGGGCGCCAAGAATCGCGGCGGCACACCGGATCACATCCTGCTGTCCGGACCGCCCGGCCTGGGCAAGACCTCGCTGGCCATGATCATCGCCGCCGAGCTGGGCTCGTCGCTACGCGTCACCTCCGGTCCGGCGCTGGAGCGGGCCGGGGATCTCGCCGCGATGCTGTCCAACCTCGTCGAGCACGACGTGTTGTTCATCGACGAGATCCACCGCATCGCGCGGCCGGCCGAGGAGATGCTGTACCTCGCCATGGAGGACTTCCGGGTCGACGTCGTGGTGGGCAAAGGCCCCGGGGCGACGTCGATTCCGTTGGAGGTGGCGCCCTTCACCCTCGTCGGTGCCACCACCCGGTCCGGGGCGCTCACCGGGCCGCTGCGCGACCGGTTCGGCTTCACCGCGCACATGGACTTCTACGAGCCGGTCGAACTGGAGCGGGTGCTGACCCGTTCGGCGGGCATTCTCGGCATCGAGCTGGGGGCGGAGGCCGGCGCCGAGATCGCCCGCCGCTCCCGGGGCACCCCCCGCATCGCCAACCGGCTGCTGCGCCGCGTCCGCGACTACGCCGAGGTGCGCGCCGACGGGGTGATCACCCGCGACATCGCCAAGGCGGCCCTGGCGGTCTACGACGTCGATGAGCTCGGTCTGGACCGGCTCGACCGGGCGGTGTTGTCGGCCCTCACCAAGAGCTTCGGCGGCGGGCCGGTGGGCGTGTCCACGCTGGCGGTTGCGGTCGGGGAGGAGGCCACCACCGTCGAGGAGGTGTGCGAGCCATTCCTGGTGCGCGCCGGGATGATCGCGAGAACTCCGCGCGGGCGGGTCGCCACGCCACTAGCCTGGACCCACCTCGGCATGGTGCCACCGCCACGCGCCAGCGGGCTGGGTCAGCCCGGGCTCTTCGAGTGAACGGAGCGACCATGACCATCGCCGCACTGGTGTTCGCCGGACTGGCCGCGTTGCTACACGTCTACATCTTCGTGATGGAGTCGTTCACCTGGACCACGCCGCGCACCCGCGCCGTGTTCGGCACCAGCCCCGAAGAGGCCGAGACCACCAAGCTGCTGGCGTACAACCAGGGCTTCTACAACCTGTTCCTGGCGATCGTGACCGCGGTCGGCATCGCGGCCGTCGGCTTGGGGCACAACGGAATCGGCGCGGCACTGGTATTCGCCGGCGTCGGGTCCATGCTGGCCGCGGCGGTGGTGCTGTTGACCGCCTCGCCGGACAAGGCCCGCGCCGCCGTCATCCAGGGCACCTTCCCGCTGATCGCGGTCGTGCTGCTGGTGATCGCCACGGTTTGACGTTCGAGATCGTCACCAGGGTCGCGCAACGTCGTCAATGACGACCCTGGTGACGATCTCGCGTGGTGCCTACCGGAACGGTCTCGCGCATCCCTGTTAGGGCGCCGCGGGCCCCGGGTACCCCCGATCCACAGGGGGACATACCCGCACCAAGGAGGCGTCATGAGAGACGTAGACGACACCGCGCTCGACAGCCGGGCCGGCCGAATGGAGATTCCGCGTAGCCGCGGCGCAGCCAGCGGCTTCCTGCTGGTGCTACTAGGTCTGTGGGGCGCACTGATTCCCTTCATCGGACCGCATTTCGATTTCGCGTACGACCCGGACACCCCGTGGACCTGGACGCCGGCGCGTGGCTGGCTCGAGGTGCTGCCCGGGGCGGTCACCGTGGTCGGCGGTCTGTTGCTGCTGATGTCGCGCAACCGGGCGACGGCGATGTTCGGCGGTTGGATCACCGTGATCGCCGGCTCCTGGTTCGTGGTGGGGCGGTTGTTCGCCGCGCCGTGGGGCCTCGGTGACTTCGGGGCGCCGGTGGCCGACACGCTGGCCGCGCAGATCGCACTGGAGTTGACCTTCTTCACCGGGCTCGGCGCGCTGATCATCTTCTTCGGTGCGATGGCGCTGGGCCGGCGATCGGTGCGCAGCCTGCGCGACATCCGCTACGCCCAACGTCCGGTTGCCGCCGAACCCGTTGTAGCCCAACCGGTTACCGAGCCGGTGGTGGCGGCGCCCATGCCCACCGCGCATCAGGTCGCGCCCGATCCGGCCGCCACCTCGGCGGCGCCGCTCGGGGAGCGCCGCCCGGAGGCCGTCCGGGAGCCACCCCGCCGCGGCTGGCGCGGGATGTTCGGCGGCCGCCGTCGGGACCGCACTCCGGTTTCGCATTAGCCGCGAGCGGCACAGGGGCGGCGTAGCGTCGCGCTGATGACGCCGCCTCGCTTCGCCGCCCTGGCCGCCGCGGCGATCATTGTCGCCGGCTGCGCACACCGCTCCGAACCACCGCCGCCGCATGGCTTGTTCAGCGTCGGCGGTGGTCGGTCGGTGTTCCTGGACTGCCAGGGCAACGGCTCGCCGTCGGTGTTCATCATCCCGGGCAAGGGCAGCTACGCCGAGGCGTGGAACGTCGTCGTGCCACCCGACGACCCGATCCGGGCCTCCCCCTACGACATCATCGAACAGGCCCGTCTCGGGCCGAGTCCCGATGCGGCGCAGCCCACGCTCGCCAAGCACGGCCGGGTGTGCGCCTACGACCGGCCCAACACCCGGCCGGACGGGCCGGATCGCTCGACCCCGGTACCGCAACCGCACACCGTTGCGGCCGACGTCGACGACGTCGTCGCGTTGATCGAATCGGCCCGGCTGACGGGCCCCTTCGTCGTCGTCGCGCACTCCTACGGCGGACTGATCGCCGACCTGCTGGCGCGCACCCACCCCGAGTTGGTCAGCGCGCTGGTGATGGTGGACCCGGTGTCGGAGTTCCTGCCCACGGTGGGGAGCCCGGCGCAGAACGCGGCGTTCGACCGCGACGGCCGGGTGCCGGCCATCCCGGACGGGGAAGGGGTGCTCTTCGACGACGCCTTCCGGCGCATCGGCGCTGCCCCGCCGCTGCCGAATGTTCCCGCCGCCGTGCTGAGTTCGGGCAAGTTCTTCCCACCGCAGATGCTCACCCCGGAGAACTACACCCAGGCCCAGATCCATCGGGCCAACGACATGCTCGCCGCCGCCCTGCACACGACCAACCGGGTGATCGCCGACAGCGGTCACAACGTGATGCTGTACGACCCGGCGGCGGTGGTCGACACCGTCGAGGCTGTGCGGGCGCGACTAGGCTGAAACTCCGTCAACAGAGGGGATTGAAGATGTCGGCTGCTCAGCGGGAACGGGCCGCTCTGGTGGAGACGATGCGCGCCGTCGGGCCCGATGCGCCGACGCTGTGTGAAGGCTGGACCACCCGGGATCTGGCCGCTCACCTGGTGGTCCGGGAACGCCGGCTCGACGCCGCACCCGGGATCCTGGTGCCCGGCCTGGCGTCCTACACCGCCAAGGTGCAGAACCAGGTCGCCCAATCGACGGACTGGGCCGGGCTGCTCGACAAGATCGCGTCCGGCCCGCCGATGCTCTCGCCCTTCAAGCTGCTCGACCCGCTGGTGAACCTGAACGAGATGTTCATTCACCACGAGGATGTGCGCCGCGCGCAACCCGGTTGGGAGCCAAGGGTTCTCGATCCGGGTATGGCCAAGGCGCTGGGTCGTCCGCTCGGTGTGATGGCGCGGATGACGTTGGCCAAGGTGCCGGCCCGGCTGGCGCTGCGCACCCCGGACGGCAAGACCGTCGCGACGGTGGGATCGGGACCGGCGGTCACCGTGACCGGACCGCCGGAGGAACTCCTGCTGTTCTCGGTCGGCCGGGAAGCGCGGGTGGATTTCGACGGCCCCGAGGACGCCGTGCAAGCGGTGCGATCGGCGCCCAAGGGGTTGTGACGCGGCTCAGCCGGTGGCGGCCAGCACTTCGCGGGCGGCGCGTTCCCCGGAGCGCACCGCCCCGTCGATGAAGCCGTACATGACGGCGGAGGTTTCGGTTCCGGCCCAGTGGATGCGACCGCACGGCTC
The DNA here is from genome assembly GCA_964535335.1 of uncultured Mycobacterium sp. Classification (GTDB taxonomy): domain Bacteria; phylum Actinomycetota; class Actinomycetes; order Mycobacteriales; family Mycobacteriaceae; genus Mycobacterium. Next base: position 8,486 of record CAZHUU010000133.1, read on the forward strand.
CCGCAGCGCCGGACCGAACTCGGTGAGCACGCCCGGCGGAGTGTGCGAGATCATGCCGCCACCCGAGTAGCGTTCTGCGGCCCAGTCCTGTTCGACGTAGTCGACGGGCGATTTCGCCTGTGCACCAAACCGTTTGGCGACGCCGTCGAGCACCGCCGCCCGGCGCTCCGCCTCGGTCAGCCGGCCGATCCGGCGCGCGGTCGGCCCCTCGGTGATCACGGTGAGTATCCCGGGACTCCCGGCGTCGGTGCAGGAGTCGATGGTGAGGTTGGCGGCCGAACCGGGTGCGAACGACTGACCGGACAGGCCGTCGGCCCGCCAGAATGGTTCGTCGTAGACCAGGGCGATCTTGAACACCGCGCCGAGCGGCATCCGCTGGTGCAGAAAGGATCGATCCGCGGGAAGCATGGGGTCGTAGTCGAGCTGTCCGGCGATCGCGATCGGCACCGCGACGATGACCCGATCGGCGCGCAGCGTCATCTCGTCGCACCGGACCGTGACCCCGTCGGCATCCTGGGCCACCCCGCGCACCGGCTGCGACAGCCGGATCGCGTCGCCGAGCTCGGCGGCCAGCGCGCGGTGAATCGCGCCCATGCCGCCCACCGGGCGGGCGTCCTCGGCCGCGTCCTTGACCCCGAGGACGAAACTCGGGCCGCCCGCCGACGCCATCTGGTAGAGCACGAACAGCAGCGACACCTCGGAGGCCGCCGAGGTGTAGAGGCCCGCGATCGCCGACTCCAGCAGCTCATGGGCGGCCTTGGAGAGCGTGTGGCGATTCAGCCAGGCCGCGTAGCTCAGCCGATCCCACTTGTGCGCCTTGGGCGCTTCCCACGGCGCGTCGAGCGGGATCGACTTGCACATCTGGGTCAGCTCGAGGAACACCCCACCGATGTTCGCGACGGCCCACGGGCTCATCGACAGCGGAATCGTGCCCTGGTAGCGGTACTGCTTGCCGTCGAGGTACATCATCGCGTCGCCGTCGACGTACTGCGGGTAGGAGGGGATACCGAACTCGTCCATCAGCGCGTAGATGCGGTCCTGGCCCGGTCCGATCCAGGCGCCGCCGCGATCGATCCACACCCCGTCGTCGCGCACGTGGGTGAACGTTCGCCCGCCGATGCGGTCCCGGGCCTCCAGCACCGCCACCGACCGCCCCGCCTGTTTGAGCCGCAGCGCCGCCGCGAGCCCGGCGAATCCTGCTCCGACCACACAACAATCGACGTCCGCCATGCTGCACCCCCACATTCGGCGACGGCCTGGGGGTGACGCTACTCGCGGTGCAGGCCCGCGAGAAGGGCTCAGCCGGTGTCGGCCGCCACCGATGCGCGCGACGGCGGGTTCCGTCAGATCTCGGCGAGGATTCCGGCCAGCACGTCGAGGCCCTCGAGCAGCAGCTCGTCGCTGATGGTCAGCGGCGGCAGGAACCGCAGGATGTTGCCGAAGGTGCCACAGCTCAGCACCAGCACACCCTGGCTGTGCGCGCGGCTGCACAGGGCCTTGGTGAGTTCCGGATCCGGTTCTGCGGTACCGGATTTCACCAGTTCCACCGCGATCATGGCGCCGCGGCCTCGGACGTCGCCGATGCGGTCGTCATCGGCCTGCATGCGGTGCAGCTTGTCCTTCATCAGGACCTCGATCCGCTTGGCCCGGTCCAGCAGGCCGTCGAGTTCGATGGTCTCGATGGTGGCCAGCGCCGCCGCGCACGCCACCGGGTTGCCGCCGTAGGTGCCGCCGAGCCCGCTGACATGCGGGGCGTCCATGATCTCGGCCTTGCCGGTGACCGCCGAGAGCGGCAGCCCGTCGGCGATGCCCTTGGCGGTGACGATCAGGTCGGGGTCGATGCCCTCGTCCTCGCAGGCGAACATCGCCCCGCTGCGCCCGAACCCACTCTGCACCTCGTCGGCGATGAACACGACGTCGTTGTCGGTGCACCACGACCGCAGTGTGGGCAGGAAGCCGGGTGCGGGGACGATGAAGCCGCCCTCGCCGAGGATGGGCTCGATGATGATCGCGGCCAGGTTGGCCGCGCCGATCTGCTTGTCGATCACCGTCAGCGCCCGTTCGGCGGCCAGCTCGCCGTTGGTGGCCCATTCCTTGTCGATCAGGCCGTCCCGGTAGGGATAGGACAGCGGCGCGCGGTAGATCTCGGGGGCGAACGGCCCGAACCCGCTCTTGTAGGGCATGGACTTCGCGGTCAGCGCCATCGTCAGGTTGGTGCGGCCGTGGTAGGCGTGGTCGAAGGCCACCACCGCGGTCCGGCCGGTGTAGGAGCGGGCGATCTTGACGGCGTTCTCCACCGCCTCCGCTCCGGAGTTGAACAGCGCGCTGCGCTTCTCGCCCGACCCGGGGGTGAGCCGGTTCAGGTGCTCGGCGACGGCGATGTAGCCCTCGTACGGCGTCACCATGAAGCAGGTGTGGGTGAACTCGGCGACCTGCTTCCGCACCGCCTCGACAACCCGCGGCGAGGAGTTGCCGATCGTGGTCACCGCGATGCCCGAACCCAGGTCGATCAGCCGGTTGCCATCGACGTCCTCGATGATTCCGCCGAAGGCGCGGGCACACGACACCGGCATCGTGACGCCCACGGCCCGGGAGACCGCCGCGACCCGGCGCTTGCTCATCGCGATCGACTTGGGACCGGGGATCTCGGTGACGAGTTTGCGGCTCTGCTCGACGGTGGTCACGACGTGTTCTCCTCGACGGGGGGCTGGACGAAGGGGCGATCAGAGCCTAACGGGACGACCGGGCGGTGCAACTGAATACCCCCTCCAAGGTGGGTATCTGTAATGGATTGCGTCGTTGGGGGACCGGAAATCGACGCAATCGGTTGCCCTCAACCGGCGAACGGCGTTCCGTCGACCCGATCCACGGTGGTGAACGCGAAGACGGGGTTACGCCGCAACCGGCGCGGCTGGTGCACCGGATGGCCCATAGCGATCACCGCGGCCAGGGCCAGCGGATCGGGCGCCCCGAGCAGCTCCTTCACCTCGTCCTCCGTCCGGATCAGCATCGTGGTGATCACCCCGCCGAGGCCCTCGGCCCGCGCGGCCAGCAGGATGTTCCACGCGAACGGGTAGACCGACGCACCGCCGGCGAACGAGTACCGGTCCAGGTCGCGGTCCACCGCGGCCAGCGCCGACAGGTCGGCGAACAGCGCCAGCAGCACCGGCGCCTCGTCGAGGTGGCCGGCGAGCCCGCCGTCGACGGGCGGGCCGGGCTGCCCGGATCCCGCGGCCAGCGCCGCCGCCTCCGTACCGGGGTCGTTGACCGGTGCCCACGGCCGCAGGCCGGCGGCGCTCATGGTCAGGTAGTCGGCCCAGCCGGGCAGGTAGAGATCGCGCAGGCGGGTCCGGATCACCGGGTCCTTGACCACCACGACCCGCCACGCCTGGGCATTGGCGCCGCTGGGCGCGAACCTGGCGTTGTCGAGAATGCGCGCCACCACCGTGTCGTCGACGGGCTCGGCGGTGAACTCGCGCACCGCGCCGGTGCTGCGCAGCGTGTCGATGAGATCCATCAGGCCATCTTGCTGGCAGCCGACGGGCCGCGCCAAGGCCGCGACAGCGACGGGCGCGCCCGGTCGGCCGCACCCCTGGTGGCACACTGGTGAGCTATGAGGCCCGCGACCGGTTGGTCGCGGAGCGTTTGATCCCGCATCCGATACGAAGGAATCGTGCCGCCATGGACCTGCTCGTCTTCCTGCCGCTCATCATCATCATGGGCGCCTTCATGTACTTCGCGTCGCGCCGCCAGCGCAAGGCCATGCAGGCCACCATCGACCTGCACGAGTCGCTGCGGGTGGGCGACCGGGTGCACACCACCTCCGGCCTACAGGGCACCATCACCGCCATCACCGACGACAACGTCGACCTCGAGATCGCCCCGGGTGTGGTGACCACGTGGATGAAGCTCGCGATCCGGGACCGCATCGAAGACGAAGCACCCGAGCTGCTTGAGGCGACCGAACTCACCGACGACGACGCGGATCGCCTGACCAAAGACTGACCGCCAGGTACGCCACGTACCCTCTACCGAGGAACGAGGCCGATCGCGCGTGATGGCGCGTGGGGCGGATTCGGGGCGCGCATCGCCTGCCCGGCGGCGCACCCGGACGCGGATCAGGCACGAACGACAGGAGAGACAACAACGTGGCATCGTCATCGGCGCCGGTGCATCCGTACCGCTACCTGACGCTGTTCCTGGTTTTGCTCATCGGGGTCTATCTGCTGGTCTTCCTCACCGGGGACAAGCACGCCAAACCCAAGCTGGGCATCGACCTGCAGGGCGGCACCCGTGTCACGTTGACCGCGCGCACCCCGGACGGCTCACGGCCCACCCGCGACGCGCTCAACCAGGCCCAGCAGATCATCAGCGCCCGGGTGAACGGCCTGGGCGTCTCGGGCTCCGAGGTGGTCATCGACGGCGACAACCTGGTCATCACCGTCCCGGGTAACGACGGCAACGAGGCGCGGAACCTGGGCCAGACCGCGCGGCTCTACATCAGGCCGGTCATCGGCCAGCCCATTCCGGTCGAGGCCATCAAGGGCGGCCCGGGGGCCGCACCCGGCGCTCCGGGTGCCCCGCCCGCAGGCGCGCCAGGCGCCCCGCCCGCCCCGCCGCTGCCCGCCGAGTCGAACCCGGCGCCGGCG
>CAZHUU010000134.1:0-12653 GCA_964535335.1 uncultured Mycobacterium sp.
AGATCTGCTGGAACAGCGACCAGAACACGGCATTGGCGATGAACAGCGGGATGAAGGCGCGCACCCGGGTGCGCTCGAGCGCGTCGACCCGGGGACTGTTCAGCATGACGGCGAAGTACCCGATGGACGCGACGACGATGATCCCGGTGGTGACCTGGGAGAGGTTGGCCAGCTTGACCACACCGGTCAGGAAGGCGACGACGATCACCGCGACGACGACCGTCGCAGCAGCCGCCATCCGCCAGAATTCCTTGTGGGACAACGGATGCGGAACGGTGCGGCCGTGGTCACCGAGGTTGCGCCGGAACGCGACGTACTGGGCCAGGCCCAGCGCCATGCCGATGGCCGCGGCCCCGAACCCGTAGTGGAAGCCGAGGTGGGTCTGCAGCAGGCCGGTGATCAATGGGCCGATGAACGCGCCGAGGTTGATGCCGAGATAGAACAGGGTGAAGCCGCCGTCGCGCCGCGGATCACCCTCGGCGTACAGGGTGCCCAGCAGCGATGAGGCATTGGCCTTCAGCGCGCCGGATCCCAGCGCGATGAGCACCAGACCGACCGCGACGCCGGTGAGTCCGGGCAGCAGCGCCAGCGCGATGTGGCCGCACATCACCACCACACCGCCGTAGAACACGGTGCGTTCCATGCCCAGCAGCCGGTCGGCCACCCAGCCGCCCAGGACCGTGGACAGGTAGACGAGTCCGCCGTACGCCCCCACGATGCCGGTGGCGGTGGCTCGGGGCAATGCCAGCCCGCCGTCGGTCAGCGAGTAGTAGAGGTAGTAGCCGAGGATGGTGAGCATTCCGTAGAACGAGAACCGCTCCCACAACTCGACCCCGAAGAGGTTCGCCAGACCGATGGGATGCCCGAACAGGGTCCGCGGCGCGGGTTGGTCGGTGCGTTCGGCGAGTTCAGCCATGGCGTTCACCTTGCCACGACCAGACCGGGCTTGACCCCCGAAGATGCCGTTCGCCGGTCGGCCGAACCGCTCGGTCGACTGCGAGCCCGGCGCCGGCCGGCTCACGGTGACATCCGACCCCCGGGGGACACCCGGGCCGCCCCGATCTGAGCGGGTCACCCGCCGGAAACTCCCAGATCACAAATATGCAAATGCGTCAAAAACGGCTCTTCGTCGCGTACCGTAACTGGGACACCAGACGCGTCCCGGGGTGAGTCTTCGACGCGTTGGTGCCCGACGAGACACCGCGACGAACTGCCCGTCAGCTTCTGCATCGGCCCATACCGCCACAGCCGCAAGACTTCATGCCGGCGACACCTTCGCCGAGCCACAGGAAGAAGACGCATGGCCCACCAAATCGTCGACCGCCACGGCACCCGTTCCTACCCGTCTGCGGGCTCCGACCGTGAGCACATCGTTCCCCGTGACGGCAGCCCGGCGTACTTCCGGGAACGGCTGGACGTGACCGTCAAGGGCAAGGCGATGCGGGACGTCTTCCTCTACGAGCCCGACACCAAGGAGGTGCGGCTCGAATCGGAGGTACCGACGGTGAAGTTCGGCGGCCTGTGGACGACCGGCAACCTCTACAAGGGCGAGGCGGCTGCCACCGCGCAGTCGGGCCGGCGATTCGTCACCTTCGCGACCCACCGTCATCTGCCGGTGTGGGTGCAACTGCTCGACCACCGCCACCGCAACAGCCCCTACCTGCACACGGCGCAGAACGGCCGGGAGGTCGTGAAGGCCACCATCCGGCGGACGGGCGTGGACAAGGTGCGGGCCAGCGGCCACTCCTATGCAGGGCTGACGCTGTCGCAGATGGCGGCGTTCTGCGGCGAACACCTGGAGAGCATGGTGCTGCAGGATCCTTCCGGCATCGCCGAACACGATCTGAAGCTGGGCGAACTCTGGAACAGCGAACTCAAGCCGGCAATGGCGCACTTCCTGGGCCTCGACGACATGCCGCACAACGCGATGCAGAACGTGGTTCGGCACATCACCGACAACCCGATGCTGTCACTGCGCGAGGTCATCGGGCTGCGCAACCCGGACATGCGACCGCATCTGGAGGCAGCTAAGCGCAAGGGGATCAAGGTGGGGCTGCTGGTGCTCGGCAAGTCGGCGATCTTCAACGCCGACACCAACAGAAAGGTCGCCGAGTCGGAGGGATTGTTCCACCTCATCGAGGAGGTGCCCGACGCCTACCACATCGACCCGAACCTGAGGCCGGGCCCGATCGTCGAGGTCCAGAACAGAATGTTCGACGAGCTGCAACGACTCATGAGTGCCGCCTAGGCGCCGGCACTCACTCGTCGACGACGATGGCCAGCTCCGGGCACGCCGCGGCGCCGTCCCGCGTCAGTTTCTCGTCACCGGGAGCGACCGCCCGCTCCTCGAGGATCGAGTATCCGTTGTCGTCGATCGGAAAGAGCTCCGGGGCAACCGCATAGCACTGGGCATGTCCCACGCACTTGCTCCGATCCAGCCGTACCCGCATCGCGACACCTCTCGGTTCCAACAGTTCGCGCCGGGCGCAGTATGACGCGCTCGATCGGACCCGTGCCGGGAATCGGCGTCAACGGTGCGAACCCGCGGCGGCCTCGGCGACCGCGGTGGTGATGCGCGCGACCAATGCGCTGTCGAGTTTCCAGCATTGCCAGAACAACGGCACATCGAGGTGGATGTCGCAGATCCGGACGAACGAGCCGGCCTCGATCTCGGGTCGGGCCAGCGCCTCGGGGAACATGCCCCAGCCGAGGCCGGCCCGCACCGCGGCGGCGAAACCCTCCGCCGTCGGCACATAGTGGGTGGGCCGGCTGATGTCGCGCCGAAAGGCTCTGCGCACCAACATATCCTGCAACGCGTCGGAGCGGTTCCAGGCCAGCGATGGGGCGACGGCCGCCACCCGGGCGGTGAACCCGTCCGCCAGCCACCGCTCGAGGTAGTGCCTGCTCGCCACGGGCAGGTACCGCATCCGGCCCAACGGATGGACCCGACAACCCGGTATCGGTCCGCGTTCGGCCGTCACCGCGCCCATCACGGTCCCGTCGCGCAGCAGCCGGGCCGAGTGGTCCTGATCCTCGATACGGATGTCGAACAGCACCCCGGGCAGCCGCGCGAAGACCGAACTGAACCAGGTCGCCATCGAGTCGGCGTTCACCGCGATGGCGACCCGTACCGCCTGCGCGTCCCCGCCGCCCGTCTCGGCCCCCGTTTCGGCCAGGGCCTCGGCCTCCAGCACGGCGGTCTGGGCGGCCAGCCGCAGCAGCGGCGCCCCGGCCGGTGTCGCGGTACACGGCTTCTGTCGCACCACCAGCACCTGCCCGACCCGCTGTTCCAGCGACTTGATCCGCTGGCTGATCGCCGACGGCGTGACATGCAGCCGCTCCGCGGCGGCGTCGAAGCTGCCCGATTCGACCACCGCGGCGAAGGCCGCGAGCTGCTCACCATCCAGCGCCACATTAGCGATGCTAATGCAAATCAAGAATTATTAGCTGGACTCATGCGTTGTACGCATCCTAACGTGGCGGGATGAGCTCGCCCCTGCTGGTCGGATTCCTGACCTCGTTCACCCTGATCGCGGCGATCGGCGCGCAGAACGCCTTCGTGTTGCGGCAGGGGATCCGGCGCGAGCACGTGCTGGCCGTGGTCAGTGTGTGCGCACTGTCCGATCTGCTGCTCATCACGGCCGGTATCGCCGGCATCGGGGCGCTCATCACCGCACACCCCCAGACGGTCACCATCGCCAAACTCGGCGGCGCGGCGTTCCTGTTCGGTTACGGCGCCCTGGCCGGCCGCCGGGCCCTGCGTCCCTCGACCATGGCCCCGACCCAGGACGGCTCCGCCCGGCTGATCTCGGTGGTGCTGACCTGCCTGGCGCTGACCTTCCTCAATCCGCACGTGTACCTCGATACGGTCGTGCTGCTGGGAACGCTGGCCAATCAGCACGCCGACGGCCGGTGGTTGTTCGGCATCGGCGCCGTGACCGCCAGCGTGGTGTGGTTCGTCAGCCTCGGATTCGGGGCGCGCCGGCTGGCCGGCCTGTTCGCCACCCCGGTGACGTGGCGGATCCTCGACGGCGTGATCGCGGCGACCATGATCGGGCTGGGCACCTCCCTCGTCCTGTCCTGAGCGGGGAAAATATCCGCTCCGTGGGCGCGCCGACGCGGTCATGGTTCACAATCGACGGATGTCGGAGTCCGCGCGTTCGCCCGGCCTACGGGAACGCAAGAAGGTCCGGACCCGCGAGACGATCCGGCGCGAGGCGTTCCGGTTGTTCGACGGGCGCGGCTTCGCCGAGACCACGATCGAGCAGATCGCCGAGGCCGCCGACATCTCCCCCAGTACCTTCTTCCGCTACTTCCCCAGCAAGGAATCGGTGCTGCTGGCCGACGATCTCAGTGCGATCATGCTGGAGGCGCTTGCGGCGCAGCCGGTCGAGATGCCGCATGTCGCCGCCTTCAAGGCCGCCGTGCACAGCGCCTACGACCGGATGAGCGCTGAGGAGTGGCAGCACGAGAACACCCGCCAGCGGCTCATCTACTCGCTGCCCGAACTGCAGCCGGCCCTGAGGGACGAGTACAGCTCGCTGGTCGACGGGATCGCCAAGGCGATGGGGCGGCGTCTCGGCCGGGGACCCCACGAGATCGAGATCCGGGTGTTCGCCGGGGCGGTGATCGGAGCGGTGATGGCCCTCGGTACCAGCGGCCCGTTCTCGCTCGAGAACGTCGACAAGGCAATGAACTTCCTGGAATCGGGTTTGCAGCTTGACTGATGCTCGCTACTCTCGCGCCGTGGGGGCATTGCGCAGGCGCGAGTTCCTGGGTCTCGCCGGCGCGGCCGGAGTGATGCTGGCTGCCGCGTGCTCCGCCAAGGGCTCCAGCGGTGACACCGCCCCGAAATCGGTCACCGTCAAACACATCTTCGGCGAGACCACCATCCCGGGCCTGCCCAAACGGGTCGTCAGCGCCGGGTTCACCGAACAGGACGACCTGCTGGCGGTCGGCGTCGTACCGGTCGCCGTGACGAACTGGTTCGGCGACCAGCCCTTCGGGGTGTGGCCGTGGGCGCAACCCAAAATCGGCGGCGCCCGTCCCGTTGTGCTCAACCTGGACAACGGAATTCAGGTGGAGCAGATCGCCAGGCTCAAGCCGGACCTGATCGTCGCCGTCAATGCGGGCCTGGACGCCGACACCTACCAGAAGCTCACCGCGATCGCGCCGACCATCGCCCAGTCCGGCGATGACGCCTTCTTCGAGCCGTGGAAGGATCAGGCCACCGCCGTCGGCACCGCGGTGTTCCAGGCCGACACGATGAAGCAATTGCTCACCGACGTCGACAACAAGTTCGCCGAGGTGGCCAAGAACAACGCCGGATTCAAGGACCGCAAGGCGCTGTTGTTGGCGGGCAGCTTCTTCGGCGGCAGCGTGACCGCGACGCTGCCCGGCTGGCGCACCGAGTTCCTGACCGCGATGGGGCTGCAGATTCCGGACAGCCTGGCCGGCTTCGCGGTCGACGATCATCGGGCCGCCATCCCCCGCGACAGACTTGCCGACGCGCTCGACGCGGCCGACGTCCTGATCTGGTCCACCGAGAGCGACGCCGAGCAGGCCGCCCTGCTGGCCGACCCGGCGATCGCCGATCTCCGCGCCACCAAACAGAACCGGAACGTTTTCACCACCAAGGACCTCGCCGGAGCCATCGCCTTCGCCTCGCCGCTGTCCTACCCGGTGGTGGCCGACCAATTGCCGCCAATGCTGTCCCGAGCGCTGGGCTGACGGCCCGTGCTTGGATGAAACCGTGACCAGCAGCAGGACCGACGCCGCCGAGCGGGATAGATCGACCCCCGGTTTCGCCCAGGTCGGTTCGGCCTACTATCCGGTGCTCGTGGCGGTCTTCACCGCCCTGGTGATCATCTCGAACGTCACCGCGACAAAGGGCGTCGCCTTCGGCCCGATCATCGGCAACTGGTCGATCATCACCGACGGCGGGTTCATCGTCTTCCCGGTCACCTACGTGATCGGCGACGTCCTCTCCGAGGTGTACGGGTTCAAGGCCGCGCGCAAGGCGATCATCCTCGGATTCACCATGAACGGGCTGGCCGCCCTGGCGTTCTGGGTGACGATCTACCTGCCTGCCGCCGACTTCTACACCAACGAGGAACATTTCGAGAACGTCGTCCACGCCTACACCCAGCTGATCGTGGCGGGACTGGCCGGTTTCATCGTCGGCCAGACCATCAACGCCTGGGCAGTCGTCAAGATCAAGGAACACACCAAGGAAAAGCACCTGTGGGCCCGCCTGGTCGGCTCCACCTTCGCCGGACAACTCGGCGACACCCTGGTGTTCTGCAGCATCGCCGCCAGCGCCATCGGCATCACCAGCTTCGGTGATTTCGCCACCTACACCGCGCTGGGCTGGGTGTACAAGACCGCGGTCGAAGTGGTGATGCTGCCGATCACCTACCGGGTGATCGCCCACATCAAGCGGCACGAACCGACGTACACCGCTCTGGTGTGAAAAATGCCTTCCCCTAAAAAGATTCGTGACTACGGCGACCGGGCGCTGTTGCTGGAATGCGGCTCGACCGATGAGGTGCTGTCGGCCAGCGCGGCCATCCGCGAAGCGCGTCTGACCGGCGTGCTCGACATCGTGCCCGCGGCGCGCACCGTCCTGGTGACGCTCGCCGAACCGGCGCAGCAGGCCGCGACCCGGCAAAGACTGGCCGGGCTGACGATCGACCCGTCGGCCGGCGCCGCACCGCCCGACGACGGTGTCGACCTGGTGATCGACGTGGTGTACGACGGTGCCGACCTGGCCGACGTGGCGAACCACACCGGCCTGACGGTCTCGGCTGTCATCGAGGCACACGTCGGGACACCGTGGCGCGTCGGATTCGGTGGATTCGCACCGGGTTTCGCCTATCTCGTCGGCGGTGATCCCCGGCTTGCGGTGCCGCGGCGGTCCGAGCCCCGTACCAAGGTGCCCGCTGGGTCGGTGGGTTTGGCCGGCGAGTTCAGCGGTGTCTACCCCCGCGAGTCTCCGGGCGGGTGGCAGCTGATCGGTCACACCGACGCCGTGCTGTGGGACAACGGCCGCATCCCACCGGCCTTGCTGACGCCCGGCATGTGGGTTCGGTTCCGGGCGGTCTGACGTGATCACCCTGGAAGTGCTGCAGACCGGGCCGCTGGCCCTGATCGAGGACCTGGGCCGTCCCGGCCTGGCCGACGTCGGACTCACCGGATCCGGGGCGGCCGACCGGTGGTCGCACCGGCTGGCCAATCGGTTGCTCGCCAACCCCGCCGGCAGCGCCACCATCGAGATCACCCTGGGCGGGTTCGCCGCCCGGGTGCACGGCGGCGGGGTCGACATCGCGGTCACCGGCGCCGACACCGCCCCGAGTGTCGACGGAGTTCCGTTCGGCACCAACTGCATTCACCACGCCCGCGATGGTCAGGTCATCTCGCTGGGGGTTCCGACGACCGGGCTGCGCGGCTATCTGGCCGTGCGCGGTGGGATCGCCGTGGACCCGGTGCTGGGCTCACGCAGCTACGACATGCTCTCGGCGATCGGACCTCGCCCGTTGCGCGCGGGCGACGTGCTGCCGATCGGCCCGCAGGCGGACGGCTACCCGGAGGTCGATCAGGCCCCGGTCGCCGCGATCTCCGGGGACCGGCTCGAACTTCGGGTGGTGCCCGGTCCGCGCGACGACTGGTTCACCGATCCCGACGCCCTGGTGCACACCGACTGGGTGGCCTCCGACCGCAGCGACCGGGTGGGGACACGGTTGGTCGGGCCGCCGCTGGTGTACCGGGAGCCGGACCGGCAGCTGCCCAGCGAGGGCGCCACCCGCGGTGCGATCCAGGTACCGCCCAACGGCCAGCCGGTGCTCCTGGGCCCCGACCATCCGGTCACCGGCGGCTACCCGGTGATCGGTGTGCTCGCCGACGCCGACGCCGATGCCGCGGCCCAACTCCGGCCGGGCCAGCGGGTGCGGCTGCACTGGAGCAGACCCCGAAGCGCCGCGGGCCGGCCCGCCGGCTGGTAGAGCTGACAGCGTGCCCAAGCAGGTCCACACCGCCCGGCTGATCCACACCAGCGACCTGGACAACGAGACCCGGCAGCACGCACAGGAGATGGTGGTCGAAGCGTTCACCGGGTTCGCCGAGTTCGGCGACTCGGACTGGGAACACGCCCTGGGCGGCATGCACGCCGTCATCCAGCACCGCGGCGCACTGATCGCACATGCCGCCGTGGTGCAACGCCGGCTGCTCTACCGGGAGACGGCGCTGCGCTGCGGCTACGTGGAGGCGGTCGCGGTGCGGGAGGACTGGCGCGGTCAGGGCCTGGCCCAGGCCGTGATGGAGGCCATCGAGCAGGTGATCCGGGGCGCCTACCAGGTCGGGGCGTTGAGCGCGAGCCCGGCGGGTGAACGGCTCTACCGGCCCCGCGGCTGGCTGCAGTGGCGCGGGCCCACCTCGGTGCTGACCCCGGACGGGATGATCCGCACCCCGGACGACGACGGCTCGATCTACGTGCTGCCGGTCGAGGCGGACCTCGATCCGAGCGCCGAGCTGGTGTGCGACTGGCGCGACGGGGACGTCTGGTAGCCGCGTCGTTGGCCGAAAGCCCCGAGGCCCGGTACGCGATGCGACAGACTTCAGCGGTGAAACTCAACCGGGCCGCCGCTCTCGTGCCGGTCGCCGTCGCGATCACGACCGCCCTCGGCGGTTGCGCCGGATCGGAAAGCCCACGTAGCGCTCCGCCGGCGGCCTCATCGCCGGTGGCTCCCGCCGCGCCGGTCCCGGCGACCATGCTGGACGAGGCCACCCCCGGAACTCCCACCGGCGCACAACCACGGCTGGCGTCGGATCCCGCCCAACTGGCCGACGACCTGGTCGCCGACGAACTGGCCATCCACGACCCGTCCACACCGCCGCCCGCACTGGTCGCGGCGGCGCGGCGGCAGCAGGCGGCCTACCGCGCGATCGGGCGAACCCCCGAATGGGACGCCGTTATCGTGCCGCGCATCCCCGCCTCGCTGATCGAGACCTACAACCGCAACATCGACGCCCGTCGGCAGCTCAACGCCATGACACCACCCAAGGACACCGTGCCGCCCTGGCGCATCCAGCCGCCCGCCCCGGCCGACGACCTGCTGGCGTACTACCGCGAGGCGGAGTCAGCCTCCGGCGTCGGCTGGAACTACCTGGCCGCGATCAACCTGATCGAGACCCGCTTCGGCAGCATCGTCGGCGACAGCACCGCGGGCGCACAGGGTCCGATGCAGTTCCTGCCCGCCACTTTCGCCGGCTATGGCGAGGGCGGCGACATCCATTCCCCCCGCGACAGCATTCTGGCGGCCGGGCGCTACCTGGCCGCCAACGGCTTCGCCGGCGATCCCAGCCACGCCATCTACCGCTACAACCACGCCGATCAGTACGTGCGGGCGGTCAACGACTTCGCCGCGGTGCTGGCCGCCGATCCGGCCGCCTTCGCCGGCTACTACAACTGGGACGTCTACTACACGACGACCGCGGGTGACGTGCTGCTCCCGATCGGCTACGCCGAAACCTCCGCGATCCCGGTCGGCGAGTACCTGGCCGGTCACCCACAGTGACCCGGGCGGTCAGTGCCAGCGGTTGAGGATCTCCCGCGCCCGCACCGCCAGGGCCGCCTGCCAGAACGGCCCGAAGCTGATCCGGCCGACCCCGAGCGGACCGAACGAGGCCGGATCGTCGGATTCCGGTATCGCGATCGCGTTGATCGGCAGCGGCAACTCGATGGCCAGCCGCCGCAAGGTGTCCGGGTCGTGGCGACCCACCGGGTACAGCACATCGGCACCGGCCCGGGCCGCCTCGGTCAGCCGGGCGACGGCCCGCTCGACGCGGTCCGCGGGGTCGCCGTCCTGGCGCAGGAACAGATCCGTGCGCGCATTGACCACCACGTGCACCCCGGCGGCGTCGGCGGCCTCGCGCAGTGCGGCGACCAGCTCGGCGTGCTCGGCCCCCGAACGCAACCGCTTGCCCTCGCTGTGCACGGTGTCCTCGACGTTGAGTCCCACCGCACCGGCGCCGAGCAGTCCGTCGATGAGCCGACGGCCGGACTGGCCGTAGCCGGATTCGACGTCGACGGAGACCGGCACGTCGACCGCGCCGGTGATCTGTTCGACGCGGGCCAGCAGATCCTCGAACGACATGCCTTCGCCGTCCGGCTTGCCGACCGAGTCGGCGACCGGGTGGCTGCCCACGGTCAGCGCTGCGAAGCCTGCGTCCACGGCCAGGCGTGCCGACCAGGCATCCCACACCGTCGGCAACACGACGGGGTTACCGGGCTGATGAAGCGCCAACAACGTTTCGGCGCGCTGGGCGAGGTTGTTCTGAGGGGGCACGGCTCACTCCTTGTCTGGGCGGGACTTCGAGTTGTCTGGGCGGGACTTCGAGCGGTGCAACACGGCCGCCCGGAGACTCTTACCGAACGTGACTTCTCTCACGTTCGCCTGGCGGCGTCGATAGCATCGGGTGCGTACTGTGATCTGTGACACCTCAGTTTCCAAGGAGTTCCCGATGTCCACCACCTCCGAACTCGCCGAACTGCACCACCTGATCGGCAGCCTGCGGCGGTGTGTGACCTCGTTGCAGGCGCAGTACGGGGACTCGCCGCAGATGCGCCGCATCGTCAACGACACCACCCGAATCCTCAACGACGTCGAACTTCTCGAGATCGACGCCAGTGAACTCGGCCTCGGGCAGCACACCGTGGTGGTCTCCGCGGAGAAGATTCCGATTCCGGACACCCCGTACGACACCGCCTTCTGGCGCGACGTCGACGACGAGGGCGTCGGCGGGCACAACAGACGCTGACCCGCCTGCATGCCGGTGCCGTGATCTAGGTACGCTCCGAGAAGTTTCTGCGAAGGGGATCACAGTAGATGAGCGCACCTGCGGCGAACCGCCCTGGCACCGGCGTCTTCTCGGCCGGACGCGCCGAGATACCGGCACGCACACTCCGTACCGACAACTGGCTGAAGTCACCCATCGTCGTCGACCTGGGTTTCGCGGCGTTCATCATCTACGCGACCGTGCGCGCGTTCCAGCGCGACCACTTCTTCGTCGAGAAGTACCACTACCTCACGCCGTTCTACTCGCCGTGCCTGTCCGTCAAGTGCGGCGAGGCCAGCGAGTTCTGGCCGCAGATCCTGCCGGCGTCGGGACCGCTGTCGCTCCTGCCCTTCGCGCTGCTCTCGTTGCCGTTCCTGCTGCTGTTCCGGCTCACCTGCTACTACTACCGGGGCGCCTACTACCGCTCGGTGTGGCAGGCCCCGACCGCCTGCGCGGTGGCCGAACCGCACGCGAAATACACCGGCGAAACCCGCTTCCCGCTGATCCTGCAGAACCTGCACCGCTACTTCTTCTACATCGCCGCCATCATCTCGGTGATCAACACCTGGGACGCCATCAACGCCATGCACTCGCCGTCCGGATTCGGGTTCGGCCTCGGCAACGTGATTCTGTGGGTCAACGTCATCCTGCTGTGGATCTACACGATCTCCTGCCACTCCTGCCGGCACGTCATGGGTGGTCGGCTCAAGCACTTCTCCAAGCACCCGGTGCGCTACAAGTTGTGGACCGAGATCAGCAAGCTCAACGTCCACCACAAGAAGTTCGCGTGGATCACCCTGGGCACGCTGATGCTCACCGACTTCTACATCATGCTCGTGGCCAGTGGCACGATCTCCGACCTGAGATTCATTGGCTGACAAGCGAATCCCCTTAGTTCTAGTGAGGTTTCATGGCAGGGTCTGAGGCTCTTGGTTCGAGCGCCGCACCGGAGATCGAGCGGCACTCCTACGACGTCATCGTGATCGGCGCAGGCGGCTCGGGGCTGCGCGCGGTCATCGAGGCCCGCGAGCGCGGCCTGCGGGTGGCCGTGGTGACCAAGTCACTGTTCGGTAAGGCCCACACCGTGATGGCCGAGGGTGGCTGCGCGGCCGCCATGGGCAATGCCAATTCCAAGGACAACTGGCAGGTGCACTACGCCGACACCATGCGCGGCGGCAAGTTCCTCAACAACTGGCGGATGGCCGAGCTGCACGCCCAGGAGGCCCCGGACCGGGTCTGGGAGCTGGAGACCTACGGCGCGCTGTTCGACCGCACCAAGGACGGCCGGATCAGCCAGCGCAACTTCGGCGGCCACACCTACCCCCGGCTGGCCCACGTCGGCGACCGCACCGGCCTGGAGATCATCCGCACCCTGCAGCAGAAGATCGTCTCGCTGCAGCAGGAGGACAAGGCCGAACTCGGCGATTACGAGGCCCGCATCAAGGTTTTCCACGAGTGTTCGATCACCGACCTGCTCTTGGACAACGCCGGCGGCGAAAAGCGAGTGGCGGGTGCCTTCGGCTACTGGCGTGAGAGCGGCAAGTTCATCCTGTTCGAGGCGCCCGCAGTAGTGCTGGCCACCGGCGGCATCGGCAAGTCGTTCAAGGTGTCGTCGAACTCCTGGGAGTACACCGGCGACGGCCATGCGCTGGCGCTGCGTGCCGGTTCGTCGCTGATCAACATGGAGTTCATCCAGTTCCACCCCACCGGGATGGTCTGGCCGCTGTCCGTCAAGGGCATCCTCGTCACCGAGGGCGTGCGCGGTGACGGCGGCGTGCTGAAGAACTCCGAGGGCAAGCGCTTCATGTTCGACTACATCC
>CAZHUU010000135.1:0-12556 GCA_964535335.1 uncultured Mycobacterium sp.
ACCGCTGAGCTTCGTCTCGCCGAACGTGAATCTGGAGTGACGCTCGCAGCTACGCTGGCCGAATGGAACCGGATTACGACGTTCTGATCATCGGTTCGGGGTTCGGCGGCAGCGTCAGCGCACTGCGCCTCACCGAAAAGGGATACAAGGTCGGCGTTCTGGAGGCCGGCCGCCGATTCGCCGACCACGAGTTCGCCAAAACCTCGTGGCGGCTGCGCGAGTTCCTGTGGGCCCCGCGGCTGGGGTGCTACGGCATCCAGCGCATCCACCTGCTGCCCGACGTGATGATCCTGGCCGGCGCCGGGGTGGGCGGCGGCTCGCTGAACTACGCAAACACCCTCTACGTGCCGCCGGACCCGTTCTTCAACGACCCGCAGTGGAAGAACATCACCGACTGGCGCGCCGAGTTGATGCCGCACTACGACCAGGCCCAGCGGATGCTCGGCGTGGTCAAGAACCCGACGTTCACCGACGCCGACCGGATCATGAAGGAGGTGGCCGACGAGATGGGTGTCGGCGACACCTTCACGCCGACCCCGGTAGGGGTGTTCTTCGGGCCCAACGGTGAGAAGACGCCGGGCAAGACGGTGCCCGATCCGTACTTCGGCGGTGTCGGCCCGGCCCGCACCGGATGCATCGAATGTGGCGAGTGCATGACCGGGTGTCGGCACGGTGCCAAGAACACTCTGGTCAAGAACTACCTCGGCCTCGCGGAAAAGGCCGGGGCACAGGTGTTTCCGATGACCACCGTGACAGGCTTCGAGCAGCGGCCCGATGGTGTCTGGGAGATCCACACCGTGCGCACCGGGCGGTGGACCCGCAAGAACGGGCGGACTTTCACCGCGCGTCACCTCGTCCTGGCGGCGGGCACCTGGGGCACCCAGAAGCTGCTGTTCAAGATGCGGGACACCGACAGGCTGCCCAAGCTGTCCGACAAGCTCGGCGTGCTCACCCGCACCAACTCCGAGTCCATCGTCGGCGCCGGACGGCTCGAAGTCCGGCCTGACCTCGACCTCACCCACGGCGTGGCGATCACGTCGTCGATTCACCCGAGCCCCGACACTCATATCGAGCCCTGCCGTTACGGCAAGGGCTCCAACGCGATGGGCCTGCTGCAGACGTTGATGACCGATGGCCCCGGCCCGCAGGGCACCGACGTTCCGCGCTGGAAACAGCTCTTCATCAACGCCGGCCAGGACCCGCGCGGCATGCTGCGCATGCTGAGTCCGCGGCGCTGGAGCGAGCGCACGATGATCTCGCTGGTGATGCAGCACCTGGACAACTCGATCACGACGTTCACCAAGAAGGGCGCATTCGGCATCCGCAGGATGACCAGCAAGCAGGGGCACGGCGAGCCGAACCCGACGTGGATCCCGGTTGGCAACGAAGTCACCCGCCGCATCGCCGAGAAGATCGACGGCGTCGCAGGCGGAATGTGGGGCGAGCTGGTCAACATCCCGCTCACCGCGCACTTCCTCGGTGGCGCCGCGATCGGCGACAGCCCCGAGCATGGGGTCATCGACCCGTATCAGCGGGTCTACGGCTATCCCACGCTGCACGTGATGGACGGCGCGGCCATCTCGGCCAACCTCGGCGTGAACCCGTCGCTGTCGATCACCGCGCAGGCCGAACGCGCAACGTCGTTGTGGCCCAACAGGGGTGAGGACGACCTGCGCCCGGCGCAGGGTCAGGCCTACCGGCGGCTGGAGCCGATCGTACCGAAGAACCCGGTCGTGCCTGTCGATGCGCCCGGAGGGCTGCGTCACCTGCCGATCACGCCGATCAATACGGCGGGCTGACAGCCGGCGTACACCTCGCCACTAGACTGAGCCGGTGACATCGGAAACTCCCCGCCCTGTCCTGGTGATCGACTTCGGTGCCCAGTACGCCCAGCTGATCGCGCGCCGCGTTCGCGAGGCGCGGGTCTTCTCCGAGGTTGTTCCGCACACGGCGACCGTCGAGGAGATCAAGGCCAAGGACCCCCAGGCCATCGTGCTGTCCGGCGGGCCGGCCAGCGTGTACGCCGAGGGCGCCCCGCAGCTTGATCCGGCCCTGTTCGACCTCGGCGTTCCGGTGTTCGGCATCTGCTACGGGTTCCAGGCGATGGCCCAGGCGCTGGGTGGCACGGTAGCGCGTACCGGAACCAGCGAGTACGGCCGCACGGAGCTCGATGTTGTTGGCGGCGAACTACATTCGGGGCTACCCGGCAAACAGCCGGTGTGGATGAGCCACGGTGACGCGGTGACCTCCGCGCCGGCGGGTTTCGACGTGGTGGCCACCAGTGCCGGTGCGCCGGTGGCCGCGTTCGAGGATCGGGCCCGAAAGCTGGCCGGGGTGCAGTACCACCCGGAGGTGATGCACACCCCGCACGGCCAGCAGGTGCTCAGCCGGTTCCTGCACGATTTCGCCGGTATCGGCGCCGCCTGGACCCCGGCGAACATTGCCGACAGCCTGGTCGAGCAGGTCCGGCAGCAGATCGGCGACGGCAAGGCCATCTGCGGGCTGTCCGGAGGAGTGGACTCCGCGGTGGCCGCCGCCCTGGTGCAGCGGGCCATCGGCGACCGGCTGACATGTGTGTTCGTCGACCACGGTCTGCTGCGTGCCGGCGAGCGGGCGCAGGTGCAAAGGGATTTCGTGGCGGCCACCGGGGCACGGCTGGTCACCGTTGACGCCGAGGAGCGGTTCCTGGCGGCCCTGTCCGGGGTGCGCAATCCGGGGGGCAAGCGCAAGGTCATCGGGCGCGAGTTCATCAGGGCCTTCGGGGGGGCGGGGCGAGTCCTGTTGGCGGAGAGCGAATCCGGCGACGAGCACAGCATCGACTTCCTGGTCCAGGGCACGCTGTATCCGGATGTGGTCGAATCCGGCGGCGGCACCGGCACGGCGAACATCAAGAGCCACCACAACGTCGGCGGCCTGCCCGCCGATCTGAAGTTCAAGCTCGTCGAGCCGTTGCGGCTGCTGTTCAAGGACGAGGTTCGCGCGGTCGGTCGCGAACTCGGTCTCCCCGAGGAGATCGTTGCGCGCCAACCTTTTCCGGGGCCCGGACTGGGTATTCGGATCATCGGTGAGGTGACCGCGGATCGGCTGGACACGCTGCGCCGCGCCGACATGATCGCCCGCGAAGAACTCAGCTCGGCCGGGCTCGACGGCCAGATCTGGCAGTGCCCGGTGGTGCTGCTGGCCGACATCCGGTCGGTCGGCGTCCAGGGTGACGGGCGCACCTATGGCCATCCGGTGGTGCTGCGCCCGGTGTCCAGCGAGGACGCCATGACGGCGGACTGGACGCGGGTGCCCTACGAGGTGCTGGAGCGCATCTCGACGCGCATCACCAACGAGGTGCCCGAGGTCAACCGGGTGGTGCTCGACGTGACGAGCAAGCCGCCGGGCACCATCGAGTGGGAGTGAGACTCCTACATCGCTTAGGCTCGTCGAACATCGTCGTCGGGCTAAGTTCTTGAAGCGGCTGCGATTTCGGCGATCGCCGAGTCCAGGGTCTTGTCGAACTCGTCGTCGCTCTGCTGGGCGGTGAGGCCCTCGGTGAGCGCGCGGGAGAAGCTGGCGATGACCCCGTGGTTGCGGGCCAGCCGCTCGCAAGCCTCGGCGCGGGTGTAGCCACCTGAGAGTGCGAGCACCCGCATCACCCTGGGGTCGTCGACGAGATCGCGGTAGAGATCATCGGTGTCGGGCAGCGTCAGCTTGAGCATCACCTGCTGGTCGGCACCGAGCGCGCCGAGATGGGTGATGATCGCCGCCTTCAACTGGTCCTCGGCCTCGCCCTTGCGGGGGCTGTGGATGTCGACCTCCGGCTCGATGATGGGCACCAGGCCGGCGGCCAGGATCTGGCGGGCGACCTCGAACTGCTGGGCGACCACCGCGTCGAGTCCGGCGCCGGGCAGCGTGATGACCGAGCGCATCTTGGTGCCGAAGATGCCCTTGTCCACCGCGCGGGCCAGGAGCTGATCGAGGCCCGGGATGGGCTTCATCACCTGGGCTCCGTCCTCCTCGGCGGCCAGGCCCTTGTCCACCTTGAGGATCGGCACCACCCTCTTGACGTTCCACAGGTAATCCGCGGTGGCCCTGCCGTCGATGTCGCGATCCATGGTGTCCTCGAACAGGATCGCGGCGAGGATCCGGTCACCGGCGAAGCTGGGGCTGGTGATGATGCGGGTGCGCATCTGATGGACCAGATCGAACATCTGCTCGTCGCCGGAGTAGGCGTCCTCGGCGATGCCGTACAGCTTCAACGCCTTGGGGGTGCTGCCGCCGCTCTGGTCGAGGGCGGCCACGAAGCCGTGCCCGGTCCTGATCTTCTCGGCCGGTTCGGTGTTCATGCCCATAGGTGCATAGTGCCAGTCGGCCCGGCCGCCCCATGCCGGTTGGGACCGTTCCGGCTGTCACTCTCGTATCACCCGTCACGACGCGCGGCGATCTCTTGACGCTGTCGGGGTGTGGGTGTTTACTCCGCTATCGAACATATATTCGAACACAGTGAACGTCGATCGCATCCGGAGGTGCGCGATGACGGCGGCAATCGCCCTGGAGGTGCGGCAACTCAACCGCGCTGAGCAGCTAGAACAGCTCCGTCGCCAAATGGCGGCGGTCTCCGGGAAGGTGGGGGCGAGCCGGCACGTCACCGAACGCGCCGAGGCGGTGCTGCCGACGGCCGAATCTTTGCTACCGGTTCCTGAATCGCTGGCCGGACCGCTACCGGCCGGGTTGCCGCGGGGAGTGGTAGGAGTGCTCTCCGGGGCCCGGTCGCTGCCGGTGGGCATGGCCGCCGCGGTGTCGGCGGCCGGCGGGCACGTGGCCATCGTGGGGCTGCCGGATTTCGGGCTGCTGGCCGCCGTGGAGATGGGTGCCGACCTCAGCCGGCTGGCGGTGATTCCGGATCCGGGTACCGATCCGGTCGAGGTGGCCGCGGTGCTGATGGACGGGATGGACCTGGTGGTGCTCGGCCTGGCCGGCCGGGCGGTGTCGGCCACCCGGGCGCGCGCGGTGGTGGCCCGTGCCCGGCAGAAGGGCTGCACCCTGCTGGTGGCGCGGGGGGAGTGGGAGGGGGCTTCGATCCGGCTCGACGCCCGGGTGCGCGGCTACGAGATGACCGGCGCTCCCGGGGGCGCGTCGGTGGCGGGCTGTGGGCGCATCAATCGGGTCCGGCTGTCGGTCCGAGCGCGGGGGCGCGCGGTGGGACGGGCCGGCTGAGATGACCAGCCGGGTGCTGGCCATCTGGTGCATGGACTGGCCCGCGGTCGCCGCCGCGACGGCCGCTGGGCTGCCGCACCCGGCCCCGGTCGCGGTCACCCTGGCCAACCGGGTGATCGCCTGCTCGGCCGCGGCACGCGCCGCCGGGGTTCGCCGGGGCCTACGTCGCCGCGAGGCCCAGGCCCGCTGCCCGCAGTTGCATGTCGCGCCCGTCGACCCGGCCCGTGATGCCCGCTTCTTCGAGGGGGTCGTCGCGGCGGTCGACGATGTGGTGCCCCGGGCCGAGGTGCTGCGGCCGGGGCTGCTGGTGCTGCCGGTTCGCGGGGCGGCCCGCTACTTCGGGTCCGAGGAGGCCGCCGCGGAGCGGTTGGTCGACGCGGTGGCCGCGGCCGGTGCCGAATGTCAGGTGGGTATCGCCGATCAACTCCCGACCGCCGTCTTCGCCGCCCGCGCCGGCCGGGTTTTGGCACCCGGCCAGGACGCGGCGTTCCTGGCGGCGCTGTCGATCCGTCAGCTGGCCACCGAGCCGAGCCTGTCCGGTCCCGGCCGGGAGGAGCTGACCGACCTGTTGTGGCGCATGGGAATTCGCAACCTCGGCCAGTTCGCCGCCCTGTCCCGCACCGATGTGGCCTCCCGCTTCGGCGCCGACGCGGTGGCCGCGCACCGGTTCGCCCGCGGTGAGCCGGTGCGTGGACCGTCCGGGCGTGACCTGGCACCGGAACTCGACGCCGTCCTGCACTGCGACCCGCCGATCGACCGGGTCGATGCGGCCGCGTTCGCCGGCCGCACCCTGGCCGGGGAACTGCACCGCAGTCTGCAGGCCGCCGGGGTGGGATGCACCCGGCTGGCCATCCACGCCGTCACCGCCAACGGTGGCGAACTGACCCGGGTGTGGCGCTGCGCCGAACCGTTGACCGAGGATGCCACCGCTGATCGGGTGCGCTGGCAACTCGACGGCTGGCTGAGCTCTCGGCGAGCAGGAGCGGAGCGACTCGGGGATGGATCGCGCAGGGAGATCGACCGGCCGAGCGCCCCGGTGACGATGTTGCGGCTGCAGCCCGTGGAGGTCGTTTCGGCCCGGGCGCTTCAGCTGTCGCTGTGGGGTGGCGGCGGCGAGGACGACCGGTTGCGGGCCCGCCGGGCGCTGGTGCGGGTGCAGGGCCTGCTGGGTCAGGAAGCCGTGCAGCTGCCGGTGCTCTCCGGCGGGCGGGGTCCGGCCGAACGCATCACCTTGACCCCGCTCGGTGACGAACAGGTGCCGCGGGCCGACCCCGACCAGCCCTGGCCCGGCCGGCTGCCGGAGCCGGCGCCGACGGTGATCCTCGACGATCCGGTGGAACTGCTTGACGCCCAAGGTAATCCGGTGAGGGTGACCGGTCGGGGCATGTTCAGCGCCGAGCCGGCCCGGTTGGATGCGGCCGGCCACCCCTATCGGGGTGGGCTGAGCTGGTGGGCAGGCCCGTGGCCGGTCGACGAACGGTGGTGGGACCAGGCCGAGCAGTCCAGGGCCGGACGGACCGCGCGCGCCCAGGTGGTGGTGGACTGCGGTGCCCGGGAACCGGGTGCGGCGCTGCTGCTGTGCTACCGGCAGCGGCGGTGGTACCTGGAAGGGGTCTACGAATGAACCAGGCCCCGGGCGAACGGTCCGACCCGCGCGATGAACCGTTCGAAGAACGCGGCGGGGTCGACCTGCACACCGATCTGCGCGTTCGGCGCCCGTCCCCAGCGCCGGCTCCAGTCGGCGATGGTCATCCCCCGGGTGAGCGTCCCCGTCAATTCGACGTCGACCGTGGTGGGTCGCGTGCCGATGAGGTCGGGGTCCAGCGCCACGGCCGCGGCCAGTGGGTCGTGCAGGTGGGCCAGGAACCCCTCGCCCTGGTCGAAGTGGAACTCGAAATAGAACCGCATCGCGTCCTCGAGCGCCCGGATCAACGGGTTGTCGGCCGCCGAGCGGGTCCCCCTGGCGTCCAGCACGCTCATTGCCGCCGTCGAGCTTTCGGCCGCGGTTGCCAGCCGGTGCAGAATGGCCGGCGTCAGCGCGATGTTCTCTGTCAGGTTCAGTCCACACACGATCGGAAGGTCTTCGGCTGCAATCTGTTTCGCATCCGCGGCCCGCCCCCAGGCGGCGAACACCTCGGCGGCGGCCTCCGGGTCGACGCTGATGTTCCACTCGGCCACCGGGGTGGTGTTGCCGCGGTAGTCGAACGAGCCGCCCATGATGACCAGGCGCCGCAGCAGCGACGGCAGCATCGGCTCGGCGCGCAGGGCCAGGGCGAGGTTGGTCAGCGGACCCGTCACCAGGCCGATCAGCTCGCCGGGCCGGGCGTGCGCGGCGCGCACCCAGGCCTCGGCGGAGTCGTACGGCGTCAGTTCGCGGTCGTGCCGCGGGAGGTCGGCGTAACCGAGACCGGCGGGACCGTGGGTGTCCTCGGCGGTGCGCATCGCCGCGCTCAGTGGCTGATCGGCTCCCCGGGACACCGGGATGTCGGCGGCGCGGCACAACTCGAGCAACCCGAGGTTGTTGCGGCACACCTGATCCACCGCGACATTGCCGCCCGTGGAGGCGATTCCGACCAGATCGGCGTCGGCGCTGGCGAGCAGGTACACCAGCGCCATCGCGTCGTCGACACCGGTGTCGACGTCGGCGAACACCGGTAGCGCCGGGGAGTGCTCTCGCGCCGCCGTCACCGCGGCAACGATACCGTCAGCCGGCGGCGGCGAACCTCTCGCGGAACCAGTCCGGCCACTGCCGTTTCTCGAAGGTCGTCGCATCCACGCAGACGTGGATCATGGTCGCCTCGGCGATCACGTCGTCGTCGCGACGGATCAGGTACCGGCTGCGCAGCGAGGTCCGGCCGGGGGGATCGATGCCGACCTGGATCACCAGTTCCTGGTCGAAGTGAGCGGGGGCCCGGAACTGCAACTCGGCGGCGGCCACCACGACGTCGATGCCCCGGTCGACGAGCACCTGATACCCGCCGGCCATGTCGCGCAGGGCCTCGCTGTGGGCCATGTCGATCCAGGTCAGATAGTGGCCGTTGAACACCCGGCCCTGCATGTCGCACTCGACGTACCGCACGCGCAGCGGCATGGCGAACTGAGCGGGGGGCATATCAGAACGAGGTGATGCCGTCCCAGTCCACGAGCGTCCAGCCCTGCACCGGGTTACCGGTGATCACCACGCGCGCGGCGTTGGGCAGCGGATGATCGGTCAGCAGGCTGTCCTTGCCGTTGCGGGTGTTCATCAGCGTCCACATCATGATCGAGACGGCGCTGGAGAACGCGACCGGTTTGTTGTCACCGCTTTCGTAGATGCGCTGCACCGCACCGGTGAACTGCTGGTTGAACTGGTTGCCGTTCACCGAGCCGGGGATGCCGAAGTTGCGGTCACCCTGCAGCCAGTTCATCGGGGCGACCAGGTAGGTCGAGGCCATGTTCTTCACCGACTGGCCGTCGAACCAGCCGGCGTTGATCTCATTGAGGCCCGGCAGCACGTTGACCGGCTCGCCCAGCGCCTTGGACATCGGCGCCGCCGTCTGCTGGGTGCGCACCATCTGCGAGGCACGGCCTCGGCATGCTGTTGGCCGGTGGCCGTCAGTGAGGGCACCGGAAGGGCCGTGTAGGACACCCCGTCGGCATTGCCCTGCGACTCGCCGTGCCGGATGAACGTCAAGGTGATGGTGCGTTCCTTGGGCTGTGGGGAACTGCAGGCGGCGAGCATGACGACCGCCAGCAGGGCGGTGATCGTCGCGATGATCCTTCGGGCGCGGGTGAGCTGCATGCCATAAGGGTGCCTTGTCGATCGCGCGGGCGGGCGAGAATTTCCGCAGTGCGAGGATGAGGCCCTACTTCGACCATCAGGAGCACGCCCATGGCAATCGATCCCACGGCAATCGGCGCGGTGACCGAGCCGCACGCCCAGACCTGGACCGAACGCGACACCATGCTCTACGCGCTGGGCGTCGGCGCCGGCACCGACGACCTGGCCTACACCACCGAGAACAGCCACGACATCACCCAGCAGGTGTTGCCGACCTTCGCGGTGATCTGCTGCATGGGCTTCGCGGCCGCATCCAAGGTCGGGACGTTCAACTGGGGAATGCTGCTGCACGGCTCGCAGGAGATCCGCCTGTACAAGCCGCTGCCGGCCGCCGGGTCGCTGTCGGTGGTCTCCGAGGTGGCCGATATCCAGGACAAGGGTCCGGGCAAGAACGCCATCTTGATGATGCGCGGCCGCGGCACCGATCCGGACACCGGTGAACTGGTGGCCGAGACACTGGCCACGGCCGTGATCCGGGGTGAGGGCGGTTTCGGTGGCGAGCCCGGTCAACGGCCGGTGCCGCCGGAGTTCCCCGACCGGGAACCTGACGCCCGGATCGCCGCATCCACCCGCCAGGACCAGGCCCTGCTGTACCGGCTGTCCGGTGACCGCAACCCGCTGCACAGTGATCCGTGGTTCGCCCGGGAGTTGGCCGGTTTCGAGAAGCCGATCCTGCACGGGCTGTGCACCTACGGGTTCGCCGGGCGGGCGCTGCTGGCCGAACTCGCCGGCAACGACTCGGCCAAGCTCACCGCCATGGCGGCCCGGTTCTCGGCACCGGTGTTCCCCGGCGAGACGCTCACCACGTCGATCTGGCGCACCGAGCCGGGCAAGGCCGTCTACCGCACCGAGGCCAGCGGCCCGGATGGGTCCGACACCCGGGTGGTGCTCGACGACGGGGTCGCCGAATACGTCGAGTGATCGCGGCGCCGGCGGCAAGCGATCGCTAGGCCGGGCTCCTAGGCGACCACGCCGCCGACCAGGTGGCCGATGGCGAACGTGATCGCCAGCGCCAGCGCGCCGCCGATCACCACCCGCTGGATCGCGCGCCCGACGTTCGCACCGCCCAGCCGGGCGCTGAGCCAGCCGGTGAGCGCCAGCGCGATCAGCACCGCGGCGAAGGTGATCGGGATCCGCGTCGACGGCGGTGGCAGCAGGATCGCCAGCATCGGCAGGATCGCCCCGATCGTGAACGCGATGGCCGAGGAGATCGCGGCCGCCCACGGGTTGGTCAGCTCGTCGGGGTCGATCCCGAGTTCGACGTCGATGTGCGCGGCGAACGCGTCATGGTCGCTCAGCTCCTGCGCCACGGTGCGGGCGGTGGCCGGCGACAGTCCCTTGGCCTCGTAGAGCGCGGCCAGTTCTTCGAACTCGGCGTCGGGCTGGGTGTCGAGTTCGCGTCGCTCCTTCTTCAGCAGCGCCTTCTCGGTGTCGCGCTGGGTGCTCACCGAGACGTATTCGCCGAGCGCCATGGACAGCGCGCCGGCGGCCAGGCCGGCGATACCCGCGGTGAAGATCGGGTCGCGGTCGGCGGTGGCGGCGGCGACGCCGACCACGATGCCGGCGACCGAGACGATGCCGTCGTTGGCGCCGAGCACGCCGGCGCGCAGCCAGTTCAGCTTGCTGCCGACGCCGCTGTGGTGCGGCTCGGCGGGATGCAGCTGGGGATCGGAGGACTCGGGTGTCGCGGTCACACGTGCAGCGTAGGGCTTAGCCGCCCGCGCCGTAGGCTCGCGCGATTTCTTCGGAGCTGCGCCACGCGGAGTAGTTCGGCCGCTGCGGCCAGCCGTCCGGGGAGTCCTGCCACTCCTCCTGGCGGCCGTACGGCAGCACGTCGGTCAGCGCGAACGAGTAGGTGAGCTGTTCGACACCGCGAGCGGTCGTGTGCCAGGTGCGGTAGACGGTGTCGCCGTCGCGCAGAAAGACATTGAGGCCAAAACCTTCGCCCGGCCCGGCGTCGACGTCGGCACCGAACGAACCCTGCGACGACGAGTACCAGTCCATCCCGTTGCCGACCTTTGCCTTATAGGCCAGGGCCTCCCCGATGGGCCCGTTGGTGACGATGACGAACCGGGCGTCGTAGTCGGCCAGGAACTCCAACCGGGTGAACACGGTGGTGAAACCGGTACAGCCCGGGCACTGCCACTCCGCGCCGTCGCTCCACATGTGGTTGTAGACGATCAGCTGGGAGTGGCCGTCGAAGATGTCGACCAGGCGCACCGGTCCGTCCGGGCCGATCAGCGTGTAGTCCGGCAGCTGCACCATCGGCAGCCGGCGGCGCTGGGCGGCGATGGCGTCGAGTTCGCGGGTGGCGGCCTTCTCCCGCTTGCGAAGGTCGTCGAGCGCGGCGCGCCAGGTCTGCTGGTCGACGATCGGCGGTAGGGCGGACATGGCGTCTCCTTCTTTGGATCAGTGTCTCCCGGATAGACCCGGTCGGCGGCGGGAATTCACCGGGGCCACTGTGCATCGAACATATATTCGAATACGATCGGTCTGTGGGGTGGCACAACGGCCCGCCGAGCTGGGGCGAGATGGAGCGGGTGCTCAACGGCAAACCGCGCCGGAGCGGCATGTCGCTCGGCGAGCCGCACGCCGATGGCGGCGACAGCCCGGCCTGGTCGAGGAAGCGGGAACCCTACGAGCCGGCCGGTGACCGCCCGCTGCGCTCGGGCGTTCCCTACGCCGAGTTGCACACCCATTCCGCCTACAGCTTCCTGGACGGGACCAGCACCCCTGAGGAACTGGTCGAGGAGGCGGTGCGGCTGGATCTGCGCGCCATCGCGCTCACTGACCACGACGGGCTGTACGGGGTGGTGCGGTTCGCCGAGGCGGCCAAGGAACTCGACATGAGCACCGTCTTCGGCGCGGAGCTGTCGCTGAGCAATACCGCCCGCACCGAGGACCCCGATCCGCCCGGCCCGCACCTGCTGGTGCTGGCCCGCGGGCCGGAAGGGTATCGGCGGCTGTCCCGTCAGATCGCCCGGGCGCATTTGGCCGGGGGAGAGAAGGGCAGGCCGCTCTACGACTACGACACCCTCACCGAGGTCGCCGGCGGGCACTGGCACATCCTGACCGGCTGCCGTAAAGGCCATGTGCGCCAAGCATTGTCGACCGGCGGTCCGGCGGCTGCCACGGAAGCGTTGGCCGACCTGGTGGAGCGTTTCGGCCATGACCGGGTCAGCGTCGAACTCACCCACCACGGTGATCCGCTCGACGACGAGCGCAACGCCGCACTGGCCGCGCTGGCGCCTCGGTTCGGGCTGACGGTGGTGGCCACCACCGCCGCGCATTGCGCCGAGCCCAGCCGGGCCCGGCTGGCGATGGCGATGGGGGCGATCCGGGCGCGCCAGTCACTAGACGAGGCAGCGGGCCGGCTGGCCCCGCTGGGTGGCTCACACCTGCGCTCCGGTGATGAAATGGCTCGGCTGTTCGCCGAATATCCCGACGTGGTCACCGCGGCAGCCGATCTGGGGGAGCAGTGTGCGTTCGGGCTGGCCTTGATCGCGCCGCAGTTGCCACCCTTCGATGTTCCCG
>CAZHUU010000136.1:0-12377 GCA_964535335.1 uncultured Mycobacterium sp.
CCACCAGCACAACGGTTCCGGCCAGGTCGCGGGCGTAGAACGCCTGCTTCCAGGTTTCCGGGCGGCCGACGGCGTCGATCACCACGTCGGCGCCGTTGCCGTCGGTCAGGTCCTGGATGGTCTCCACGACGTCGAGGTCGCGGGCGTTGATGGTGTGGGTCGCGCCGAACTCGCGGGCCCAGTGCAGCTTCGTGTTGTCGGTGTCGACGGCGATGATCCGCTTGGCCCCGACCAGCCGCGCCCCGGCGATCGCGGCGTCACCCACCCCGCCGCAGCCGATGACCGCGACGGTGTCGTCGCGGCCCACATTGCCGGTGTTGATCGCCGCGCCGATGCCGGCCATCACCCCGCAGCCCAGCAGTCCGGCGACGGCGGGGTCGGCCTCGGGATCGACTTTGGTGCACTGAGCTTCGTGGACCAGGGTCTTGTCGGCGAAGGCGCCGATCCCGAGTGCGGGGGTCAGTTCGGTCCCGTCGGTCAGCGTCATCTTCTGGGTGGCGTTGAAGGTGTCGAAGCAGTACCAGGGCCGGCCACGTTTGCAGGCGCGGCACTGCCCGCAGACCGCGCGCCAGTTCAGGACGACGAAGTCGCCGGGGGCGACGTGGGTGACTCCGGCACCGACCGATTCCACGGTGCCGGCCGCCTCGTGGCCGAGCAGGAAGGGGTACGAGTCGTTGATCCCGCCCTCGCGGTAGGTCAGGTCGGTATGGCAGACACCGCAGGCGATCACCGTGACCACCACCTCGCCCGGGCCGGGGTCCGGGATGACGATGTCGACGACTTCGACCGGCTCGCCCTTCTTGCGAGAAGTCACACCGCGCAGTGGTTGACTCATGAGTCGGGCCGTAGGTTGACGATCTCTCCGTTGGCGGAGCGGTTCGGGCGATACGGTGAAGACTTGCTCACCGCGAGAACCGAACCCCACACCGATCTGGTCCTCCAGGCGCGCGACGCCTATCGCCTCGGCGACTGGGAGACCAGTTACGCCGCGTTCAGCCGCGCCGGCGCCATCGGGCCACTGACCGTCGACGACCAGGACGCGATGGCGACCGCCGCGTGGCACCTCGGCCACGACCGCGAGGCGGTGCGCATCGCCGAGTTGGTGTACGTGCGGCTGGCCCGCACCGATCCGAACGCCGCCGCGGTGAAGTCCGTCGAACTCGCCCAAGCCTGGCTGCTGCGCGGCGACGTCAACATGGGCCGGAACTGGCTGAGCCGGGCCCGTCTGTTGACCGGTGCGGGGCCCGCGGCCGGCCGACTGGCCTACCTGGAGACCGTGGTCGCGGTGCTGACCGAGGACACCGGCGCCCTCGCGGACCGCGCCGCCGCGCTGCGCGAGCCGGCGGAGCCGGCGGATGAGTCCGCGCCGTCGGTGCCCGACCTGGTGGCGCTGCTGTCCGCCGACGACAACCACCGGCTGCTGGAGAATCGGCTGCTGGCGCTGAGCCGCGCGCTGGAAGAGGCGGATCCCCGCGCGGCCGGCGAGAGCTACTACCAGCTCGGCGAGATCCGGCGGCTGCGCGGCGACTCCGAAGGCGCGGTGGCGGCCTACGCGCGGGCCCGGCAGTTGCAGACCGAACCGCAGCCCGGTGAGGCGCTGCTGCGCTACGCGGTGGGCGACCGCGACGGGGCCTGGGCCGATCTGCTCGCCACCCTGAGCACGCTCGACCGCCGGCGCCGGGCCCGGCTGCTTCGCGGTGTGGTCGAGATCGCCCTGGCCCGCGACGACCTGGCCGCTGCGGAGCGGTACTGCGAGGAGTTGGCTGCCGAGGACTGGCGGGGGGCGGTGCTGGTGCGCCGGGGCCGGCATACCGAGGCGCTGACCGCCCTGCAGGCCGCGCTGCAACTACACCGAACCCGCCGCTCGGCGTACGAGACCGCCCGGGTGTACGGCTGGATGGCGACCGCGCACCGTGCCCTCGGCGCCCACGACCTCGCCGCCGCGGAGGAGGCGGCCGCGGCCGAGTTCTACCGCAAACTGGGCATCCAGCCGCCCCGCGGCCGCTAGTCCTCGCCGATGCCCACACCGCTCGACGTCATCGCCGACTGGCCGGTTCCGGCCGCCTCGGCCGCGGTGGTCGGCACCTCCGGTGTGCTGGCCACCTACGGGGACGGCGCCCGCGAGTACCGGCTGGCCTCGGTGACCAAGCCACTGGTCGCCCGGGCCGCCCAGGTCGCCGTCGAGGAGGGGGTGGTCGACCTGGACACCCCGGCCGGCCCGCCCGGGTCCACGGTCCGGCACCTCCTGGCCCACGCCTCCGGCCTGTCCATGCACTCCGCCGAGACCCTGGCCGAACCCGGCAGCCGGCGGGTGTACTCGAACTACGGCTTCGGTGTGCTCGCCGAGGCCGTCGAGCAGAACTCCGGGATCGAGTTCGGCCGGTACCTGTCCGAGGCCATCCTCGAGCCACTCGGCATGGCCGCCTCCAGGCTGGAGGGCGGTGCGCCCGCGGCGGGGTTCGGCGCGGTCTCGACCGTGGATGACCTGGTGCTTTTCGCCACTGACCTGCTGCAACCCCGGACCGTGTCGACCCAGATGCACGCCGAGGCGACCAGCGTTCAGTTCCCGGGCCTGTCCGGGGTGCTGCCCGGCTTCGGGGTGCAGCGCCCGAATGACTGGGGTCTGGGCTTCGAGATCCGGGACGACAAGTCACCGCACTGGACCGGGGCGGCGAACTCGGCGGCGACGTTCGGGCATTTCGGCCAGACCGGCACCTTCGTCTGGGTCGACCCGGCCCGGGAGTTGTCGCTGGTCGTGCTGTGCGACCGGGACTTCGACGAGTGGGCCAAACCGCTGTGGCCGGCGCTGTCTGATGAAGTTCTGAGAGAGTTCGGGGCGGACTAGCGCAACACAGGCCTCACAAGGCACAATAGACACGCACGACACAATTGCACCGTCGGAAACACCAGGTCGTTGGGGAAGACGTCCCTAGTGGAGCCGAAGGAGTAAGCGATGCGTGCGTCGAACCAGTTCGCCGACGCGACAACCGGCGTGGTGTACATCCACGCCTCGCCCGCGGCGGTGTGCCCGCATGTCGAGTGGGCGTTGTCGTCGACCCTCGATGCCCGGGCGAACCTGAAGTGGACCCCGCAGCCCGCCATGCCCGGCCAGCTGCGTGCGGTCACCAACTGGGTGGGCCCGGTGGGCACCGGGGCGCGGCTGGCCAATGCCCTGCGCTCCTGGCCGGTGCTGCGGTTCGAGGTCACCGAGGACCCCAGCGCAGGCGTGGACGGCCAGCGGTTCTGCCATACCCCGCAACTCGGACTCTGGCATGGGGCGATGAGCGCCAACGGCGACATCATGGTCGGCGAGATGCGGCTGCGTTCGCTGATGGCCGCCGGTGCCGACATGCTCGCCGCCGAACTCGACTCGGTGCTCGGCACGGCGTGGGACGAGGCGCTCGAGCCGTACCGCGACGGCGGGGACGGGGCCGAGGTCAGCTGGCTGAGCCGGGGAGTCGGCTGACCCGCTCCTCCGGTTGCACTGCAGTGACGTTGGGGTAAATTACTGCCCGGTTGGGGCAACAGCCCGGTGGATCCGGCGTGCCCGCGCAAAGCCCACGACACGGGGTGAATCAAATGACGACGGAGAAGGCGGTCTCGGCGCAGCAACGCCGCAAGTTCGTCGACGCCGCCCTGACCGAGCTGGCGCTGGTCGGTGTCGATCGGTTCAGCATCGACCGGGTCGCCCGCCGCGTCGGCGTCGAACCCGAGGTGATCACCGCCATCTGGCACGACCGGCGGGTGCTGTTGATGGACGCGGTGCTGAGCAACGCCCAGGAGCACGTCCCGGTCCCGGACACCGGCAGCCTGCGCGGCGATCTCACCCAATACGTCCGCGCCCAGATCGAGTACCACAACTCCGAACAGCGCCGGGCCCTGTTCCATGCGTTCCTGCCCAACCACGCCAACGACCTGGACGGCACTGAGGTGCGGCCGGACTTCTGGAACATCCGCATCGAGCGGCTGTCGGCGATGCTTGAGCGGGCCGCCCGACGGGGCGAACTTCGCGAGGGCATCGACACCTCCGAGGCGATGAAGATGCTGTCCGCCGCCATCAACTTCGACACCGTCTACACCGACGGCCCGGTCCGGCCGGATTACGCCGAGGTGGTTCTGGACATCTTCATCCGCGGCGTCAGCCGGTAATCCTCATCAGGCCGGGCGCCGGATCTTCAGCGCACCCGGCACCGCGGAGATCTCCACCGGAAGCGGGCAGACGAAGTCACCGTCGGCGTAGGCGTTGATGCCGGGCGACTCTACGGTCACGGTGCGGGCCCGATCGGTGGTGACCTCGTCGAGGTCGATGTGTGCGCCCTTGAAAACGGTGGGAAACAACCGGATCAGCCGGATCCGTGATGCGCTGTGCACCATGGTGATGTCCAGCAGACCGTCGGCGTGATCGGCCTGCGGGCAGATCAGCATGCCGCCGCCGTAGCTGCGGGTGTTGCCGAAGGCGGCCAGCGTCAGGTCGGTGATGATCTCCCGTTCACCATCCAGGACGAGCCGGAATGGCAGCAACCGGAGTTTGGACAACTCGGCCACGATCGCCAGGTTGTAGCGCATCCGCCCGTGCGGCCAGCGCATCCGGTTCACCCGGTCGCTGACCAGCGAGTCGAAGCCGGTCGCCGCCACGGTGCCGAACCAGGTGATGGTCCCGTCGGTCCCGCGGATCTGTCCCAGGTCGACGGTCTCGGTGCGGCCGTCGAGGATCACGTCGGCCGCCGCGGCCGGGTCGCCGGTCGGCAGGTGGTACTCGCGGGCGTGGTCGTTCCCGGTGCCCGCAGGCACGATGCCGAGCGGAATATCGGTGCGCGCCAAGGCCTGCAGCGCCAGTGCGATGACGCCGTCGCCGCCGACCACCACCAGGGCGTCGGTTCCGCGGTCCACCGCCTCGTGCACCAGCACCCGGGCGTGTGCGGCGTCGCGGCCGACGATCTGGACGACGTCGACGCCGCGTTCCTGGAATCGGGCCACCGCCTTCTCGGCGGCATGCGGCGCGTTGCCGTGCCCCGACATCGGATTGGTCAGAACCGTGATGCGGCTGATCCCGTGGCTGATCCCGTCGGTCACGGAATCAGCTTGCCCGGGTTCATGATTCCGGCCGGGTCGAGGGCCTGTTTGACCGCGCGCAGCACCTGGACGCCGAGCTCGCCGACCTCGGCGGTCATCCACGGGCGATGGTCGGCGCCGACCGCGTGGTGGTGGGTGATGGTGCCGCCGGTGGCGGTGATCGCCTCGCTGGCAGCGGTTTTCGCCTTCTGCCACTGCGCGGCGACATCGCCGCGCTGGCTGGCGACGACGGTGAAGTACAGCGAGGCGCCGGTTGGGTACACATGGGAAATGTGGCACATCACCAGTGCCGGCGTGCCGGTTTCGGCCAGTGCGGTGGTGAGCGCACCGGTGACCGCGGCCTTGAGTGCGGGAATGTTCGACCAGGTGGTCGCCGTCTCCAGCGTCTCGCACAGCGCGCCGCCGGCGAGCAGTGAGTCGCGCAGGTAGGGCGCGTTGAACCGGCCATGCTCCCAGGCCTTCGCCGGGCCCTCACCCAGGGAGGTGCCGCCGTGCGCCGCCAGCAGCGCCCGGGTTTCGGCGTGCCTGCTCTCGGCGTGGTCGGGGGTGCCCTCGAACACCGAGATGCCCAGGCACCCACCGGTGATCTGTTGTTCGCCGATGCTGTCGGTGGTCGCCAGGTTCACCCCGGTCTCGGCCTCGTCGGACAACCGCAGCACGGTCGCCCCGGTGCCGGTCTGGGTCACCGCCCGCAACGCGTCGGCGCCGGTGGCGAAGTCCGGGAACGACCACGCCTCGTAGCGCACGGCCGCCGGCTTCGGGTGGACCCGCAGCCGGACCCGGGTGATGACGCCGAACACCCCTTCGGAACCGGTGATGAGTTCGCGCAGGTCCGGACCGGCCGCCGATTCGGGCGCCCGGCCAAGGTCCAGCACACCGGTCGGGGTGACGACGTGCAGGCCGCGGATCATGTCGTTGAACCGCCCGTAGCCGGCGGAGTTCTGCCCGGAGGAGCGGGTGGCGGCGAATCCGCCGATGGTGGCGAACCGGAAGCTCTGCGGGAAGTGCCCGAGGGAGAAGCCGCGCTCGCCGAGCAACCGCTCGGCGTCCGGTCCGGTGACCCCCGCCCCCAACTCGGCCTCACCGGAGACCTCGTCGAGCCAGTGCAGGGCGTCGAGGCGGCGCAGGTCCAGCGACACCACCGCGTCGAACCGGCCGCGGACCGGGTCGAGGCCGCCGACCACACTGGTGCCGCCGCCGAAGGGCACGACCGCGATCCCGTGCTCCGAGCAGTAGGCCAGGATGCGGGCGATCTCGTCCTCGGTCGCCGGAAGCAGCACGGCATCGGGAGAGTCCTGGTGAATGTTCTTGCGTCGCAACAGGTCCGGTGTCGATTTGCCGCCAGCGTGCAGAATACGGTCCAGGTGGTCGGTGCGTAGGTGACCGGTCCCGACGATCGCGGTGAGCGAGTCGCGGTGCCGGTCGTCCAGGGCGGGGGGCGCCAATTCCACCTCGTCGATCCCGGGTGCGGGTATCTCCGCGGCCGCCACCCCGAGGGCCTGCTCGAGCAGATTGCGGATCCCGTCCGAGAGCGGCTTGGCGGCGGCCGGGTCGCCCCAGGCGTTCCAGGCCATCGGGGGAAGCAGGGCGTCCTGGGCATCACGGTTCGACATGCGTTACAGTATTACAGATGATGTCAATCAGTAACGACGTGGCGATGGACATCGGCGACCGGATCATGGTCGCCGCGGCCAGCTGTGTGCGCGATTTCGGGGTGGAACGCGTCGCGCTCGCCGAGATCGCCCGGCGGGCCGGGGTGAGCAGGCCGACGGTGTACCGGCGCTGGCCGGACACCCGCTCCATCCTGGCCGCGCTGCTCACCGAGCGGATCACCGGCGCTTGGACCGAGGTTCCCGCCCGCGGCACCGGGCGTGCCGCGCTGGTCGCCCGGATCGTCGGGGTGGCCCAGCGGCTGCGCGCCGACGACCTGATCCTGACCGTGCTGCGCTCGGCACCGGAACTGGCGATGGTCTACATCGCCGACCGGTTGGGCACCAGCCAGCAGATCCTCATCGACGCCGTCGCCGAGGAACTGCGGGCTGCCCAGGCCGACGGCAGCGTCCGGGTCGGCGACGCCCGCCAACTGGCCGCCATGGTGCTGCTCATCACCCAGTCCACCATCCAGTCCGGACAGATCGTCGAGCCGATCCTGGACGGCGAATCGCTGTCCACCGAACTCACCCGCGCACTGAACGGATACCTGGCCTGATGCGAGACCTGACCGCCCTCAACGCCGCCCGCCGTGCCGCCGACCTCGCCGCGCTCGGCGACGGCGGACTCGTCGACGTACTGGTCATCGGCGGCGGTATCACCGGCGCCGGGATCGCCCTGGACGCCGCCAGCCGTGGGCTGACCGCCGTGCTGGTCGAGAAGCACGACCTGGCGTTCGGCACCAGCCGCTGGAGCTCGAAGCTGGTGCACGGCGGCCTGCGCTATCTTGCCACCGGCAACGTCGGCATCGCCCGCCGCAGTGCCGTCGAGCGCGGAATCCTGATGACCCGCAACGCTCCTCATCTGGTGCACGCCATGCCCCAGCTGGTTCCGCTGCTGTCCGACACCGGGTGGACGAAACGGGCGCTGGTCCGGACCGGCTTCGTGGCCGGCGACGGGCTGCGCGCCCTGGCCGGCACTCGGTCGTCGGTCCTGCCGCGATCGCGCCGCATCGGCGCCGAGGAGGCGTTGGCCATGACGCCGACGCTGCGCCGCGATGGTCTGGACGGCGCCTTGCTGGCCTACGACGGCCAGCTGATCGACGATGCCCGGCTGGTGGTCGCGGTCGCCCGTACCGCTGCCCAGCACGGCGCCAGGATCCTGACCCGGGTCCGCGCCGAGGAGGCCACCGGTTCCTCGGTACGGCTCACCGACGAACTGACCGGCGAGCGGCTCGACCTCGTGGCGCGGGTGGTCATCAACGCGACCGGTGTGTGGGCGGCCGAGGTGGACCCGTCGATCAAGTTGCGGCCCAGCCGCGGCACCCATCTGGTGTTCGACGCCGCCTCGTTCGGCAATCCGACTGCGGCACTGACGGTTCCGATACCGGGGGAGACCAACCGGTTCGTGTTCGCGATGCCCGAGCAGCTGGGGCGGGTCTATCTCGGGCTCACCGACGAGGAGGCCCCCGGCCCGATCCCCGACGTGCCGCAGCCCACGCCGGGCGAGGTCACGTTCCTGCTGGACACGGTCAACACCGTACTGGCCACCGACCTCTCCACCGCCGATGTCATCGGCGCCTACGCAGGCCTGCGGCCCCTGCTCGACACCGGGTCGGGCCGGACCGCCGACGTGTCCCGCGACCACGCCGTCATCGAGTCCGATTCCGGGGTGTTCAGCGTGGTGGGCGGCAAGCTCACCGAATACCGGCACATGGCCGAGGATGTCCTCGACACCGCCTTGGCCGAGCGTGGCATCGTCGCCGGGCACTGCCGGACCCGCAACCTGCCGTTGGTCGGGGCGCCGGCGAATCCCGTTGCGACGCTTCGCACCACCGACGACGTGCCCGGTTCCCTGCTGGCCCGGTATGGAGCGGAGTCACCCAATGTGATCGCCTCGGCGCGGTGCGCGCGGCCGACCGAGCGGGTCGCCGACGGCATCGACGTGACGCGGGCGGAGTTCGAGTTCGCCGTCACCCACGAGGGAGCCCTGGACGCCGACGACATCCTGGACCGCCGGACCCGGATCGGCCTGGTGGCCGCGGATCGTGAGCGGGCCCTGGACTGCGTCGAGGAGTTCCTCGTCGGGGTCTGATCCCGACAGGGTCTGATCCCGACAGGGTCTGATCGCTACAGCGGGATGTTCTTGTGGCGACCCCGCCGGGTCGGCGCCTCGGCGAGGGCTTGGGTGAGCTTGCTGCGGGTGTGCGCGGGATCGATCTTCTCGTCGACCACGCCGAGCTCGATCGCACTGTCGACGCCGCCGGCGATCCGCTCGTGCTCGGCCGCCAGTTCCTCGTGCAGCGCGTCGCGCTCGTGGTCGGCGGCCGCGGCAAGCTTCTTCTTGTGCAGGATGCCGACGGCGGCCTTCGCGCCCATCACGGCGACCTCGGCGTCCGGCCAGGCGAACACCTTGGTGGCGCCCAGCGACCGCGAGTTCATCGCGATGTAGGCGCCGCCGTAGATCTTTCGGGTCACCAGTGTCACCCGGGGCACACTCGCCTCACCGAAGGCGTGCAGCAGCTTCGCGCCGCGGCGCACGACGCCGCCCCACTCCTGGTCCACACCGGGCAGGTAACCCGGCACGTCGACGACGACGACCAGGGGGATGCCGAACGCGTTGCACAGCCGGACCAGCCGGGCCGCCTTCTCCGCGCTCTCGGAGTTCAGGCAGCCGCCCAGCCGCAGCGGGTTGTTGGCCAGCACGCCGACGGTGCGGCCGGCCAGCCGGCCGATGCCGACGACGATGGACGGCGCCCACTTGCCCTGGAACTCCTCGAAGCTCGAGGTGCCGTCGTCGTCCTTGTCCAGCAGTGCCTCGACGAGCGGGTGCACGTCGTAGGCGCGCCGGGATGATTCGGGCAGCAGGGCGTGCAGGTCGCTGTCGCCCGCCTCGGCCTTGCTGCGGTCGAAATGACCCTGCTGGCAGAACAATCCGACCAGGCGACGGCCGCGCGCGTAGGCGTCGAGCTCGTCATCAGCGACGATGTGGCACACACCCGACTTCTTGTGGTGGGTGTCCGGGCCGCCGAGGCTGGCCATGTCGACGTCCTCGCCGGTGACGCTGCGCACCACGTCGGGTCCGGTGACGAACACCCGGCCCTCGGCCGCCATGATCACGACGTCGGTCAGCGCGGGCCCGTAGGCCGCGCCGCCCGCGGCGAACCCGACCACGACGGAGATCTGCGGGATGTAGCCCGACGCGCGGATCATGGCCTCGAACAC
Source organism: uncultured Mycobacterium sp. (assembly GCA_964535335.1). Lineage (GTDB taxonomy): Bacteria > Actinomycetota > Actinomycetes > Mycobacteriales > Mycobacteriaceae > Mycobacterium. The sequence continues at coordinate 9,948 of CAZHUU010000136.1, forward strand.
CAGCCCGACGGCGTGCAGCGCGCGCACCCCTTCGGCCAGCCGGGCACCGCCGGAATGCCAGATGCCCACGATCGGGCTCTGCTCCTCGATGGCGGTGTCATAGGCGTTGACGATGTGCTGGCAGCCCTCGACGCCCATCGCGCCGCCCATCACGGTTCCGTCCGTGCAGAAGGCGATGGTGCGCACACCGTTGACGGTGCCCGCAGCGGCGAGCACGCCGGAGCGGTCCCGTTCGTGCAGCAACTCGACGCTGCCGTCGTCGAAGAAGGTGCGCAGCCGCAGCAGCGGGTCGCGAGGGTCGAGCGATTCGCCGACTGCCTCAGGGGCCATGATCGTCACCTAAAACCTCCTCTTGGCGTCGGATGTCACTGGGCGCCTTGGTTGTTCGTTTCTCAGTACTTCCCGAAGGCGATTGCGACGTTGTGACCGCCGAATCCGAACGAGTTGTTGACCGCGTACTCGTAATTGCCTGGCCGGGGTTCGCCGGCCACCACGTCCAGATCGATCTCCGGATCGAGGTTCCGCAGGTTGAGCGTGGGCGGCACGATGCCGTCCCGGAGCGCCAGCACGGTGAGGATGGACTCCACCGCACCGACGGCACCCACCGAGTGGCCCAGCGCCGACTTGGGCGCATAGACCGCGGGCCGATGGCTGCCGAGCGCGTTGTTGATCGCCTTGCCCTCCGCGACGTCACCGACCTGGGTTCCGGTCGCGTGCGCGTTGATGTGGTCGATGTCGGAGGGCTGCAGCCCGGCGAGCTGGATGGCCCGGGTGATGGCGTGCCCGGCCTGCTCGCCGTTGGGGTCGGGGGCCACGATGTGGTAGCCGTCCGAGGTGATCGCCGCACCCATGATGCGGGCCAGCGGTTTGGCGCCGCGGGCCTTGGCGTGTTCCTCGGTCTCGATGACCATCAGCGCACCGCCCTCGCCGAACACGAACCCGTTGCGGTCCCGGTCGAACGGCCGGCAGGCGCCGGCGGGATCGTCGTTGGTCGTGGACAGCACGATGCGCATCTGGGCGAAGCCTGCGATCGGCACCGCTTCGATCTTCGTCTCGACGCCACCGCACACCGCGATGTCGGCCTCCCCGAGAACGATCTGCCGCCAGGCTTGCGCGATGCCCTCCGAGCCCGACGCGCAGGCCGAGACCGGGGTGATGACACCGGCTTTCGCCTTGAGTTCCAGGCCGACGGCCGCCGCCGCGCCGTTGGGCATGTACATCTGCACCACCAGCGGCGACACCGCCCGCAGCCCGCGTTCGCGCATGCCGTCGTAAGCGAAGAGCATCTCCTCGGTGGATCCCATGCCGGTGCCGATCGACACCATCAGCCGTTTGAGATCCACCTCCGGCGAACCGGCGTTCTGCCACACGCGACGGCTCAGCACCGTCGACATCTTCTGCAGGTAGGACAGCCGCCGCAGCTCCACCCGGGTCAGCTCCCCGTCGAAGTCCTCGACGAGATGTCCGCCGATCCGGACGGGCAGGTCGTACTTCTCGACGAACTCGTCCTCGAGCGTACGAATCCCACTCTGCCCGTCCAGCAGCGCCTTCCAGGTGCTGTCGGCGTCCGATGCCAGGGCAGTCGTCATGGCTACGCCAGTCACGACCACGTTCGGGAAGCCCTTCCCCGTGGCTAACCCTGCCATGTGCTCTTTCCGGTCCTTTCCCCCGAGACCCTCAGTAACGCCCGAAGGCGAGCGCCACGTTGTGTCCCCCGAATCCGAATGAGTTGTTGATGGCGTACCGATAGTCCCCGTACCTCGGTTCGCCCGCCACGACGTCCAGATCGATCTCGGGATCCGGCGTCTCGTAGTTCAGCGTCGGAGGAATGACGCCGTCGCGCAGGGTGAGCACGGTCAGGATCGACTCGAGCGCACCGACTGCACCGATGGAGTGGCCCAGCGCCGACTTCGGCGCGTAAACCGGGGCGTGCTCCACCCCGGCAGCCCGGATGGCGTTGGCCTCGGCGATGTCACCGATCGACGTCGACGTCGCGTGCGCGTTGACGTGGTCGATGTCTTTGGCGGACAAGCCCGCCAACTCCATCGCTCTGGTCATCGCCCGGCCGGCCCGCAGACCGTCCGGTGCCGGAGCCACCATGTGGTAGGCGTCCGACGTGATGCCGGCACCCATCAGCCGGGCCAGCGGCGTGGCGCCGCGGGCCTTGGCGTGCTCCTCGGTCTCGATGATCATCAGCGCACCGGCCTCACCGAAGACGAACCCGTCGCGGTCCTTGTCGAACGGCCGCGAGGCCCGCTCCGGCTCGTCGTTGCGGGTCGACATCGCGCGCATCATCGAGAACGTCGCGATGGGCAACGCCTCGATACCGCCTTCGACACCGCCGCACACCGCGAAATCGGCGTCACCCATGACGATCTGCCGCCCCGCGTGGGCGATGGCCTCCGACCCCGACGGGCAGGCCGGTACCGG
>CAZHUU010000137.1:0-12373 GCA_964535335.1 uncultured Mycobacterium sp.
AGCCGGTCGGGGTCGTTGCGGCGGTTCTTCTTGGTGATGTAGTTGCGGTGCTTGCACACCTCGCACGCCAAAGTGATCTTTGGCCTGACGTCAGTACTGGAGGCCACGTCGGCTGCCCTCTTTCACGCTTCTCGTAGTTCGTTCTGCGTAGCGGTGGGGAGGCTCGATCTCCCGACCTCACGATTATGAGTCGTGCGCTCTAACCAGCTGAGCTACACCGCCCCGATAGGCGCGGGCGGAGCCCCGCTCGCGTCCACCGAGCCCCCTAACGGAATCGAACCGTTGACCTTTTCCTTACCATGGAAACGCTCTACCGACTGAGCTAAGGGGGCCAGACCCGCGAGCTCAGCCGAACCGAGCCGTGGGCCTTAAAGAGGGTACAACCTGCGCACGGGCCCGGCCAAACCGCACGTCATGGGTGCCCGATGCGTGCCCGCGGGGCCACACCCTAATGTTGGCCCATGGCTTCGAACGATCGCCTGTACTTCCGGCAGCTGCTCTCCGGCCGCGACTTCGCCGCCGGCGACATGATGGCCCAGCAGATGCGCAACTTCGCCTACCTGATCGGCGACCGGGAGACCGGGGAGGCCGTGGTGGTGGATCCGGCGTATGCCGCCGGTGATCTGCTCGACGCCCTGGAGGCCGACGGGATGCGGCTGTCCGGGGTGCTGGTCACCCATCACCACCCCGACCACGTCGGCGGTTCGATGATGGGTTTCGAGCTCAAGGGGCTCGCCGAGCTGCTGGAGCGGGTGAGCGTGCCGGTGCACGTCAACACCCACGAGGCGCTGTGGGTGTCGCGGGTCACCGGCATCCCGATGGGTGATCTGACCACCCACGTGCACGGCGACAAGGTCGACGTCGGCGCCATCGAGATCGAGCTGCTGCACACCCCGGGTCACACCCCGGGCAGCCAGTGCTTCCTGCTCGACGGCCGGCTGGTCGCCGGGGACACCCTGTTCCTCGACGGCTGCGGGCGCACCGACTTCCCCGGCGGTGACGTCGACGAGATGTACCGCAGCCTGCAGCAGCTGGCCGGGCTGTCCGGGGACCCGACGGTGTTCCCCGGGCACTGGTACTCGATCGAGCCGAGTGCCGCGCTGTCGGAGGTCAAGCGCAGCAACTACGTCTACAAGGTCTCCAACCTCGAGCAGTGGCACGCCCTGATGGGCGCCTGAACATCCCCGCGACTTCAAGGAGCATCGATGAGTGAGTTGGTCAGCTACCGCAAGGACGATGCCGTCGCGGTGATCACGATGGACGACGGCAAGGTCAACGTCCTCGGCCCGACCATGCTGGCGGCGATCAACGACGCCCTGGACCGCGCCGAGGGTGAGAACGCCGGTGCGGTGGTGATCGCCGGCAACGAACGGGTCTTCAGCGGTGGCTTCGATTTGAAGGTGTTCCGCTCCGGGGACGTGCAGGCGTCCATCGGCATGCTCAAGGACGGGTTCACGCTGTCGCACCGGTTGCTGTCGTTCCCCAAGCCGGTGGTGGCGGCCTGCACCGGGCCCGCGATCGCAATGGGCTCGTTTTTGGCGTGCAGCGTCGATCACCGAATCTCCGCGCCCGCGTACACCTTTCAGGCCAACGAGGTGGCGATCGGGATGGTGCTGCCCTACCCCGCGCTGGAGGTCATGCGGCTGCGGCTGACGCCGTCGGCCTACCAGCAGGCCGTCGGGCTGGCCAAGGTGTTCTTCGGTGAGACCGCGCTGGCGGCGGGCTGGGTCGACGAGATCGACATGCCGGACATGGTGCTGTCCCGGGCCATCGAGGCCGCGGGCGAGTTCGCCACGTTGCAGGCCGGCGCGCATCTGGCCAGCAAGATCCGGGCGCGTCAGCCCGCACTGGATGCGATCAAGGCCGGCATCGACAACATCCACACCGAGTTCGGGCTCTCTTAGTCCGGTAGGGGCGCGGCGGTGTCATACTGCCTTCGCAGTGGCCAACAACAGGTGGGATCGAGTGCCGACTTTCATGCGTAGGGCGACGTTCGCCGCGGCTGCGGGCGTCGTTGCTATCGCTCTTGCGGCACCCGCGAGCGCCGACTCCGGTGACATGCCGCCCTGCGGACTGAAGCTCATGATGCTGTGCAGCATGCTCCCGGTCTTCGCCGATCTGGATCACGACATCGACCTGACCCAGGACCCCCACGCGTTGGACGGCCCCGCCTCCGATCCCGCGCCGGGGTCTCTTCCCGATCCGGGTCCGCAGCCTGCGGGCTGACCCTGCGCCGATCTACTGAGCCTTTTCCGGACGGCACACCCCTCCAGAATCCGCTATCACCGGCGCTATCAGATATCACCGGCGATAGCGCTTTCCGGCGCACCACCCCGGTAACCTCCCGCCCATGGGACGCGTCGACGGCAAGGTCGCCCTGATCAGTGGGGCCGCCCGCGGGATGGGCGCCTCACACGCCCGACTGCTCGCCGCCGAGGGGGCGCGCGTCGTCCTCGGTGACGTTCTCGACGACGAGGGCCGGGCGGTGGCCGAGGAACTGGGCGACGCCGCCCGCTATATCCACCTCGACGTCACCCAGCCCGACGACTGGTCCGCCGCCGTCGCACTGGCGCTGCGGGAGTTCGGCACCCTCAACGTCCTGGTGAACAACGCCGGCATCGTCTACCGCCGCACCCTGCGCAACCTGGAACGCGAACGCTGGCAACGGGTTTTGGACGTCAACCTCACCGGCACCATGCTCGGCATCCGGGCCGTCATCGAGCCGATGACCGCGGCCGGCGGCGGCTCGATCATCAACATGTCGTCCATCCAGGCGATGCGCGGCACACCGGGTAACCACGGCTACGTCGCCTCCAAGTGGGCGATCCGCGGGTTGACCAAGTCGGCCGCACTGGAGTTGGCGCCCAACAACATTCGGGTCAACTCACTGCACCCGGGCATGATCCGCACTCCAATGACGGCGCACATGCCCGAGGACCTGGTGACCAGTCCGCTGGGCCGGATCGGTGAGCCGGTCGAGGTGTCGACGTTCGTGCTGTTCCTGGCCGGCGACGAGTCGTCGTTCGCCACCGGGGCCGAGTTCGTGATGGACGGCGGCCTGATCGCCGATGTGCCGAAAAGGATCTGAGCATGGGACGTTTCACCGATCGGGTCGCCGTCATCACGGGTGCCGGCGCGCCCGCCGGGATCGGCGCCGCCGTCGCGCGGGAACTGGTGGCCGAGGGGGCTCGGGTGGTGCTCGGCGCCACCTCCGAGCGCGTCCACGAACGGGCGGCTGAACTCGGCGACGCCGCGGTCGGGGTGATCGCGGATCTCACCGTCGACGGATCGGCCGAGTCTCTGGTTCAGGCCGCGTTGGAGCAGTGGGGCCGGTTGGACATCGTGGTGAACAACGCGGGGATGACGTCGGTGTCGTCGGGCTGGGACGCCGACGACGATGTGGCGGGGTTGTCCCTGCAGCAGTGGGATGCGGCGATCGCACGAAACCTGACAACCGCGTTCCTGATGTGCCGCGCCGCGGTTCCGGTGCTGACCGCGGCCGGCTACGGCCGCATCGTGTCGGTCGGCTCGACCACCGGCACCGTCAATGCGATGCCCGGGCAGTCCACCTACACCGCCGCCAAGGCCGGTCTGGTGGGCCTGAGCCGGGCGCTCGCCCTCGAGGTCGTCGGCAAGGGCGTCACGGTGAACGTCGTCGCACCCGGCTACATCGCGACCGGCTCACAGCTGCCGTTCGAGGCGGCAGCCGCGGCCGCCGGGCCGATCGGACGCAGCGGCACTCCCGATGAGATCGCCGCCTGCGTGCTGTTCCTGGCGCACGAGTCGGCCTCGTTCGTCACCGGCGCGGTACTGGTCGCCGATGGTGGTCACGGCCTGCCCGAAACCTGGCCGCGCCCATAGCCTCACGCCGTGCCGGTGATCCAGTCCCGGGCCTGCTGCACCTCGCCGGCGGGAAAGTGCTTGATCTGAGCCGAGACGAAGTGTGAGGTCAGGTGCTCGGCTACGTCGCCCAGGTGCGAGTCGGTGACCACCGCGATCTTCTTGACGTGCTTGTGATGATCCCGGACGAAGCGCATGTGCGTCACGAGCGCGCCGAAGCTGTCCCAACCGGGGAAGTGCGGCGCCTCGATGATCAGGCCGGCGAGATCGCCGTGGGCGTCGATCTGCGGGTCGACGGCCTTGGCCAGTTCGGTGAAGTCGTTCTTGTCGAGTGCGGACTCAGGTTTGACCAGCAGGATGGAGGTGGCCGGGTCCAGGTGGTGTTCGATCACGAGAAGTGATGATCCGCTCGGCCAAGCCGGGCGGTTAGAGCCGAAGGTCCCCGAACGAGGCATCGGCGGGAACCGTGTGGTCCCCGCCGATGCCTCGTTCTGTCAGAACCCGAGGTGCTGATCGAACTGGTTGTGCGTCGCCGCGTCCGCGCCGAACTGCGGGATGTGCGACGCCGCCTGGTCGTGCCCGGTGTCGAACAGCGTGTGGCTCGACGAGTCGGCGGCCACGTGGGCCGACGGATCGAAGGCCGAGTGATCCGGTGTGCTCGTCACCGCGTGGGTCGACGAGTCCACCGCCGCATGTTGGTCGACGTTCGTCGAGGCGTGGCCGCCACCAACGGATGTCGCACCGCTTGCGTTGCCGCTGCCCTGGGCGCCGGAGATCACCGATCCGCCGTGTGAGCCGGCTGCGACGTCGCCGTTGGCCGCGGTGGATCCACCGGTGTGGATGACGCTGCCCTGTCCGGTCGAGCCGTGCGTGGTCGCCGCGGCACCGGTGTTGACGTTGCCGTGCCCGCCCAAGGCGGCCGTGTCGTGGCCCAGGATGTCGGCGTTGGCGCCGAAGTTGTTCTGGGCTGCGGCATTTCCGCTCACGGTGGTGTGCCCACCCGCCACCGTGGCGTTCGTGGCGCCCCCGGCCTGAACGGCGCTGTGCGCACCCAGGGTCGACGCCTCGTGGCGGAGGAAGTCGGCACTGCCACCACCGGCGACGGTGCCGCCGGCGCTGACGTTGGTGTGCGCACCGGCATTCGGTACCACCGACGGGATGGTGGTGTGAGCGCCGAATGCTCCTGCGGCGTTGGTGTTGGCGCTGAGCGCCGCGCCGTCGTCGTGCAGGAAGCTGACGGCCGCGGTGTTGCCGGCCGCGGTCTGGACGCTGGCGGCCGTGCTGCCCAGCGGGCTGGCGAGCCCGGCCGTGGTGGCACTCGTCATCGCGGTGCTTCCGGCGGCGTTCAGGCCACCGCCGCCGAGGCCGATCGCTCCGCCGCCGCTGGCGGCGGTCTGGTTGCCCAGGCTCACGCCGCCCAGCGGGCTCGACAGTCCCGCGTTGGCGGTGCTGCTGAAGCTCGCGTTCTCCTGTGCGGCAAGGCCGGCGTTGGGCGTGCTAGCCACGGCCGCGCTGCTGTTGACCGTGGTGCGTTCCGAACCATCAACCCGGCCATTGCCCGCGAAGCGAGCGCGGTCGGCGAAGTTCGCGCCGGCTGCCGCCTCGGCGCTGCCGCCGGCATTGATGGCTGCGCCCGCGTTACCCGCGGCCTGGCCTCCGATGTGCGCGCCGCCGCCGAACTGAGTGCCGCCGCCGAATCCGAGTCCCGCGCCTGCCCCAGCACCTGCACCGGCCTGGCCACCCAGCCCGGCATCAAAGCCAACGCCAAGCTCCGCGCCACCAACGGCGTTGAAGCCACCACCGAGACCAGTGCCGACGCCACTGCCGGCACCGACACCCGCACCAAACTCACCACCAAGGTTGGCATCAAAGCCACCGCCGAGTTCAGCGCCACCACCGAGGCCGACACCCGTTCCCACACCGGCACCCGCACCAGCCTGGCCACCCAGCCCGGCATCAAAGCCGCCACCGGCGTTGAAGCCACCGCCCAAGCCAGTGCCTACGCCGACACCGGACTGACCGCCAAGACCAGCACCCGCACCGAACTCACCACCGAGATTGGCATCGAATCCACCGCCCAGCTCAGCGCCACCACCGAGGCCAGCCCCAGCACCCGCGCCAGCTTGGCCACCCAGCCCGGCATCAAAGCCGCCACCGAACTCCGCGCCACCACCGAGGCCGAAACCGCCGCCCAGGCCAGTGCCGACGCTACTGCCGGCACCGACACCGGCGCCGAACTCGCCACCGAGATTGGCATCAAAGCCACCGCCCAGCTCGGCACCGCCACCCAGGCCGCTACCGAGTCCGATGCCGCTCTGCGCGCCCAGCCCGGCGTTGAAGCCACCGCCGACCTCGGCGCCACCACCGACACCGAGACCCGTGCCAAGGCCAGTCCCAAGACCAAGTCCGGTCTGGGCGGCCAACTCGGCTCCGCCTTCGAGGCCGGCACCGAGCCCGGCGCCAATGCCTTCACCCAGCGCGGCCGCGATCGTGGATCCGCCGTCCAGGCCGATCTGCGCCGCCTGATCGGTGACGATCCCGGCACCGACCTCGGGCAGCACGGACTCCACCGGGCCCAAGCCGAACTGGTTGGACACCGCCTGCTGGAGACCCGCGATCGGATTGGCGGGAGCAAGCTCAAGCCCGGGGACCGCGGTGGCGGCGACCGACTGCACTTGCTCGGGAGTCACACCCGCCAGCCCGGCGTCGGCCAGTGCGGCGTTGGGGTCCGCAACGAACGCCTGCGCGGCGCTCTCGTTGCGGAACAAGTCAAGGATGAATTCGACCAGTGTGTTCATCGGTAGTGCCTCTCTCTTGCTGTTCGCCGGTCAGACCGGTCATTGGTAGCCACGGTATGGACGACGCCCACTCCCCGGAATGGGGCGCACTCCCCTAGTGGATGCAGGCCATACCGGGCTTTCCAGCAATCCCCATTAGGGGATTAGGGGATCGCCCGCAAAGGCCCTGTTGAGTTAGCCGGAACGTCCGGTTCAGACTCCGTAAATACTGATGAATGCCCATAATCGCGGCAAGGCACGGGCATCAATTGATTTGCAACCGTTACCCATTAATTGACACACAGGAAAGTTCCAGCAAACTCACACGGCGGAATCGGCGGCACATAGATCGGTCTACCCCTCACTCGGACTCGACCCCGACACCTTTGTGCCCGGCTTTGAGCGACTCTGCTCATGAACCGATGCGAATAGTCGCTCAAAGCCGGGCACGAAGGGTGTCGGTGAACAGACAGGGCTGGGAGTTCCACCGAGCACCGAGGCCGCGCGCTACCCCGGCGCCACCCCCAAGGGTGGGCGCCGGAAAGAACGTCGCCTCAGCTAGAACGCTTGGCGACGGACTCGGCGCGATCGGGATGATCGGCCATCCATCGCCTTTCGACACGCAGCACGCGGTGATGCTCGGCGACGATCAGCGACACACCGGCGACCAGCAGGCCCGCCACCAACAAGCCCAGCATCCCGAGCAGCTCGTGGTGGTTGTAGGCCAGCGCCGCATCGATGCCGGCCAGCCCGGCCACGCCAAGGCCGATCAGCAGCAGGCCCGGCAGCCACAGCGTGTCGATGAACGATTCGCCGGCGTGCGGTTGGGTTGTTCGGGCGTGATCCACCGGATCGCGATATGCACCCTTCATGACGTCTCCCTCCCTCGCAGAGACGTCTTCCAGGCTACGCCTGTTTGTGAGCTAGGTCACAGGTTCTTTTCCCAGTCCATCAGCCGCTGGGCCAACTCCGGCCCGGCGTCCTCCTGGACGAAGTGGCTGGCGTTGATCCGCGCATGCGGCTGCCCGGCGGCGCCGGGGATGCGGCGGATCAGCGGACCGTCGGCCTTGCCGAGGATGGGGTCGCGGGCGCCGAAGACGCACAGCACCGGCTTCTCCCAGCGACCCAGCACCTCCCACGCCGCGCGGTTGGCCGGCGTCGCCGGATTATCGGGCGAGGTCGGCACCAACTGCGGGAGGGCCCGGGCGCCGGCCTGGTAGCTCTTGTCGGGAAACGGTGCGTCGTAGCCGGCGCGCACGGCCGCGGACAGTTTGTGCACCGTCCCGGTGTCCACCAGCCGGCCCGCGGTGAACCACGGCGAGTACTTGGCGAAGGCCCGCCAGATCCGGAAGGCCGGCGGCGTCGACTGGTCCCCGGTCGGCAGGGAGCCGTTGGCGATGAACAGCTTTGCGAACCGATCGCTCTGCTCGGCGGCGACCCGCAGGCCGATCAGCGAACCCCAGTCCTGCACGACGACGGTGATGTCCCGCAGGTCCAGCGCGGTCAGCCAGGACGTCACCCACTCCACGTGGCGCAGATAGGTGTAGTCCTCGAGGCGGGTGGGCTTGTCCGAACGGCCGAACCCGATGAAGTCGGGAGCCAGCACCCGATGCCCCGCGGCGGCCAGCGGCGGAATCATGGTGCGGTACAGGTAACTCCAGGTCGGTTCGCCGTGCAGCAGCACCACCGGCGCGCCGTCTCCGGGGCCCTCGTCGACGTAGTGCATGCGCACCGGCCCGGTGTCACTGGCAGTTACGTCGAGGTAGTGCGGTTCGAAGGGGTAGCCCTCGAGGTTGGCGAATCGGGAATCCGGGGTGCGCAGTGTCTCCACGCCACCGAATCTACGCAGGCACGTCCCGGCCGCTGCTGGCGAGGCGACGCTCCCCCGCGGTCCAGATGTCACCGTCCAGCACCCCGGGTAGGTCAGCCTGCTCGGCGATGAATACCGGGTCGCGGCCGTCGGCGCTCTGCCGGTGGTAGTCGCGGATCGCGGCGAACGCCCACTTGCCCAGCAGGACGATCGCCACCAGGTTGACCATCGCCATGAAGCCCATCGCGATGTCGGCGATGTCCCACACCGTGGCCAGCTTCGAGGTCGCCCCCAGCGCGATCGCGCCGAGCACCAACAGCCGGAAGATCGTGATGGCGTTCTTCTTCGCGCCCAGGAAGAACAGGTTGATCTCGGCGTAGACGTAGTTGCCGAGCACCGAGGAGAACGCGAACACGAACACCAGCGCGGTCATCAGCCCGGTCGTCCACGAGCCGAGCGCGCTGCCGATCGCCGCCTGGGTCAGTGCCGCGCCGGCCATCTTGCCGGGCGCGGCCGGGTCGTAGATATCCGGGCCGGACACCATGATGATGAAAGCCGTTGCCGAGCAGATGATCATGGTGTCGACGAACACGCCGAGCGACTGGATCAAACCCTGCTTGACCGGGTGCGAGACGGTGGCGGTGGCCGCGACGTTGGGCGCGCTGCCCATGCCGGCCTCGTTGGAGAACAGCCCGCGCTTGACGCCGTTGAGCATCGCGGCCGCGATCCCACCGGTGAAGCCGCCGGCCATCTGGGTCAAACCGAAAGCGCCACCGAAGATCTGGCGAAGCACGTCGGGCAGGTAGGTGATGTTCATCGCGACGATGATCAGCGCCAGTGTCACGTAGGCCAACGCCATCACCGGCAGCACGAACTCGGCGACCTTGGCCACCCGCTTGACGCCGCCGAACAACACCGGCGCGGACAGCACCACCAAACCGATTGTGGTCCAATGCACCTCGATGTCGTGCGAGACGTTCAGCACGTTGCTGATCGCGTTGGCCTGCAGCATGTTGAACGCGAAGCCGAAGGTGAACACCAGCAGCACGGCGAACAGCACGCCCCCGGCCCGGGAACCCAGCCCGCGCTGGATGTAGAACGCCGGCCCGCCGCGGAAGCTGCCGTCGTCGGCGCGGACCTTGAAGATCTGGCCCAGGGTGGCCTCGATCAGCGCGGTGGCCATACCGATGGCCGCCACCACCCACATCCAGAAGATCGCCCCCGGGCCGCCCACCGTCAGGGCGATCGCCACCCCGGCGATGTTGCCGGTGCCGACCCGGGAGGCCAGGCCGACGCAGAACGCCTGGAACGACGAGATGCCCTCGGTCTCCTCGCGCGAGTGCAGCACCTGACGCAGCATCCGCCCGAAGTACCGGATCTGGATGAAGCGGGTGCGGATGGTGAAGTAGAGGCCGGCGGCGACCAGCAGGTAGATCAAGACGTAGGTATAGAGCACCTTGCTGACCGGGTCGATCAGGTTGGCCTGGATGAAGTCCATGTTCGCCTCCCACACAAAGGTGCGGGAATCTTCCCACTTCAAGGACCGATGCGCAGGGTTAATTTACGAAGCCGTCGATCCCTTGGGAGCGGCCGAAGTTCGGCGTACGAGGCCTCAAGGCTTGGGGGTCAGCGCGCTGCCCTTGAGCCACTCGGCCCACGGCAGCGTCCAATCACCGTTCTGCCAGATCTGCAGACCCGGACCGCCGGTGTTGCGGATCTCGACGATATCGCCCGGCTGCGAGAAGTTGAAGAACCAGGATGCGTTCTCCCCGTTGAGGTTCAGGCAGCCGTGCGAGAGGTTGGTGTTGCCCTGCGCCCACACCGTCTCGTTGAGCTGGTGCAGGTAGATGCCGTCGGTGCTGATCCGGGTGGCGTACGGGATCTTGGTCTTGTAACCCATCGACGAGGCCACCGGCAGCCCGTAGGTCGACGAGTCCATCGTCACCGTCTCGGCCTTGTCGATCACGGTGTAGACCCCGGGCGGGGTCCAGAACGAGAACTCGCGGCCGGCGATGGTCTGGTAGCCGCCGCGCCCCATCGAGGTGGGCATGGCGCGGACCAGCTTGCCGTTGTCGAAGACGTTGACGGTCTTGGTCCGGTCGTCGGCGATCGAGATGTGGGCGTCGCCGATGGTGAACCTCGCGGCGGCGTTGTCCTGGCCGTAGAGGCCGTTGCCCAGCTGCTGACCGAAGATGTTGGCCGACACCGCCACCGTGGTGCCCGGCGCGTAGTACTTCTCCGGCCGCCAGTGCGCGGTCACGTCGTCCACCCAGTACCACGATCCCCGGGTCGGCGGGTTGGTGGTGACGTGCAGAGTGCGCTCGGCGGCGGCCTTGTCGGTGATGGGCTCGTCGAAACGGGCCGCGATGATGGTGCCGATGCCGTACTTGATGTCCTCGTGGATCGGCAGACCGCCCGGAGTCTCCAGGTACACCTGGGTGATGTTGTTCGGGGTCGCGGTCTCGAAGGTGGTGGTCCGGACCAGCGGCACCCCGCTGGCGCCAAGGCTGGCCGCCTTCATGGTGTAGGTGCGGCTGTACTTCAGTGGCTGGGTCGGCTGCCAGGAGGTCCGGTCGGGCGACAGGACGCCGTCGACGGTGTTGCCGTAGTCGTCGACCAGGCTGACCTGGGTGAGGGTGCCGTTGACGACGTTGGCCTTCACCCGGCTCAGCGGGCTGAGGTCCTCGGATCCGTTCGCCGGGGCGACGCCCAGCAGCGGCGGCCGGGGCGGGGCCGGCGGCACCGGGGCCGCGGCGGAGGCGGTGGCCGTCTTGCACCCGTTCGGGCAGCCCGGCAGGCCGGCGACGTCGCTGACCAGCACTGTCAGCAGCAAGGCCCCGAAGATCAGGCTTGCAGCACGTATGCGGGCGGGAAACGTCACCGAAATTCACTCCAGAACAGGGTCGAGATGGCAGGGCCGGCGTCACCATTGACGCTGAAGATCATAGACGGCCGGGACGACGATTTGTCACATCGCAACCAACGGGAATTGCCTGGTCAGCAGCAAACATGCAGGTCTTAGCGGGGGCATTTCGTACCGACGCGCGGTTTGGCCCGGCGGGCTCGGTCTGGGCGGACAGGGGTTTTGCCCGGCTCTGAGCGACTCTGCGGGTGGATAGTCGCTCGTAGCCGGGCCTAACGACCCTCTCCCCGGAAAGCCGGTGCCCCCTCCCGACATGGACAAGACTGGCTGACGTGACCGATCCCGGTGCGCCCCGCGTCGCCGTATACCTCGACTTCGACAACATCGTCATCTCCCGCTACGACCAGGTCAACGGCCGCAACTCCTTCCAACGCGACAAGGCCAAGGGCCTCGAGCAGGCGAAGCTGGCCCGGGCCCGCGTCGACGTCGGCGCCATCCTGGACTTCGCGTCGTCTTTCGGGACGGTGGTGCTGACCCGCGCCTACGCCGACTGGTCGGCCGACGTCAACGCCGAGTATCAGCAGCAGCTGGTCGGCCGGGCGGTGGACCTGGTGCAGCTGTTCCCGGCGGCGGCGTACGGCAAGAACGCCGCCGACATCCGGCTGGCGGTCGATGCGGTGGAGGACATGTTCCGGCTGCCCGACCTGACCCACGTAGTGATCGTGGCCGGCGACTCGGACTACATCCCGCTGGCGCAACGCTGCAAGCGACTGGGTCGCTACGTGGTGGGCATCGGGGTGGCCGGATCATCAAGCAAGTCCTTGGCCGCGGCCTGCGACGACTTCGTCATCTACGACGCCCTGCCCGGGGTCCCGGTGTTCGAACCGCCCGCGGCCGAGCCGGACAAGCCCAAACGCCGGGCCGCCACGTCCAAATCTCCGGAACCCGAACCGCCGGACCCGCAGGCGGCCGCCACCGCGCTGCTGAAGCGGGCGCTGCAGATCGGCCTGGAGAAGGACGACGCCGACTGGCTGCACAACTCGGCGGTCAAGGCGCAGATGAAGCGGATGGACCCGTCGTTCT
>CAZHUU010000138.1:0-11375 GCA_964535335.1 uncultured Mycobacterium sp.
GGACTACAAGCCGGTGGTGCAGACCCGCTACGAGCCGATGGAGCGGAAGTACTGATCATGACGATCACATCCGACGTCGACACCCGCGAACCCGACCTGCCGCCGATTCCCGAGGGCGCGGTGATGGTGACGCTGAAGATCGCGCGGTTCAACCCCGAGGATCCGGACAGCGCGGGCTACCAGAGCTTCCGGGTGCCCTGCCTGCCTTCCGACCGGTTGCTGAACCTGCTGATCTACGTCAAGAGCTACCTCGACGGCACCCTGACCTTCCGCCGATCGTGTGCGCACGGGGTGTGCGGCTCGGATGCGATGCGCATCAACGGCGTCAACCGGTTGGCGTGCAAGGTCTTGATGCGCGACCTGCTGCCCAAGGGCGCCAAGCCGCTGACCGTCACCATCGAGCCGATCCGCGGGTTGTCGGTGGAGAAGGATCTCGTGGTGAACATGGAGCCCTTCTTCGACGCCTACCGCGCCGTGAAGCCGTACCTGATCACCACCGGCAATCCGCCGACCCGGGAACGCATTCAGAGCCCGACCGATCGGGCCCGCTACGACGACACCACCAAGTGCATCCTGTGCGCGTGCTGCACCACCAGCTGCCCGGTGTTCTGGAACGAAGGCAGCTACTTCGGTCCGGCCGCGATCGTCAACGCCCACCGGTTCATCTTCGACAGCCGCGACGAAGGCGCCGCCGAGCGCCTCGACATCCTCAACGAGGTCGACGGCGTCTGGCGCTGCCGCACCACGTTCAACTGCACCGACGCCTGCCCGCGCGGCATCGAGGTGACCAAGGCGATCCAGGAAGTCAAGCGCGCATTGATGTTCGCGCGCTGACCACCGCGCCAAGCGGGATAGGTGTTCTGCCCGGCTATGAGCGACTATTCCGGTCGCCGAGTGACGCTCCCAGCCAAGAGTCGCTCATAGCCGGGCACAACACCCCCGACCCGGAAGCTCTCCGCGAGACCGCAGATCAATCGGACACGGCCCGTCAATTCACGCGGACGCGATAGCTCCGGCCGCGTGCGGCGCGTTCCCAGAGCACCCCGTCCCCGGCGCTGACACCCGCGGCGCTGAGTTCCCGTTTGAGGATCTTGTTGGTCGCGGTGTGCGGCAGGTCGTCGTTGATCCGGATGTAGCGTGGCCACGCCTTGGGTGACAGGTCGGGCTGCGCGGCCAGGAACTCCTCGAATTCGTCGGGGGTCAGGGATTCTCCCGGCCGCAGCACGACGGCCGCCATCACCGCGTCACCGACGGTGTCGTCGGGCACCGCGTACACCGCCACGTGGCTGAGCGTGGCGAACCGTTGCAGGATCCGCTCTATAGGCGCGGCGGCAAGGTTCTCCCCGTCGACCCGCATCCAATCGGCGGTGCGCCCGGCCAGGTAGATCCAGCCGTCGACATCGCGGTACGCCAGGTCACCGGTCCAGTACATCCCGTGCCGCAGTCGCTCGGCAGTGGCGTCGGGATCGTTGTAGTAGCCCGAAAACGGTCCGGCGCCTTGGGTGTTCACCAGTTCGCCGACCGCCTCGTCGAAGTTGAGCAATGCGCCGTGCTCGTCGAACACCGCAGTCGCGCATTCGGTGACGGTCTGCGGATCGTAGATCGCCACCCCCGGCCAACCCTTGCCGATCGAACCGGGCGGGGTGCCATCCTCGCGCACCACGACGACGGCGAACTCGCTGGAGCCGAACCCGTCGACGATGCGGCACCCGAACCGCCGCGAGAACTCCGCGATGTCGCGGTCGGTGGCCTCGTTGCCGTACATCACCCGCAGCGGATTGTCGGCATCGTCGGGTTGCTCGGGCGTGGCCAGCGCCAGGGCCAGCGGCTTGCCGACGTAGTTCATGAACGTCGCGCCATAGCTTCGGATATCGGAGAGCAGCCGGGAGACCGAGAACTTCACCGGCACCATCGCGGCCTTCGCGGCGATAGCCACCGACCAGCCGGCGGCCACCCCGTTGGAGTGGAACAGCGGCATCGACAGGTAGCACACGTCGCTGTCGGTGATGTCGAGTTGGGCGGCCAGGCTCAGCCCGCACATCACGCTCATCGCGTGTACGAACGGGACGGCCTTGGGGTCACCGCTGGTGCCGGAGGTGAAGATCATCATGAACGGGTCGGTGCCGGTGACCTCCCGGTGCGGCACCAGCGGCGGCGCGGCCGCCGCCAACTCGGCATATCGCGGCGAGGTGACGTCGAGCACGATGACACCGGACAGGTCGAGCCCGTCGAGCAGCGCCGCGTGGTCGGCGTCGACGAGCAGCAGTTGGCAGTCCGCGCGGCGGATGTCGGCGACCAGCCCCTCGCCGCGGCGGATGGTGTTGACGCCGCACAGCACATAGCCGCCCAGTGCGGCGGCCGCCATCGAACGCGTATAGGCCGGCGAGTTCGTCAGCAGGGCGCCGACGTGCAGGGGCCGGTTCGGATCGGCCAGCCCGATCAGCGCCGACGCTTCGGCGGCCGCCTCGGTGAGGTGCTCGCGCCAGGTCCAGGTCCGCTCCGGGGACAGCACCGCGACGGCGTGGTCGTCCATCCGGGTGCGCAGCAGCGCCTGCACGGTGTCGATCATCGGGCCGGGCGGTAGCGCAGCAGGGTGATACCGGTGCCGGGAACGTCGCAGAACACCGGCTCCAGCCGCATGCCGATGCGGATGTCGTCGGGCTCGACGTCGACCAGTTCGGTGGAGAACCGCGGGCCCACGTCCCACTGCACCACGGCGGGCAGTTGTGGCAGCGCGTCGACCCACGGCGGCCCGGTGGGCCGGCGTGCGACGGTAAAGGTGTACAGCGTTGCCGCACCGTCGATCTCGCGCCACTCGAGGTCGTCGGCGAGAGAGCCGGGCGCGAACATCCGCGGATAGAACACGTAACGGTCCGCCGAGGGCGAGTACTGCACCACAATGCGGTGCTGCACCAGTGCGTCCCAGAACGGCTGGGACACCGGGGTGGGTTCGGGCAGCGGGATCGGCGTGGGTTCGGGAGCCGCCATCAGTCCCCTCCCAACACCAGGGCCACCTGCTCGCTCATGATGCCGCCGGTCCCGGCGACGAAAGCGGTGTTCGCGTCGCGCACCTGGGCGGCCTGGGACCGTCCCATCAGCTGTCGCGCGGCGTCGACGACGTGGTGCATGCCGCCGGACATCCCGGCCTGCCCGTAGGACAGTTGACCGCCCGCGGTGTTCAGCGGGAAATCACCCCGGAAGGTCAGGTCGCGGTCCTTGATCCAGGCCATGCCCTGGCCCTTCGGGCAGAACCCGGCGTCCTCGAGGGTCATCAGCACGGTGATGGTGTAGCAGTCGTAGACCGAGGCGATGTCGACGTCGGACGGGCCCAGTCCGGCCATCGCGAACGCCCGGGCGGCCGACCGGGCGATCGGGGTGACCAACGGCTCGTCGGCGTAGGTGAGCGTCTTGAACGAGATGTGCTCGCCGAAGCCCTTGATCCACACAGGGCGGTGCCTGCCGCGGCGCGCCAGGTCCGCGTTGGCGATCAGCACACCGGTTCCGCCGTGCACCGGCATCACGGTTTCGAGCAGGTGGATCGGGTCGGCGATCATCGGGCTGCCCAGCACGTCGGCCTCGGTGATCGGCTGACCGCCGAACACCGCGCCGGGGTGCGCGCAGGCGTTGGTGCGTTGATCCACCGCGATCTTCGCCAGCGCCGACGGGTCGTAGCCGTACTGGGCGCCGTAGCGCTGCGCGATCTGGGCGAACGGGGCGTTCTGCCCGACGTTGCCGTAGGGGATCTCGTACTCGGCCTGCGGTGAGCCGTAGTTGTTGCTCGACGCCCCGTACCAGTTGGCGGCCGGGGGTGCCCTGCGGGCCGAGCGGGGCAGTGCCCGTGATCCGGGCAGCACCGCCAGCACGGCATCGCAGAGCCCGAGTTCGACGGCGACGGCGGCGCGCCACACCATCCCCGCCGAGGTCGCCCCACCCAGGTCCACCCGCTCGCCGAAATCGATCGGCAGCCCCAGATATTCGGACAGGGTGGCCGGGACGAACATGTCCGACTCGGCGAGCCCGTGCGACATGATTCCGTTGACGACACCGGCCTGCAGTCCCGCGTCGTCGAGGACCATCCTGGCCAGCTGCGCGTACTGGTCGAGAGTGAACAGTTCCGGCCGGGTCGGCTTGCGCTCGGCGGGCAGTTCGGCGATGCCGACGATCGCCGCCTCGCCGGCCAGCCGCATCACGAATCTCCCTCGCGGCGGGGCAGTTCCACCGTCGCGGTGCCGGGCATCAGCACGTCATCGCCGCGGCGCCCGGCGAGGTCCAGGTCGACCAGCCCGCGGTCGCCGGCCAGCCGCTTGGCGCTGACCGTGCCGCCGAACGTCAACGCCTGTCCCGGAAAGGCGACCCCGCGGTTCTGCACCGAGTACTCGACGAGCCGGCCTCGGCCGCCGATCCAGTCGGTGATGGCCCGGGCCAGCAGCGCGGCCTGCAGCGGTCCGTGCACCAGGATGTCGTCGTAGCCCTCCACCTCACGCGCCCAGTGCTTGTCGTAGTGGATGCGGTGCCCGTTGTAGGTGGCGGCGGAGAAGAAGAACATCTGGGTCTCGTCGACGGTGACGGTGAGCGGGGTCAGTTCGTCACCGGGTTGGACGTCGTCGTAGTAGAGCTGGGTCATGGCCGCGCGATCATCGACGTGGTGGACTCGGCCAGCAGTTCGCGGTTCTGGTTGCGGTAGACGGTGTGCCAGGTGACGAGCACGAATCGGCCGGAGCGGCCGTCCTTCTCGACGATGGAGGCGATGGTGCGGACCATCTCGACCTCGTCGCGGTGGTAGGCCGGCAGGTGGAAGCGGAAGCTCTCGCCGCCGGCCATCCGCCTGGGTGCGCGCGGGAACGCCAGGCTCCCGGACACCGCGCCGGACGACCCGTCGGGCCGCAGACTGGGCAGGGGGCTGACCCCGAGGATGGCGTACTGCAGATACAGCGGCGGGCAGATGACGTCGCGGTATCCGTTGGCGCGGGCGTAGTCCGGGTCGAACCATAGCGGGTTGTGGTCACCGACGGCCGCCGCCCAGCGCTGCCAGTCCCGGCGGGTCACCTCACCGGTGGCGGTCGCCGCGACGGTGCCGACCCGGGCGGCGCTCTCGGCGTCGATCAGGCTGTCGGTCACAGCCCGTCCTTGCGTCGCAGTCGTTCGGTGACAGCCGCGCGGCTGACCTCGTCGTCGTCCAGCCAGGTGGCGGCGACGTCGGCTCCCCCGCCGAGCGTGGACAACACCCGGGCGCGTTCGGACCACAGGTGCAGATCGGTCTCCACCACGTAGCCCATCCCGCCGTGTAACTGGTGGGCATCCAGCGTCGCCCACTTGGCGGCGGGGGCCGAATGCATTCGCGCGATGGCGGTTTCACGTACGGCCACCTCACCACGGCCGATCCGGAACACCGCCGCCTGGGCGGCGAGCCGGGCCGCCGTCAGCGCGATGTGCATATCGGCCACGATGTGCTGGGCGGCCTGGAACGACGCGATGGGCCTGCCGAACTGGTGGCGCATGGTGGTGTAGGCGACGGTGCGGTCCAGCACCGCCTCGCCGACCCCGACGAGGTCCAGTGAGCTCAATGCGATGGCCGCATTGGCGGCGCGGCGCAACTGGTCGCGGTCCAGCGGCCTGCCGTCGTTGAGTGCATCGTCGACGATCACGTCGTCGAACCGTACGGAGGCGGCAGCGTGTCCGCCCATCAGCGTGAGAGGCCGCACCGCCACCCCGGGCCCGTGCAGGCTGGCGACGAATCCGAAAGTGCGTCCGGAGGCGTCCATGCCGGACACCACCATCAGGTCGGCGTTCTCGGCGTCGTTGACGAAATCGGCTGTTCCGGTGAGCCGCCAGTTACCGTCGGGCTCCCGGTCGGCGCGCAGCGCGGGCGTGCAGTCGGCGGCGTCGTTGGCGTTCCACAGCGCGGTGGTGGCCGAGCAGCGTCCCACCGCCAGGTCCGGCAGCCACCGGTGCCGGGACGCGTCGCCGCCGAGCATGTACACCGCCTGCGCCGCGAACACCGTGCTGTAGACCCGGAACGGGCACAGTGCGCGACCGCCCTCGCGGGCGAAGACACCGAGTTCGGCGAGGCTGCCGCCGGATCCGCCGTACTCCTCGGCGATGCCGAGTCCCAGGATGCCGCCCGCCGCCAGCGCCTCCCATGGATCGGCGTCCCGAGCCAGCAGGCCGCGCAGCATCGCGCCGAGGTCGCGGTCATCCTGGGTGGCAACGAGTTTCATGTCAGCGCCCGTACGACGGCATGCCGTGGCCGCGCTGAGCGATGACGTCGCGGAGCACTTCGTTGGTGCCGCCACCGAAACGCATCAACGGGGCGAACCGGTAGAGCTTCTCGAACCGGCCCCCGGCGCGGGCCTCCGGATTGCGATGCGCCAGCAACCCTTCCGCGCCGAGCAGGTCGATACCCAGGTCCGCGATGCGCTGACGCAACTCACTGCTGAACACCTTCTCGACGCTCACCTCGACGGTCGGGATCACTCCGTCGGCCAGCATCGACGACGCCTCGTGCCCCATCAGGCCGGCCACGTCGACATCGGCCTCGGCCTGCGCCAGGCGCCGGCGGATCGCCGGGTTGTCCAGCGGCACACTGCCGTCCATCCGGGGCGTCCGGGCCAACACCTGCAGTTCGTCGAGCGCCCGGCGCAGGTCACCGGCATTGGTCAGGGCGCCGCGCTCCAGGTCGAGCGCACCGGTGATGTAGGACCAGCCACGGTTCTCCTCGCCGATGAGGTTGGTGACCGGCACCCGGACGTCGTCGAAGAACACCTCGTTGGTGCGGTACCCGGACCAGGCGATCAGCGGCCGTATCCGCACCCCGGAACTGTCCACCGGTACGACGATCACCGAGATGCCCCGGTGCCGCGGTGCATCGGGATCGGTTCGCACACAAAGCCATTCGTGGGTGGAACGCTGGGCCCCGCTGTTCCAGATCTTGGATCCGTTGATCACCCACTCGTCACCGTCGCGTACCGCACGCGTTCGCAGCGAGGCCAGGTCGGTGCCGGCATCGGGCTCGGAATAGCCCAGCGCGCAGGTCATCTCACCGCGCGCGATGGCGGGAAGAAACTCGCGCTTGTTCTGCTCGGTGCCGTGTCGCATGATCATCGGCGCGATCGACGTGACGGTCAGATCCGGTCCCGGCACGCCCCAGTACTCGAATTCCGACATCAGCAGGTGCAGGTGCACCGGTCCCAGGCCGAGCCCGCCGTACTCGGCGGGCCAGTTCAGCCCGAACCATCCCTTGGCGCCGAGTTTGCGCCGGAAGGCCGCCACCTCACCGCCGGGATATTCCAGGTTGTGCTCGGCCACCTCCGCGCGCAGTGCGTCGTTGACGTTCTCCCGGAGAAACTCACGCACCTCGGCCAACCAGGTCAGCTGGTCGGCATCGAGGTCGAAATCCACCCCCGAACACTAACCGGCTGGTTAGTACGTCAAACCCCAAATCAGGGGCGATGAGATGTCACATTTCCGGTTCGGCGGGCATCTAGAGGGCATGACCACGACAACACGACTCGAACCCCTCACCCCGGCCAAGGCCTCCCCGATGATCCGGCTGATGTACCGCTGGGCCAGGCGGCGCTTCGGCGAGGTGCCCGAACCGATGGCCATCTACGCCCACCACCCGGGGCTGTTGGTGGCCAGCTCCGTGCACGAAGGCCTGCTGCAGCGCGCCTCGAAGACACTGCCGGTCAGCGTTCGCGAACTCGCGGTGTACTGGACCGCCCGAACCGTGGGCTGTTCCTGGTGCGTCGACTTCGGCTCGATGCTGATGCGACTGGAGGGCCTGGACCTCGAACGGCTCAAGCACATCGACTCCTACGCCACCTCCCCGCTGTACACCGACGACGAGCGGGCGGCCATCGGCTACGCCAACGCGATGAGCACCGATCCGCACACCGTCACCCAGGAACAGGTCGATGACCTGCGCCGCCGCTTCGGCGCGGACGGCCTCATCGAACTCACCTTCCAGATCGGCGTGGAGAACATGCGGGCCCGGATGAACTCGGCCTTGGGGATCACGGAGCAGGGCTTCGGCTCGGGTGACTCCTGCCGGGTGCCCTGGGTGGCCGACGCGAACTGACGCAACCGTAAGCGAACGACTCCCATAACGCGCGAATCCGTGATCGGGGGGTCGTTTGCATACTGATTCCATCGCCAGTCTGGATAGAGCGGAACAATTCCGTAGTTAGCGCGCGCATCTGCCACTGAAACCGTAGTCTCGTCTCGTTCAAGCGCGGCCGCCCGGCCGTCCACACGGCGTTCAAGCAGGAGATGCCATGGCCAAAGGTGAGCTGCAACTCGAGCCCTCCACAGAAGTGGAGAGCAAGGGTCTGAAGGGCGGCGCCCTCGGGCTGCTGTCCAGCGTCGTCGTCGGGATGGCCTCCACGGCGCCCGCCTACTCGCTGGCCGCCAGCCTGGGCCTGATCGTCGCCAGCGGCGGCGCGCTGCTGGCGGGTGTGAAAGCGCCGGCCATCGTCCTGCTGGCGTTCATCCCGATGTACATGATCGCGGTCGCCTACCAGGAACTGAACAAGGCGGAGCCGGACTGCGGCACCACCTTCACCTGGGCGTCGCGGGCGTTCGGCCCGCTGGTCGGCTGGATGGGCGGCTGGGGCATCATCGCCGCCGACGTCATCGTGATGGCCAACCTGGCGCAGGTCGCCGGGTCCTACTCGTTCACCTTCGTCGGCGGCCTTGGCTGGACATCGGTGGCGGATCTGGCCAACAGCACGCTGTGGTCGACGGTGGCCGGCGTCATCTGGATCATCGTGATGACCTACATCTGTTATCGCGGCATCGAGGTGTCGGCCCGCATCCAGTACGGGCTGCTGGGCATCGAACTCGTGGTGCTGATCGCCTTCTCGATCGTCGCGCTGTTCAAGGTCTACACCCACAAGGCCGAGGGCTACTCGCTGATGCCGTCCATCGCCTGGTTCTGGCCGGCCGGGCTGGACTTCACCACCGTCATCGCCCCGGCCCTGCTCACCGCGCTGTTCATCTATTGGGGCTGGGACACCGCAGTGGCCTGCAACGAGGAGTCCGACGATCCGGGCCGCACCCCCGGGCGCGCCGCCGTCATCTCGACCTTCCTGCTGCTGGCCACCTACGCCTTGGTCTCGGTCTCGGCCATCGCGTTCGCCGGCACCGGCACCGAGGGGATCGGGCTGGGCAACGAGGAGAACTCCGCCGACGTGTTCGCCGCGATCGGGCCGGACCTGTTCGGCGACAGCTTCATCGGCAAGGTCGGCCTGTTGCTGCTCGCGGCATCGATCCTGACCTCGGCCTCGGCGTCGACCCAGACCACCGTCCTGCCGACCGCGCGGACCACGCTGTCAATGGGCGTCTACAAGGCGCTGCCGTCGTCGTTCGCCAAGATCCACCGCAACTACCTGACCCCGTCGGTGTCGACGATCACCATGGGCGCGGTCTCCATCCTGTTCTACGTGCTGTTCACGATGGTCAGCAGCAACCTGCTGACCGCGCTGATCGGCTCGGTCGGTCTGATGATCGCCTTCTACTACGGCCTGACCGGGTTCGCCTGCGTGTGGTTCTACCGCAAGGACCTCACCAAGAGCGCGCGCGATTTCATGATGCGCGGCGTGATACCGCTGCTGGGCGGTGTCATTCTGCTCGTGGTCTTCATCTACGGCCTGATCCAGTACGCCAAGCCCGACTGGCTGACCGACGACGACGGCAACAATGTCACGATCCTCGGCTTCGGCGCGGTGGCGGTCGTCGGTATCGGCGCGCTGGCGCTGGGCTTGGTCGTGATGGTCATCTGGTGGCTGATGTCACCGGATTACTTCCTCGGTCGCACGCTGTCCCGTCGCTCCAGCGCGGATCTGGTGCTCGCACCGCCGAGCGCGGTCGACCCGATGTTCGGCCTGCCCGACTCCGGCGACATGCCGACGGTCATCGCGCCGGACCTGTCCAACCTGCCGCCGGGTGAGACGGCCGTCAACCCCGAGACGGGCGAGGAGTTCACCAAGGAGCCGCACGCTTAGAACGTGCGCCGACAGCAACGCCGCGGCGGGATCTCGTGAGATGTCCCGCCGCGGCGCCGCTGTCGTCTAGCGCAACTTGAATATCGTTCGGTGCCAGCCCTTTTCGGAGACACCCGTGATATCGCTCATCACGTGCTTGATGGTGAGGTACTCCTCGAAGGAATAGTCGCTCATGTCCTTGCCGAAGCCGGACGCCCCCACGCCGCCGTGCGGCATCTCGCTGATGATCGGGATGTGGTCGTTGATCCAGACGCAGCCGGCGTTGATCTCGCGGGAGGCGCGCTGCGCACGGTAGACGTCGCGGGTCCACGCCGAGGCGGCCAGTCCGTAGTCGGTGTCGTTGGCCTGGCGCAACGCGTCGTCGTCGCCGTCGTGCGGGCGGGCCACCAGCACCGGGCCGAAGATCTCGTCGCGGTAGACCTCGGAGTCCTCGGCGACGTCGGCGATCAGGGTGGGCTGGAAGAACGACCCCGGCAGGTCCGGCACCTTGCCGCCGGCGAGGATGCGGCCGCCCTGCTTGGGCGCGTCGGCCACCATGGTGGCGACCCGGTCGCGGTGCATCGAGGAGATCAGCGGGCCCATATCGGTGTCGGGGTCCTGCGGATCGCCGACGACGATCTTGCCCATCAGTTCGGCCACCCCGGCGACGAAGTCGTCGTAGAGGTTGCGCGCGACGATGGCCCGGGTGGCGGCGGTGCAGTCCTGACCGGAGTTGATCAGCGAGCCCGCCACCGCGCCGTGCACGGCGGCGTCCAGGTCGGCGTCGTCGAAGACCACGAACGGAGCCTTGCCGCCGAGTTCGAGCTGGGTGCGATGGCCGTACACCGCCGCGGCCGCCATCACCCGCCGCCCCACCGCGGTGGAGCCGGTGAAGGTGACGACGTCGACGTCCGGGTGGCCGGCCAGGGCGGTGCCGACGTCGATACCGGAGCCGGTGACGACGTTGAAGACGCCGTCGGGCAGGCCGGCCTCGGTGGCCAGCCGGGCCAGCGTCAGGGTGGTCAGCGGGGTCAGCTCGGCGGGCTTGATCACCACCGAACAGCCGGCGGCCAGCGCCGGGATCACCTTCCACACCGCCATCTGCAGCGGGTAGTTCCACGGCGTGATGGTGGCGACCACGCCGACCGCCTCCCGGCGGATCGACGAGGTGTGATCGCCGGAGTACTCCGCGGTGGCCTTGCCCTCGAGGTGGCGTGCCGCCCCGGCGAAGAAGGCGATGTTGTCGATGCTGCCGGGCACGTCGAACTCGGTGGCCAGCCGCACCGGCTTGCCGGTCTGGCTGACCTCCTCGGCGACGATGCCGGGCGCGTTGGCCTCCAGGAGCTCGGCGAGCCTGGCCAGAACGGCGGAGCGTTCGGCGGGGGTCGCCCTCGA
>CAZHUU010000138.1:11385-12369 GCA_964535335.1 uncultured Mycobacterium sp.
ACCTGGCCAGCACCGCCGACCGCGCGGCGGGGGTGGCGTTGATCCGGTCGGCCAGCGCGGCGCGGGCGGAGGCGACCGCGGCGTCGACATCGGCCGCCGTCGCCAGCGCCATCTCGGCCACGGTGCTGCCGTCGGCCGGATTGACCACCTGGTACGGGGTGCCGCCCGTGGTCACCGGAACGCCATCGATCCAGCTACTGGGCACAATTCGGGTCTTGTCAGAGGTGAGTGCAGTCACACGGCAACGGTAGCCGACGACAACCGGCCCTGCTACGCATTCCCGCAGTCGGGATGGGCCTGCACGACCAATCTCATCGATCCCGTTGCTTAAAACAACGGATTCCGTGCACAATCATGGGCATGCGCGACACGGGAGTACCGGCCGGCCGGTTCCCCGTCCGCGCTGTCGGGTCCAGTGCAGGAGCACCGTTCCAGCTCGACGAGATGTCCAAGGCGATCATCGAAAAGCTTCAGCAGGATGGTCGGCGATCCTACGCCGGGATCGGGAAGGCCGTGGGCCTGTCCGAGGCGGCGGTGCGCCAGCGGGTGCAGCGATTGATCGACTCCGGCGTGATGCAGATCGTCGCGGTGACCGATCCGATGCAACTCGGTTTCGCCCGCCAGGCGATGATCGGCATCCGCTGCACCGGTGACACCACCAAGGTCGCCGAGAAGCTGGCCCAGATCGACGCCGTGGACTACGTGGTGCTCACCGCGGGCACCTTCGACGCCATCGTCGAAGTCGTCTGCGAGGACGACGCCGAGCTGCTGGAGCTGCTCAACACCGAGATCCGCGCGGTACCCGGCGTCACGGCAACCGAGACGCTGGTCTATTTGAAACTCGTTAAACAACAATACAATTGGGGAACCCGATGACAACGACCGCCAGCCAGAACCTGACCGCCGAACTCGGCGCAAAGGCAGACCGGCACCTGTGGGGTCACTTCGCCCGGCACGGAGAGGGCAACACTCCGCCGATCATCA
>CAZHUU010000139.1:0-12323 GCA_964535335.1 uncultured Mycobacterium sp.
GATGACGATGACGTTCTCCAGGCCCTCCACGCCGTCGATCTCGCTGAGCAGCTGCGGCACGACCGTGGTCTCCACGTCCGAGCTCACGCCGGTGCCACGGGTGCGGAAGATCGAGTCCATCTCGTCGAAGAACACGATCACCGGGGTGCCTTCGGAGGCCTTCTCGCGGGCCCGCTGGAAGATCAGCCGGATGTGGCGTTCGGTCTCGCCGACGAATTTGTTCAGCAGCTCGGGGCCCTTGATGTTGAGGAAGTACGACTTGGCCTCGCGGGCGTCGTCGCCGCGCACCTCCGCCATCTTCTTCGCCAGCGAGTTGGCCACCGCCTTGGCGATCAGGGTCTTACCGCAACCGGGGGGACCGTAGAGCAGCACACCTTTGGGCGGCCGCAGCGAGTACTCGCGGTAGAGCTCCTTGTGCAGGAACGGCAGCTCGACCGCGTCGCGGATCTGCTCGATCTGGCGGGTCAGGCCGCCGATATCGCTGTAGGCGACGTCCGGCACCTCCTCGAGCACCAGATCCTCGACCTCGGCCTTGGGGATGCGCTCGAACGCGTAACCCGCCTTGGTGTCGACCAGCAGCGAGTCCCCCGGGCGCAGCTTGCGCGGCCGCAGGTCGTCGTCCACGCCGTCGTCCACGCCGGCAGGCAGGTCCTCGATGGCCACCAGCGGCTCGGCCAGCCACACGATGCGTTCCTCGTCGGCGTGGCCGACCACCAGGGCGCGATGCCCGTCGGACAGGATCTCGCGCAGCGTGCTGATCTCGCCGACGGCCTCGTAGGTGCCGGCCTCGACCACCGTCAGCGCCTCGTTGAGGCGGACCGTCTGGCCCTTCTTCAGCACCTTGACGTCGATGTTGGGTGAGCAGGTCAGCCGCATCTTGCGGCCGGAGGTGAACACGTCGACGGTCTCGTCGTCCTGCACCGACAGCAGCACGCCGTAGCCGCTCGGCGGCTGGCCGAGCCGGTCGACCTCCTCACGCAGCGCCAGCAGTTGCTGCCGGGCCTCCTTGAGGGTGTCCATCAGTTTGGCGTTGCGGGCCGCCAGCGAGTCGATCCGCGCCTCGAGCTGATGCACGTCGCGCGCGGTGCGCAGACCGCTCTGCGGCCCCACCGCGTTCTCCAGTTGCTCGCGCAGGACCGCCGCCTCCCGGCGCAGCTCTTCCAGTTCTGCCGCATCCTCGCTGGACAGCCGGGGGTCGTCGCCGGCCGATGCTCCCGAACGCTGCGACTCACTCATGTTGCGCTCCTCTCCCACACCGAGAGTTGGTGCGGTGGATGCTTCAACGCTACCGGCCAATGCTCGATCGTGTGCGCCTAGGGAATTTCGACACACTGGCAACACTGTTAACCTCGTAGACGAGTCGGCCGAACGAAAGGACAGCCGTGACCCTGAAACTGCTCGCCACCGGCCTTGGAGCCGCTGCGATCGTCGGCGCAGCCGCCGCCGGTGTGACCGCCTCCTACAGCACCCCGGTGGCCGCCCCGGCCGTGCAGCCCGTCGTGTTCGGCGCGCCGCTGCCGCAAGCCCCGGCACCGGAGCTTCAGAGCCAGCTGGTGGCCACCCTGGACGCGCTGCAGAGCGGCGGGTCCTTCTCCGGCGCCAAGGCGTCCTACATCGAGGGCGGCCTGGGCCGCATCGAGGGCATCACCGCCGACCGGGCGTTCAGCAACGCCTCGGCCAAGGGCCTGTTCCCGCTGAGCTTCGCCGTCGCCGACATCGACCAGAACGGCCCGGTCGCCACCGCGAACGTCACCGCCACCGCGGCCAACGGTGCGACCGCCACGCAGCCGATCCAGTTCGTGCAGGGCCCCAGCCCCACCGGCTGGCAGGTGACCAAGTCGTCGGCGATGACACTGCTCACATCGGCCAGCTGAGCCCGGCCAGCTGAGCCTGCCGCTGGATGCGTCACCACCTCTTCACAGCTCTGGGCGCCGCCACGATTGTGGCGGCGCTCGGGCTGTCGGGGTGTTCGACCCAGAGCGAGTCGAAATCGGCGCCGAGCCCGGTGGTGCCCCCGGCCGCCGCGCAGGCTGCCGCGCCGCCGGCCGACGCCGCCCCGCTGCCGGCGCCGGAGGCGCTGACCGACGTGATGTACCGGCTGGCCGACCCCGCGGTGCCGGGCAAGGACAAACTCGACCTGGTGGAGAACACCACGGCGGACGAGGCCGGCACCATCGACCGGTTCGCCGCTGCGCTGCGCGACGGCGGGTTCACCCCGCTGACCTTCGCCGCCAGTGAGATCCGGTGGTCGGATCACCAACCCGGCGATGCCCTGGCCACCATCAACGTCACGACGTCCAACCCGGCGAACCCCGGGGGCTTCACCTTCCCGATGGAATTCCGGCCGCACAACGGCGGCTGGCAGCTGTCCCGGGAGACCGCCGACATGCTGCTGGCGTTCGGCAACGCCCGCACGGAGGCTGGTACGGCGACCGGCACCACCAGCCCCGCGCCGCCGCGCTAGGCGCCGGCGTGTGGATCGGGTGGTTGGAGTTCGACATCCTGCTCGGTGACGTGCACTCGCTGAAACAGAAGCGCTCCGTCGTCCGCCCGGTGATCGCCGAACTGCAGCGCCGGTTCGGCGTCTCGGCGGCCGAGACCGAGTCGGTGGGCCTGCACCGGCGGGCCGGGATCGGGATGGCCGTGGTGGCCGGCGATCGTGCCCACGTGGTCGAGGTGCTAGACGCCGCCGAACGCCTGGTCGCGGCCCGGCCGGAGATCGAGTTGCTCTCGGCCCGGCGCGCGCTGCGGCGCAGCGACGACGAGTAGCCGGGCGATCAAGCGGCAATCAGACCGGGGGCCGTTTGCGGCGCAGCGGCGTCGGGGTGATGGTTCCCGGGGCCAGTCGGCGCGCGGAGATCAGGAAGGCCGTGTGCCCGCGCATGTTGTGTTGCGGGCGCACCGCCAGGCCGACGACGTTCCAGCCCCGCTGCAGCGTCTCCCAGGCCCTGGGCTCGGTCCAGCACTGCTGCTCGCGCAGCGCCTCCACCGTCCTGGACAGCTGGGTGACGGTCGCGACGTAGACGATCAGCACCCCGCCGGGAATCAGCATCCGCGCGACGGCGTCCAGCACGTCCCACGGCGCCAGCATGTCGAGCACCACCCGGTCCACCCAGGCGTCGGCAAGGTCGGCGTCGGCGACGTCGCCGATGACCAGTCGCCAGTTCTCCGGCGTCTGCCCGAAGAAGGTGTCGACATTGCGCCGGGCGTGCTCGGCGTGGTCGTCGCGCAGCTCGTAGGAGATCACCTGGCCGGCCGGGCCGACCGCCCGCAGCAGCGAGCAGGTGAGGGCACCGGAGCCGGCCCCCGCCTCCAGCACCCGGGCGCCGGGGAAGATGTCACCCTCGTGGACGATCTGGGCGGCGTCCTTGGGGTAGATCACCTGGGCGCCGCGCGGCATCGACATCACGTAGTCGATCAGCAGGGGGCGCAGCACCAGGAACGCATCGCCGTTGGTGGACTTCACCACGCTGCCCTCCGGCAGCCCGATGACGTCGTCGTGGCCGATGGCACCGCGGTGGGTGTGGAACTCCGCGCCCGGGGTCAGCACCATGGTGTAGTGCCGGCCCTTGGCGTCGGTGAGCTGGACGCGGTCCCCGACGGTGAAGGGACCGGTCCTCCGCGGCGGGTCGGGCAGGTCGGTCACAGCCGTTCAGCCTGCCAGCAGACTCGCCGGGGTGCGTTCCCGGGGTTGTCGGCCGCCGGTCCTAGGCTCGGTGGCATGGCCGACGAGCAGTCTCGGACCCGGCCCGCCCTGTCACCGTCGCGGGCGGCGGATTTCAAGCAGTGCCCGCTGCTGTACCGGTTCCGGGCGATCGATCGGCTGCCCGAACCACCGTCGACCGCCCAGCTGCGGGGTTCGGTGGTGCACGCCGCGCTGGAGCAGCTCTACGGCCTGCCTGCCGGTGAGCGTGGCCCCGATACCGCGCTGTCGCTGGTCGATCCGGCCTGGGAGCGGGTCGTCGCCGGCCAGCCCGACCTGATCGACGGGCTCGAGCCCGATCAGCGTTCGACGCTGCTGGCCGAGGCGCGCGCCCTGCTGGCCGGTTACTACCGCCTCGAGGATCCCACCCGGTTCGACCCGCAGAGCTGCGAACAGCGCATCGAGGTCGAACTGTCCGACGGCACCCTGCTGCGCGGCTTCGTCGATCGCATCGACGTGGCGGGTACCGGCGAGTTGCGGGTGGTCGACTACAAGACCGGCCGGGCGCCTGCCGAGGCCCGGGCGATGGCCGAATACAAGGCGCTGTTCCAGATGAAGTTCTACGCGGTGGCGCTGCTGCGCTCCCGCGACGTGCTGGCCACCCGGCTGCGGCTGATCTACCTCGCCGACGGCCAGCTGCTGGACTACACCCCCGACCTCGACGAACTGTTGCGGTTCGAGAAGACGCTGATGGCCATCTGGCAGGCCATTCAATCGGCCGGCGCCACCGGCGATTTCCGGCCGAAGCAGTCCTGGCTGTGCGGCTGGTGCAGCCATCAGGCGCTGTGTCCGGTTTACGGTGGCACCCCACCGCCCTACCCCGGCTGGCCGGAGCGGGTGCGGGCCGAGCCGGCGGCATGACGGACTGCTACTACCGGCGGCTCGGCGCCGACGGCGACGCCGCGGTGTTCGCCTCGACCGACCACACCCGCAGCAACTGGACTCCCGAGATCCAGCACGGCTCGCCGCCCCTGGCATTGCTGACCAAGGCCATCGAGGAACTGCTGCCGCCCGGAATGCGGATCGGCAGAACGACTTTGGACATCCTGGGCGCGATCCCGGTGAGCGAGGTGCGGGTGCATGCCCGGGTGGACCGGCCGGGCAGCCGGATCTGTCTGCTGTCGGCGGAGATGATCGCCGACCGGCCGGTGGCCCGGGTCAGCGCCTGGGCGCTGGCGACCTCGGACACCCGGGACGCGGCGACCGATCGCTTTCCCCCACTGGTCGAAGGCGAGACCGCCCCGCTGGCGCTGCACTGGAAGGACGCCGGCGGCTTCATCGAATCCGTGCAGTGGCGGCCGCAGTATGAGCCCGGCGGCGCCGCGGCGGTGTACTGGCTGATGCCGCTGGTCGGCCTGGTCGACGATGAGCCGACCACCGCCCTGCAGCGCCTGACCATGGTGGTCGACTCCGCCAACGGCGTTGGCGCGGCGATCGATCCGGAGCGGTTCGTCTTCATGAACACCGACACCGCGGTGCACCTGCACCGGCTGCCGACGGGCGTGGACTTCGCGGTGCGGGCGCGCGGGTCGATCGGGCCCGACGGGGTCGGCGTCACCACCGCCGAGCTGTTCGACCGGGACGGGTTCGTGGGCACCTCGGCGCAGACGCTGCTGGTGCAGCGCCGATAGCTAGAGGACGTTGACCAGCGAGGCGACCGCCAGTCCGGCCAGCACCGCGACGACGTCCTCGAGCACGCCGATCGGCCGGTCGTGGCCGCCGGTGGCCCGGACCAGCCGGGTGCGCACCGCGTAGCCACCGACGGTGCCCAGCACCGCGCCGATCATTCCCGCGCCCAGGCTGCTCCACTGGTAGCCCCACGCGGTGCCCAGCACCGCCCCGGCGAAGGCTCCGGTGACCAGCCGGGTCAGGAACTGCACGGCCGTCTTGCGGCTGGGCGTCTGCTCCATCTGGTCGGAGATCAGCTCGGCGACCGCGATGACGGTCAGCACCGCCACGGTGACCCAGTGCCCGACCCACGACGCCCACGTCCCGGACAGGTTGACCCAGTTCAGGAAGACCGCCCAGGCCATGACGGCGGGTGCGGTGAAGGCCCGCAGACCCGCGACGACACCGATGAGCAGGGCCAAAAGCAGTACGAGTGCGTGCGTCACATGCGGACGCTAGCACGGTGATCTCAGAAGCGGCAGAACCTTATGTCCGAGGCCAGGATGGCTTTCGCGCCGATGGCCGCGAGTTCGTCCATGATCGCGTTGACGTCGCGCCGGGGCACCAGGGCGCGCACCGCGACCCAGTCCGGGTCGGCCAGCGGCGCGATGGTCGGCGACTCCAGGCCGGGGGTGATCCCGGTGGCGCGGTCCAGCACGGTGCGGGGGCAGTCATAGTCGAGCATCAGGTACTGCTGGCCGAAGACCACCCCCTGCACGCGGGCCGCGAGTTGGTCGCGGGCAGCGCGATTGGCGTCGTCCCCATTGCGGACACCCTCGATGAGCACCGCCTCGGAGTCGCACAGCGGTTCACCGAACGGCGCCAGGTTGTGTAGGCCCAGGGTGCGACCGGAGCCCACGACGTCGGCGATGGCGTCGGCGACGCCGAGCTGGATCGAGATCTCCACAGCGCCGTCGAGGCGGATCACCGTCGCCTCGATTCCTTTGGCCGCCAGGTCTTTCCGGACCAGGTTCGGGTAGGCGGTGGCAATTCGCTTACCCGCCAGATCCGCCGGCGTCCAGTCCCGGCCCGCGGGGGCGGCGTAGCGGAAGCTCGACGAGCCGAAGCCCAGCGCCAGCCGTTCGCGCACCGGGGCATCCGATTCGGCGGCCAGGTCACGCCCGGTGATGCCGAAGTCCAGTTCCCCGGAGCCGACGTAGATGGCGATGTCCTTGGGCCGCAGGAAGAAGAACTCCACACCGTTGGCGCGATCGATGACGGTCAGGTCCTTGGGGTCGCTGCGGCGGCGGTAACCCGCCTCCGAGAGGATCTCGGCGGCGGACTCGGACAGCGCCCCCTTGTTCGGGACCGCGACACGCAACATGGCAGCCACTCAGAGCTTTCGGTAGATGTCGTCGAGGGTCAGTCCGCGCGCGATCATCAGCACCTGCGTCCAGTAGAGCAGTTGGCTGATCTCGCCCGCCAGGGCGTCGTCGGTCTCGTGTTCGGCGGCCAGCCACACCTCGCCTGCCTCTTCGAGGATCTTCTTGCCGAGGTGGTGGACGCCGCCGTCGAGCGCGGCCACGGTGGCGCTGCCCGCGGGCCGGGTGCGGGCACGCTCCCCGAGTTCGGCGAACAGCGCCTCGAAGGTCTTCACGGGCAGCGATTGTTCCATGCGATGCCGTGCACGGTCACGGCGGTTTCCGGCGAACCGGCTAGGCTGCCGTCACGTGCACGCATCACGGGCCGTTCTGTTGCCGGCCGCCGTCATGGTCGCGGTCGGCTGCTCGAGCCCGATCGTCAACAACGGGGACAACAGTCAGCAGACCGCGGCGCCGCCGCCCGCATCCTCGACCCGGCCCAACAACGACAAGCTGGTGAATGCGTTCGACTACTTCGCCGATACCGCCATCGGCGATGGCGGCTACTACTTCACCTCGCCGAGCGGGAGTTGGCGCTGCGTGATCGTGTCGCGCACCTGGGCGGGTTGTCAGTCGACGGGCGGGAGCCTCGGGATCGCCGGCGCGCCGGCCAGCGTCGCCGACGACCAGGGTCAGACCGCCGCGCCGAACGCGATCGTGGTGCGCTATCAGGGCGATCCGCAGTTCGCATCGGTGCCCGCCGAGGCGTTCAAGCCCTCGTCCGGCACGGCCAAGACGCTGCCGCTGAACAAGATCCTGGCGGCCGCCGGGTTCCGCTGCAACGTCCAGGACGCCGGGGTCTCCTGCATGTCCGAGCAGACCGACAGGGGCTTCACGTTCTCGGCCACCGGGGCCGGCTGGCAGTACACCGACGTGCCCTAGCGCGACGGGCCGCCCAGCAGTCCGCGGGTCAGCAGGAGGCTCAGGTCGGCCGCAGCGGGGCAACCGTCCCGCGAGGCGGTGCCGCTGACCTGGAACACCATCCCCCAGACCATCCCGACCAGGGTCTCGGCGAGCACGACGGGGTCCACGCCCGGCGCCAGTTCACCACGCCGGTCGGCGGCGGCGACGGCATCGCGGACGAACTGCTCGATCAACGCGACCGCGTCCGCGTCACCACCCCCGAGTTCGGGCCTTCGCCTGGCCTCGAGTGCGGCCTGCACCAGGAAGCCGGCGATGGACGGATCGTCGCTGTGGCTCACCACCGCCACCTCGACGAACGTGGTGATCTGCTCGCGCAGTGTCGGCGCCGCCGAGGCCAGGTGGACGCCTTCGAGGACGCCGTCGCTGATCCGGCACATCACCTCGCGGTACAGCAGCGACTTGCCGGCGAAGTAGTTGTTGACGGCGGGCCGGGTCAGTCCCGCCCTGGTCGCGACCGCATGGAACGTCGTCGCCTCGTAGCCCACCTCGGCGAAGATCTCGCGGGCGCATCCAAGAATCCGCTCGCGGGTCGCCGCGGCGTCACTGGCCGGTGGGCGCCCTCGCCGACGTGCTACCACCCATGAGGTGTCGGTCATCGATATCTCCCATTGCTGCGCCGTTGGCCCCGACCAAGCGACGTCGACCGCGTCTCCGCGAAT
This sequence comes from uncultured Mycobacterium sp., assembly GCA_964535335.1. Classification (GTDB taxonomy): domain Bacteria; phylum Actinomycetota; class Actinomycetes; order Mycobacteriales; family Mycobacteriaceae; genus Mycobacterium. The sequence goes on from CAZHUU010000139.1 coordinate 8,316, forward strand.
ACTGACAGTGTATGTCAATTGATAGTGACTGTCTGGAACCTCCGCGGGCCGGGCTCTCGGTGTACCGGTGTTGTGCCCGGCTTTGAGCGACTATCCGGCGGGGCGAGACGGGCGGCAACGCCATCGGGCGACGGCCAGGTGCGACCGCAGGGCAGATAGTCGCTCAAAGCCGGGCACAACCACTACCCGCCCGGACAGCGGGTGGCGTGGCGCACCGGGTCCGGCGGGCGACGCGGTTCCGGGAGCGGCCGCTATCAGGCCGGGGTGGGCTTCTCCTCGTGCAACAGCTCGGCGTGCATGTCCTCCAGCGACACGCCCTTGGTCTCCATGACCCACTTCCACACGAACAGACCGGACAGGATGGCGCACAGCGCGTAGAAGCCGTAGGCCACGCCGAGCACCTCGCGCAACTGCGGGAAGGTGACCGTGATCAACCAGTTGGCGGCCCACTGCCCGGCCGCGGCCAGGCCCAGCGCCGCGGCCCGGATGCGGTTGGGGAACATCTCCCCGAGCAGCACCCACACCACCGGGCCCCAGGACATGCCGAACGCGACGACGAACAGGTTGGCCGCGATCAGGGCGACCGGGCCGGTCACGTCGCCGAGTTGCGGCGTGCCGTTCACCTGGGTGGCGGTGCCGAAGATGATCGCCATCGTCGCCAGGGTGATCGCCATGCCGGTCGAACCGATCAGCAGCAGCGGCTTGCGGCCGATCTTGTCGATCAGCGCGATCGCGATCAACGTCGTCACGATGTTCACCACCGAGGTGATCACCGTGATGATGAAGGACTGGCTCTCGTCGAAGCCCACCGCCTCCCACAACACGTTGGAGTAGTAGAAGATCACATTGATCCCGACGAACTGCTGGAAGATCGACAGGCCCAGGCCCACCCAGACGATGCCGAACAGACCACCCGTGGGCTTGCGCAGATCGCGCCACGACGGCTTGTCCTCCCGCTGCAGCGTGCTCTGGATGCGATCGATGGTGATCTCCAGGTTCTTCTCACCCAGCAGCATGGTGAGCACCTTGCGGGCTTCCGGAATCCGGTGCGTGGCAACGAGATAACGGGGCGACTCCGGGATGGTGTACGCCAGCACGCCGTAGAGGACGGCCGGCAGCGCCATCATCAGGAACATCCAGCGCCAGGCCTCGAGACCGAGCCACAGGTCCTTGCTCGCACCCCCGGCGATGTGCGCCAGCGCGTAGTCGATCGCCAGCGACAGGAAGATGCCGGAGACGATGGCCAGCTGCTGCAGCGAACCCAGCCGGCCGCGGATGCGCGGCGGGGAGGTCTCCGCGATGTAGGCCGGTGCGATCACCGACGCCACGCCGACGCCGACGCCGCCGACGATCCGGAACAGCACGATCAGCCACACGCTGCCGGCCAGGCCGGTGCCGATGGCGCTGATCAGGAAGAGCACCGCGGCGATCTTCATGACCGCGATCCGGCCGAGGCGGTCGGCCATCCGGCCGGCCGTCATGGCGCCCGCGGCCGCGCCCAGCAGTGCCGAGGCGACGGCGAAGCCGAGGGAGGCGTTGTTGATGCCGAAGTGGCTCTGGATCGACGACACCGCGCCGTTGATCACCGCGCTGTCGTAGCCGAACAGCAGACCACCGAGGGCCGCCACCGAGGCGATGCGCACGGCGGTCCCGCCGGAGGAGAAGTCTTCGTCGGTGATGGCGGACGGTGTGTTGTCGATGGGGCCCTGCCCGGCCATGAGGCGTCCTTTCCGCAGCGCTGCAAGAACTTACTGAGGACTACCTTCGCACAGTCGGACCGGCGGCAGGACGATATTGACCAGCAGTCCTAGGCCGAGCGCTCACCACGGCCGGGCTGCAGGTCGGCGTAGATCTCGAGCAGCTGCGGGATGTCCAGCCCGGACAGCGAGGAGACGTGATGCCGACGCGCGCTCGGGGGCACCGCGACATCGTTGGGCACCACCAACACCGGGCATCCGGCGTCCTCGGCGGCGGCGGCGCCGGTGACGGAGTCCTCGATGGCCAGGCACTGACCGGGGTCCAGCCCCAGTAGCGCCGCCGCCCGCTCATAGGGATCCGGCGCCGGCTTGGCGCGCACCACCTCGTCACCGCAGACGCTCGCCGAGAAGTATTGGCGGCCAATGCTGTTCAGCGCCCGCTCGGTCAACGCCCGCCGGGTGTTGGTGACCAGCGCCATCGGAACCCCGCCCTCGGCCAGCGCGTCGAGCAGTTCGCGGGCGCCCTCGCACCACGGCAGGCCGCCGTCGAACAGGTCGGCGGTGAACTCGTGCAACCAGTCGGCGCTCTCGGCCATGTGCGCCGGATCGTGCTCCAGGCCGAGGTCGGTGTAGACGATCCGCATCACCCCGTCGGCGGACCCACCGACGGTGGCGTCGCGAACCTCGGGTGTCAGCTCACCGCCGAGGCGCCGGTACAACTCCTGCAGGCCGATGTCCCACAGCTTTTCGGAGTCCACCAGCGTGCCGTCCATGTCCCACAACACCGCTCGCACCGCACGATTGTGCCATGCACCGGCGACGACTGAACAATCCGCACGGAAAGCCTTGCGGCCGTTGGGCTCAGTCCTCCGGGTTGTAACCGAGGTTGGGAGCCAGCCAGCGCTCCGCCTCGGCCAGCGTCCAGCCCTTGCGCTTCGCGTAGTCGGCGACCTGGTCCTGGGCCAGCCGTCCGACCACGAAGTACTGCGACTGCGGATGCGAGAAGTACCAGCCGCTGACGGCGGCGCCCGGCCACATCGCCATCGACTCGGTCAGTTCGATGCCGGTGCGCTTCTCGACGTCCATCAGCTCCCAGAGCGTCATCTTCTCGGTGTGCTCCGGGCAGGCCGGGTAGCCGGGGGCGGGCCGGATGCCGGTGTACTTCTCGCCGATGAGTTCCTCGTTGTCCAGGTGCTCGTCGGGCTGATATCCCCAGAACTCCTTGCGGACCCGTTCGTGCATCCGTTCGGCGAACGCCTCCGCCAACCGGTCGGCCAGCGACTCCAGCAGGATCGCGCTGTAGTCGTCCAGGGCGGCCTTGAACTCCGCAATCTTCTCACCGCTGCCGAGCCCCGACGTGACCGCGAAGGCACCGACGTAGTCCGATAGGCCCGTCTCCCGGGGGGCGACGAAGTCGCCGAGGCTCCGGTTCGGGATGCCCTCGCGGTGCTCGCCCTGCTGGCGCAGGTTGTGCAGTGTGGTCAGCACCTCGGTGCGGGTGTCGTCGGTGTAGACCTCGATATCGTCACCGACCGCGTTCGCCGGAAAGAAGCCGATCACCCCGTTGGCCGTCAGCCACTTCTCCTTGATCAGGGTGTCGAGCATCTTCTGGGCGTCGTCGTAGAGCTTGCGGGCCGCCTCGCCGGAAGCCGGGTTGTTGAGGATGTCGGGAAAACGGCCCTTCATCTCCCAGGCGTTGAAGAACGGCTGCCAGTCGATGTACTCGCGCAGTTCGGCCAGGTCGTAGTCGTGAAACTCCCGCACCCCCAGACCCTGGGCGGGCGCCGGCGGCGTGTAGGCGTCCCACTCGATCGGGGTCCGGTTGGCCCGGGCCTTCTCCAACGTCAGCGTCGGGCGCTCGTTCTTCTGGGAGTGCCGTTCCCGCAGGGAGGCGTAGTCCTTCTCGGTGGCCTCCAGCAGGGCCGGCCGCTGCCGGTCGTCGAGCAGGGCCGCCGCGACCGGTACCGACCGCGACGCGTCCTTGACCCAGACCACCGGGCCGGAACGACGGGGCGCGATCTTGACGGCGGTGTGGGCGCGCGAGGTGGTCGCACCACCGATGAGCAGCGGGATGTCGAGCCCTTCGCGTTCCATCTCGACCGCGAAGTTGGACATCTCGTCCAGCGATGGGGTGATCAGGCCGGACAGCCCGATGATGTCGGCGTCGTGTTCCTTGGCCGCGTCCAGGATCTTCTGCGCGGGCACCATCACGCCGAGGTCGATCACGGTGTAGTTGTTGCACTGCAGGACGACGCCGACGATGTTCTTGCCGATGTCGTGGACGTCGCCCTTGACCGTCGCCATGATGATC
>CAZHUU010000140.1:0-1787 GCA_964535335.1 uncultured Mycobacterium sp.
GGCCCGCCGGCTCGCGGCGGCGGGGGTGCCGACGGAGGTGCGGGTGTGGCCGGGGCAGATCCACGACTTCCAGATGGCCGCCCCGCTGATCCCGGAGGCGACGCGGTCGCTGCGGCAGATCGGCGAGTACATCCGCGAAGCCACCGGCTGAGCACAGGCAGGGGCAGCCACCGGCTGAGCACGGGTACCCCGGGCCTGACACGATGTAGGCATGCGAATCGCGCGGCACGTCAGTGAGCTCATCGGGAACACCCCGCTGGTTGCACTGAACTCCATCGTTCCCGACGGCTCCGGCACGGTCGCCGCCAAGATCGAATATCTCAGCCCGGGCGGCAGTTCCAAAGACCGCATCGCGATCAAGATGATCGACGCCGCGGAGGCCGCCGGTGAACTCAAGCCGGGCGGCACGATCGTGGAGCCGACTTCGGGGAACACCGGCGTGGGACTGGCGCTGGTGGCCCAGCAGCGCGGCTACAAGTGCGTGTTCGTCTGCCCGGACAAGGTGAGCGAGGACAAGCGAAACGTGTTGCGCGCCTACGGCGCCGAGGTCGTCGTGTGCCCCACGGCGGTGCCGCCGGACCACCCGGACAGCTACTACAGCGTCTCCAACCGTCTGGTTACCGAGATCGAGGGTGCGTGGAAGCCGGATCAGTACTCCAACCCGAACGGCCCCGCCAGTCACTACGAGACCACCGGCCCGGAGATCTGGGCCGACACCGACGGCAAGGTCACCCACTTCGTCGCCGGAGTCGGCACCGGCGGGACGATCACCGGGGCCGGGCGCTACCTCAAGGAGGTCTCCGGCGGCCGGGTGCAGGTCATCGGCGCCGATCCGGAGGGTTCGGTCTACTCCGGTGGCACCGGGCGGCCGTATCTGGTCGAGGGGGTCGGTGAGGATTTCTGGCCGGCCGCCTATGACCCGTCGGTGCCCGACCGGATCATCGCGGTCTCCGACGCCGACTCCTTCGACATGACCCGCCGCCTGGCCCGCGAGGAGGCCCTGCTGGTCGGCGGCTCGTGTGGGATGGCCGCGGTGGCCGCACTGAAGGTGGCCGAGGAGGCCGGACCGGACGCGCTGGTGGTGGTGCTGCTGCCGGACGGCGGGCGGGGCTACATGTCCAAGATTTTCAACGACGCATGGATGTCGTCCTACGGCTTTCTGCGTACGCCGCTTGACAATTCGCTGCCGGAGCCGAGCGTGGGCGACGTCCTGCGCGGCAAGTCCGGTGCGCTGCCCGATCTGGTGCACACCCACCCCTCGGAGACCGTCCGCGACGCGATCGGGATCCTGCGTGAGTACGGGGTGTCACAGATGCCGGTCGTCGGCGCCGAGCCGCCGGTGATGGCCGGCGAGGTCGCCGGAAGCGTTTCCGAACGTGAACTGCTGTCGGCGGTTTTCGAGGGCCGCGCGAAGCTGGCGGACGCCGTCTCGCTGCACATGAGCCCGCCGCTGCCCCTGATCGGTGCCGGCGAACTGGTCAGCGCCGCGGCCAAGGCCCTGCGCGACTGGGACGCGGTGATGGTGGTCGAGGAGGGTAAACCGGTCGGGGTGATAACACGCCACGATCTGCTCGGATTCCTGTCGGAGACGCCCCGCCGACGATAGGGTAGTGCCGCTTCACTCCGCCAATGCGTCTGCAGTGGAAGGCATGATGACCGAACAACCGCCAGGCCCGCCGTCGGGAAACACTCCACAACCGCCTCCGGGCGGCCAGCCTGTCCCGCAAACGCCCCACGGCCCACCGGACCTGCTCATCAACAATGCCGCGCTGATGAACACGCCCGCC
>CAZHUU010000140.1:1797-6858 GCA_964535335.1 uncultured Mycobacterium sp.
CCGGCGGTTTTCCACCCCCACCGCCGCCCGGCGGTTTTCCACCCCCACCGCCGCCCGGCGGTTTTCCACCCCCACCTTCCGGTGGCTATCCGCCACCAACACCGGCCGGTGGCTACCCGCCGCCACCTCCTGCCGGTTACCTGCCTTCGTCGCCCGGGTTCGCCCCTCCGCCGGCCGTTCCGGTCTTGCCGCAGGACGCCTACACCCCGTGGGTCACCCGCGCGGTGGCGTGGCTGATCGACTACCTGCCCTACATGGTGATCGTCGGTATCGGCTACGGCATCGAGATGGCGACGCAGGAGACGGCGTGCGTGACCGACTCCTCGGAGTACAACCTCGGCGAGTTCTGCGCCACCGGCAACTCGACCCTCGGGTTGGTGGCCTTCAACCTCTGTCTGCTCATCGGCCTGGGCTACCTGCTGTGGAACTACGGGTACCGGCAGGGCACCACCGGCTCGAGCATCGGCAAGTCCGTGATGAAGTTCAAAGTGGTCAGCGAAAAGACCGGCCAGCCAATCGGTTTCGGGCTGTCGATCGTTCGGCAGCTGGCCCACGTGGTGGACGCGATCATCTGCTACATCGGCTATCTGTTCCCGCTGTGGGACGCCAAGCGGCAGACCCTGGCCGACAAGATCATGACCACGGTCTGCCTGCCGCTGTAGCGCCGTACTCCCGAGCACCCGCGCGAGAGGATTTCTCGGTGACCGAACCGACCCCACCGCCCGGCGACGTTCCGATTCCACTCGGCGACTACCCGTCCGCGTCCGGGTACCCGCCGCCCCCGCCCGGCAGCAAGCCGTCGCTGCCGGGTTACCCGCCGCCGGTCGGCAGCTTCCCGCCGCCGCCGGCGGAACCCAACGCGGTGGCGGCGCTGCCGCAGAACGCCTACACGCCCTGGATCCGGCGCGTCGGCGCCTGGATCGTCGACAGCATTCCGGTGCTCCTGCTGTCCGGCATCGCCCAGGGCATGCTGTTCCTCTTCGGTCAGAGCAACTGCAGAACCGAGGCATACAACGGGAGCCAGGGGGTGTACTGCACCGCGCACCCCTCGACGCTGGGCCTGGTGCTGTCCTTCCTGTTCGGAATCGCCGCGCTGGCGTTCGCGGTCTGGAACTACGGCTACCGGCAGGGCACGACGGGCTCGAGCATCGGCAAATCGGTGCTGAAGTTCAAGGTGATCAGCGAGCGGACCGGGGAGCCGATCGGCTTCGGGCTGTCGATCGTTCGGCAGCTGGCCCACGTGGTGGACGCCATCGTCTGCTACATCGGCTATCTGTTCCCGCTGTGGGACGCCAAGCGCCAGACCCTGGCCGACAAGATCATGACGACGGTCTGCCTGCCGACCGCCTGAGTTCTACGCCCGGCCCGGCACTAGGCTCGGATGCGATGAGTGAACAGCGCAGCGCAGCCGATCCCCACCGCTGGCAGGGGTTCGCGACCAAGGCGATCCATGCGGGCTTTCGCCCCGACCCCGGAACCGGGGCGGTCAACGCCCCGATCTACGCCAGCAGCACCTTCAAGCAGGACGGGGTCGGTGGTCTGCGCGGCGGCTTCGAGTACGCCCGCACCGGCAACCCGACGCGGTCGGCGCTGGAGGCGGTGCTGGCCGCGGTCGAGAGCGGCACCTACGGGCGCGCGTTCTCCTCGGGGATGGCGGCATCGGACTGCGCGCTGCGCGCGGTGCTTCGCCCCGGTGATCACATCGTCATCCCGGACGACGCCTACGGGGGCACCTTCCGCCTGATCGACAAGGTGTTCCGGGAGTGGGGTGTGCAGCACACCCCGGTGCCGCTGGCCGATCTCGACGCCGTGCGGGCGGCGATCACCGACCAGACCCGACTGATCTGGGTGGAGACGCCCACCAACCCGTTGCTGTCGATCGCGGACATCGCGGCCATCGTCGAGCTTGCCCGCCCGTCGAAGGTGAAGGTGTTGGTGGACAACACCTTCGCCTCGCCGGCCCTGCAGCAGCCGCTGACCCTCGGCGCCGACATCGTGCTGCACTCGACGACGAAGTACATCGGCGGCCACTCCGACGTGGTGGGTGGCGCGCTGGTGACCGACGACGAGGAACTCGACGCCCAGTTCGGCTTCCTGCAGAACGGCGCCGGCGCGATCCCCGGCCCGTTCGACGCCTACCTGACCATGCGCGGGCTGAAGACCCTGGAGTTGCGGATGCAACGGCACTGCGACAACGCCGCAAAGGTCGCCGCGTTCCTGGACGACCACGCCGCGGTCAGCCAGGTGCTCTACCCGGGACTGCCCGGCCATCCCGGCCATGATGTCGCCGCCCGGCAGATGCGCGGTTTCGGCGGGATGGTGTCGGCGCGGATGCGTGGCGGTACGCAGGCCGCGCATGAGTTGTGCTCGCGCACCGAGGTTTTCATCCTCGCCGAATCGTTGGGTGGGGTGGAGTCGCTGATCGAGCATCCGGGCGCGATGACGCACGCCTCGACGGCGGGCTCGCAGCTCGAGGTGCCCGACGACCTGGTCCGGCTCTCGGTGGGTATCGAGGACGCCGCCGACCTGCTCGGCGACCTCGAACAGGCGCTAGCCTAACGCCGGTCGCACCGCCGCGGTGGTCACCGCGAGGTTGACGTCGGCCAGGTTGGCGTCGTCAACCCAACTGCCGCTTGCGATTTCGTTGGCGCGGTCGTGCACCCACCGCCAGCCGCGCTCGTTCAGGCTGAACACCGCGCCCAGGCCGTCCACGCTCACCAGCAGCGCGATGACCGTGGCGGTGGCCGGCTCGGGCCGATGCCGATCGAACAGGGCCGCCATTACCGCGGCCCGGACGCCGTCGGCCCGCGACCGGTTGTTGATCGGCCAGGCGTACTCCCGCCTGCGGCGAAGCCGGCCGGTGGACAGCTCCACCTGATGCAGTTGACCCGTGCGCAGCAGTTGGTCGAGCACGTCGTCCTCGGCGCGCTTGCGCAATGCGGCGATGGCGGCGGCCGGCGTGATGGGTCCCTGCTCCAGCAGCGCCAGCGCCGGTCGCACCGCCGGGTCCAGCGGGGGAGGGCCCGCCAGCGCGATCAGCCGGCCCGGCGGCACCGGCTCCTCCGGCAGGGCGGGGCGAACCCGACATGCGTAGGCCAGATCCAGCAGGACGGCGGCGGCCATCAGTCGCTTGCGTTTGACGCGCTCGAGTCCCGGCTGTGCCGACGCGTTGTCGAGCAGCAGCAGCAGAAGGTCTTCGGCGATCCGCGCCACGAGCGGGAACTGTAGCCCCCGTGGCCGGGGCGCCGGGATCAGGAGTGGTAGGGCTTGGCGCTGACCAGCGTGACCTTGACGACGCTGCCGTTGGGCACGGTGTAGGTCCGGGTCTCGCCTTCCTTGGCGTTCAGCAGTGCGGAGCCCAACGGCGAGTTCGGGGAGTACACCTCGAGCTTGTCGTTGTTCACGCTCTCCTGGCGGGTGGCGATCAGGAACGTCTCGGTGTCGGACTCGTCACCGTCGTAGTACACCTTGACCACCGAGCCGGGCAGCGCCACGCCGGACTGTTTCGGCGCCTCACCGACCTTGGCGGTGTTGAGCAGTTCCTGGAGCTGACGGATGCGGGCTTCCTGCTGGCCCTGCTCCTCGCGGGCGGCGTGGTACCCACCGTTCTCGCGCAGGTCGCCCTCCTCACGGCGATCGTTGATCTCCGCGGCGATGATCGGGCGGTTGGCGATCAACTGATCGAGCTCGGCCTTCAGCCGGTCGTGGGACTCCTGGGTCAGCCAGGTCACCTGGGTATCGGTCATCTCGTCGCGCTCCTCATTCGTTGGTTCCGCGATGTTCGCGTTGCAAAGTCTTCGTGTGTCTCTGCCGGGAACGCGCGGAACAATGCCCGTGTATTGCCACCTCAGAGCCGCGTGTAAACGCGCTAAAGACGCAATAAACGGCTCCCAGCAGGAACCGTGTGCCGCCGAGTCTACCACCGGCGCGTTGGCGGACCTTTACGTTTTCGCAGTTCGGTGTTTGCCGCCGGGATGCCGGGACGCCCGGCCCTCAGGAGGCGACGAGGTAGCCCGGAACGTTCATTCCACACCCGTAGATGTCGCCCACGAATGGTGGTCGGTAGGACGCCACCGTGGTGGTGACCTGCACCGTCTTGGACTCCGACGGCGGAACGAGGACTTCGCGCCTGCCGGTCTCGGCGCCGTCGCGGGACCGGGCCCGCACGATGCACGACACCGGCCGGGACGGGTCCTTTCGCGTCACGCTGATCGTGACCGACACCGCCTGGTCATCGAGCACCCGGTAGGCCGCGATGCTGCCCTCGACGTCATTGCCCTCGAAGCGCTGATAGCCGACCACGGCGACGGCCACACCGGCGGCCAGGACCAGCACACCCAGCGCGATCGCCACCCGACGCCGGGTCACCGGGGAGGTGCGGCGGCCGTACCGGGACTCCGGCGGAAGGGCGGGCGGCTGGGTCATGGTGGTGTGCGTCTCTCGTCGCTGACTTCGATTGCGGGTACCCGGTGTCCGGATGGGACCATTAGGACAGGACTATAGGGCGTGCCCACACTGTTCCAGCGGTACGCGGGGGCACACCAGTTGACGACCGACGAGCAGAGGGAGACGTGACCGAACTGCGGTTGATGGCCGTCCACGCCCACCCGGACGACGAGTCCAGCAAGGGCGCGGCCACGCTGGCTCGTTACGCCGACGAGGGCCACCGGGTGCTGGTGGTCACCCTGACCGGTGGTGAGCGTGGCGACATCCTCAACCCGGCGATGGACCTGCCCGAGGTGCGGGGACGCATCGCCGACATCCGCCGCGACGAGATGGCCAGGGCGGCGGAGATCCTCGGCGTCGAACATCACTGGCTCGGCTTCGAGGACTCCGGACTGCCCGAGGGCGATCCGTCGCCCCCGCTTCCGGAGGGCTGTTTCGCGCTGGTGCCACTGGAGGAGCCGGTCGCCGAACTGGTCAAGGTCATCCGCGAGTTCCGCCCGCACGTCATGACGACCTACGACGAGAACGGCGGCTACCCACACCCCGACCACATCCGGTGCCATCAGGTGTCGGTGGCCGCGTTCGAGGCCGAGGTCCTCGATGTTGGTGCTGCAC
>CAZHUU010000140.1:6868-12286 GCA_964535335.1 uncultured Mycobacterium sp.
GCCGGCGACCATCGGCTCCACCCCGATGCCGGCGAGCCGTGGACGGTCAGCAAGTTGTACTACAACCACGGGTTCCTCCGTGAGCGCATGCAGATGCTGCAGGACGAGTTCGCCAAGAACGGGCAGGAGGGTCCGTTCGCCAAGTGGCTGGCGAACTGGGATCCCGAGTTCGACGTCCACGCCGGACGGGTGACCACCCGGGTTCCGTGTTCGGACTACTTCACCCAGCGCGACGAGGCGCTCAAGGCGCACGCCACCCAGATCGACCCCACCGGGTTCTTCTTCGCCACCCCCATAGAGTGGCAACAGCGGTTGTGGCCGACCGAGGAGTTCGAATTGGCGCGCTCCCGCGTCCCGGCCCGACTGCCCGAAGACGACCTGTTCGCCGGAATCGAGGTTTTCGAGTGACGTCCCTGATGATGGCCACGGTGTCGGTGCTGGCCGACCCACCCAAGAACACCGGGCCGGATTTCGGCAAGGCCAGTCCGGTGGGCCTGCTGGTGGTCGTGCTGCTGCTGATCGGCGTGTTCATCCTGGTGTGGTCGATGAACAAGCATCTCAAGCGCCTGCCCAAGACCTTCGACACCGACACCGACACCGAGGCCGGGCAGGACCAGGCCGGCACCGCGGACGGCGGCCGCTCCGAGACACCTGAGGACACCTCGGAGGCCACCGCCGAGAAGCCCGCGCATGAGCCTGGGGGCTAACGCCCTCGCCGGGGCGACCAGCCCCTATCTGCGTCAGCATGCCGACAACCCGGTGCACTGGCAGCATTGGTCGGCCGAAGCGCTGGCCGAGGCGGCCCGCCGCGACGTGCCGATCCTGCTGTCCATCGGCTACGCCGCGTGCCACTGGTGTCATGTGATGGCCCACGAGTCCTTCGAGGACGCGGCGGTCGCGGCGGCGGCGAACACCGACTTCGTCTGCATCAAGGTCGACCGCGAGGAGCGTCCGGACCTCGACGCGGTGTACATGAACGCCACGGTGGCGATGACCGGCCAGGGCGGCTGGCCGATGACCTGCTTCTTGACGCCCGACGGACGGCCGTTCTTCTGCGGCACCTACTACCCGAAAGCCCAGTTCCTGCAACTGCTGGCGGCCGTCGCCGAGACCTGGCGCACCCAGCGGACCGACGTCGAGCAGGCCTCCGACCAGGTGGCGGACGAACTGCGGCGGATGGCCTCCGGGCTGCCCGGCGGTGGCCCGGAGATCGACCCGGCCCTCTGCGACACCGCGGTCGCGGCGATCCTGGGCGACGAGGACACCCGGCGCGGCGGGTTCGGGACCGCGCCGAAATTCCCGCCGTCGGCGCTGCTGGAGGCGCTGTTGCGCACCCACGAGCGGACCCGCTCGCCGGTGCCGCTGGCCGCGGTGGCGCGCACTGGTGCGGCGATGGCGCGGGGCGGGATCTACGACCAGTTGGCGGGTGGGTTCGCGCGCTACAGCGTGGACGCCGACTGGGTGGTGCCGCACTTCGAGAAGATGCTCTACGACAACGCGCTGCTACTGCGCGCCTACGCGCACTGGGCCCGGCGCACCGGCGACCCACTGGCCCGCCGGGTGGCCGCGCAGACCGCGGCCTTCCTGATCAACGACCTCGCCGACGGGGACATGTTCACCTCGTCGCTGGACGCCGACGCCGCGGGCATGGAGGGCTCGACCTATGTGTGGACGCCCGTGCAGCTGCGCGAGGTGCTCGGCGTCGACGACGGGGACTGGGCGGCAAGGGTTTTCGCGGTCACCGACCGCGGCACGTTCGAGCACGGCACCTCGGTGCTGCAGCTGCCCGCCGACCCGGATGACGCCGAGCGTTTCGAGCGGGTGCGCACCGCGCTGCTGGCCGCGCGGGCGACGCGGATTCAGCCGGCCCGCGACGACAAGGTGGTGACGGCGTGGAACGGCCTGGCGATCACCGCGCTGGCGGAAGCCAGTGTGGCCCTTGATGATCCGGACTTACTGGCGGCCGCGGTGCGGTGCGCGGAGATGATCGTCGATCGGCATTTCGTCGGCGGCCGGTTGCGGCGCGCGAGCCTGCATGGCGTGGTGGGGGAGAGCACGGCCATCCTGGAGGATCACGCCTCGTTGGCCACCGGGCTGCTCTCGCTCTACCAGCTCACTGCGGACCCGTCCTGGCTGGCCACCGCGGCCGAACTCGTCGGGCTGGCGCAGGGGCACTTCGCCGACCCGGACCGGCCGGGCCGCTGGTTCGACACCGCCGACGACGCCGAGCAGTTGATGGTGCGCCCCGCCGACCCGCTGGATGGCGCGACACCCTCCGGGGCGGCCCTGATCGCCGAGGCGCTGCTGACCATCGGGCATCTCATCGACGGCGACTGGGCGGGGCGGTACGGCGAGGCGGCCGCCGAGACGCTGCTGGCGCACTCGCCCCTGCTGGCCAAGGCGCCGCGATCGGCGGGGCATTGGCTCGCGGTGGCAGAGGCCGCCGTGCGCGGGCCGCTGCAGGTGGCCGTCGCCTGCGACGAACCCGGATCGCCATTGTTGGCCGCCGCGCGCCGGCTGTCGCCGGGCGGCGCCGTCGTGATCGGCGGACCGGTGGATTCGGCCCCGCTGCTGGTCGGCCGGGACCGGGTGCGCGGTGCCGACGCGGCCTATGTCTGCCGCGGTCGGGTGTGCGACCTGCCGGTGACGAGTGCCCGGGATCTCGCCGACGCGCTGGGTTCGTCCGTGTAGCGTTCGGCTCATGCCCAGCGCCGAGCAGATCAGCCAGACCGTTCACGCCTATCTCGACTTCGTCGCCAAGGGCGATGCCGACCAGATCGCGACGCTCTACGCCGTCGACGCCACCGTCGAGGATCCGGTCGGCGGTGAGGTGCACGTCGGTCGCCAGGCCATCCGCAACTTCTATACCGCGGTCGAAAACGCCAGCAGCCAAACCGATGTCGAGACGCTGCGGGTGTTGGGCAACGAGGCCGCGTTCTACTGGACGCTGACCATCCACGGCATGCGGATCAGCATCATCAGCGTGATGACGTTCGACGACGACGCCAAGATCGCGTCGATGAAGGCCTACTGGGGTCCGGAGAACATCACCACCGTCTGACCCCTCTGCGAGCAGACGCAAAGAGCGCCGATGCTGCGGCGTGTCGGGGGCTTTTGTGTCTGTTCGGCGGGATCAGAAGACGGCGAACCACATGGCGATGTAGTGGCAGATCGCCGCGACGGCGGTGCAGGCGTGGAAGAACTCGTGATGGCCGAATGTGGTGGGCCACGGGTTGGGCCACTTCAGCGCGTACAAGACGCCGCCGATGCTGTACAGCGCGCCGCCGACGATCAGCAGCACCACGGCCGCCACCCCGGCGCCGTCCATGATCGGGCCGATGAACCACGCCGCCACCCAGCCCAGCAGGATGTACAGCGGCACCCCGACCCAGCGGGGCGCCGACGGCCAGAAGCACTTCAGCAGCACGCCGGCCAGCGCCCCGCCCCACACGATCCAGAACAGCACCATGCCCTTCTGGGACGGCAGCGCCAACAACGCGAAGGGCGTGTAGCTGCCGGCGATGAAGATGAAGATCATCGAGTGGTCGGCGCGCTTCATCCACTTGCGCGCCGTCTCGGATTTCCAGTTCACCCGGTGGTAGGTGCCGCTGACGGCGAACATCGCCACGATCGTGAAGGTGTAGAGCAGGGTGGCCAGCCCGGCCCGGGTGCCCTGAAGTGACCACGACACCGACACCAGGGCCGCGCCGGCGATCGCTGCGATGACGGCGGAGTAGACGTGGATCCAGCCGCGGGCCCTGGGCTTTCCGAGGAACTCGACGGCGGCGTCGACGACCGCTTCGGGGAAGTCCTCGGGGTCGCGGTTGTCGGACGAGCCGGATCGGCGGGGATCGGTGGTGTCGACGCTTGCGGTCATGTCACCTCCATTGCGCGCACGGGGGCGTGATCTGCTTTTCGTCACAGTAGTCTGATTTGTCGTGGAGATCATTCCGCCTCGCCTCAAAGAACCGGCTTACCGGCTCTACGAGATGCGGCTGCGCCACGAGCTGGCGCGCTCCAAACCGCAGCTCCCGCGGCATATCGCGGTGTTGTGCGACGGCAACCGTCGCTGGGCGCGTGAGTCCGGTCACGACGACGTCAGCTACGGCTACCGGATGGGTGCGGCCAAGATCGCCGAAATGCTGCGCTGGTGTGCCGACGCGGGCATCGAGATGGCCACCGTGTACCTGCTGTCGACGGAGAACCTGCAGCGCGAACCCCACGAGTTGGCCTGCCTGATCGAGATCATCACCGAGGTCGTCGAGCAGATCTGTGCGCCGGTGAACCGGTGGAGCGTGCGGACCGTCGGCGATCTGGAACTGCTCGGCGAGGAACCCGCCCGCCGGCTCCGGGACGCGGTGGACAGCACGGTCGGGCTGCCGCCGGCGTCGTTTCACGTCAACGTCGCCGTCGGCTACGGCGGCCGTCAGGAGATCGTCGACGCCGTGCGCGGGCTGCTCGCCAAGAAACTCGCCGACGGCGCCAGCGCCGAGCAGCTCATCGAGGCCGTCACCATCGAGGGCATCTCGGAGAACCTGTACACCTCCGGGCAGCCGGACCCGGATCTGGTCATTCGGACGTCGGGGGAGCAGCGGCTGTCCGGATTCCTGTTGTGGCAGAGCGCGTACTCGGAGATGTGGTTCACCGACGCGTACTGGCCGGCGTTCCGGCGGGTGGACTTCCTACGCGCGCTGCGCGACTACAGCAGCCGGAACCGGCGGTTCGGGCACTAGCCATGGCGGCGCTGTCGGCGGTGGTGTTCACGCTGAGCTGGTGGCTGGGCCTGTACCTGCTGGCGCGCGATCCCCGGAAACCCGTGTTGGTACTTGCCGCGATCGGGTTGTGCGGGTTCGCCTCGGTGGTGGCGCTGGACGCGGTGCGCGTGGTCAGTGCGGCCCACGCCGGGGTGCTCAGCCAGATCGAGATCTACCTGGTGGCGGTGCCCGGGGTGGCCTGGTTCGCCGTCGTGCTGGAGCTGGCCCGTCCGCCCGAGACCTGGCGTGGCCGGGCGACCGAGCTCACCCTGATCGCCGTGGTCGCCGCGGCCACGTTGGTGGGCGCCGGGATGGCGGGCAGTGTCGAGGGCCCGCTGCGGGCCGGGCACTGGGTGATGTTCGCGGTGATCTCCGCCTCCACGCTGGGCGCCTTGGTGGCGACGGTGCGCCGGCGTTCGCAGCCGGTGTCGGTGGTCGGCGTGGTGGTGGTCGGCATCTCCCTTAAAAAAGTGGAAGATCAGATTGCCCGTGGGCGGCTTAACGCCATCTGGACCATATTATTCAGTATATTGATGAGCTCGCTGGCCATCTGGGGCCTGGTTCGCGTGCTCAAACGTATCCTGTTCGGCCTTGAGCCGTATGAGATCTCTGCGCTGTTCGAACAGCGGCACCTCTGCCGAATAGTCGGCCTCGCCTTCGGGAT
>CAZHUU010000141.1:0-12099 GCA_964535335.1 uncultured Mycobacterium sp.
AAACTCGCCAACGGCAACACCCAATGGATCCCACCACCCCAACTCCCCCTACCCAGCGGCACCAACACCTACCACCACCCCGAACGGCTACTGCCGAACTAGTGCCGCAGGTGTTGGGTCCGCCTACAGGTGGGTACTCCGACACGATGTTTCAGCCGAAAGACGTGGTGCGCCTGCTCATGCGGGCCGCCCCCCTGCTCAACACGCCGGTGGCGGCGATCGCCACGTCCCCGCGCTTCGGTGTCGGACTGCAGCGCAGCGTCACCGTCATCACCTACACCGGCCGGCGGACGGGACGGAAGTTCTCCATTCCGGTGGCATATCGCCGCCACGGCGACTCGATCGAGATCGCGGCCAACATGCCCGACGCCAAGACCTGGTGGCGCAACTTCCTCGGTGACGGCGCGCCGTTGTCCGTGCGCATCGACGGCGTCGAGCGCACCGGACAAGCGGTGGCGCACCGGGACGCCAACGGCAAGGTGACGGTCACCGTCGCTCTCGACGAGTGACTACAGCGGCGCCGCGCCCCGCAGGTGCTCGAAGATCAGCGACGTCTGGGTGCCGGCCACATCGGCGTCGGCGTTGAGGTTCTCCACCACGAACGACCGCAGGTCGTCGGTGTCGCGCGCGGCCACATGAATGATGAAGTCGTCGGCGCCTGCCAGGAAGTACACGTCCATCACCTGGGGCTTGCGCCGCATCTGCGCGATGAAGTTACGGATCTTGCCGCGCGCGTTGGACTGCAGGGTCACCGAGATCATCGCCTGCAGTGGAAGTCCGATCGCCGCCGGATCGATATCGGTGAAGAACCCCCGGATCACACCGATGTCCTGAAGTCGCCGCACCCGGCCATGGCAGGTCGACGGGGCGATGCCCACCGCCTCGGCGAGTGCGCTGTTGGAGATCCGCGCATCGACGTGCAGGGTGGTCAGGATCCGGCGATCGATCTCGTCGAGTTCGCCGGGCCGAACATCCTTCGGCAAGCGCATTGCCGGTGCCGACGTTCTCGATGATCCTTCAATCATGGCGGCACTTTATCGAATCTTCCTCGTCCTGATTGCCTCATGCCCGAAACTTCTTCACAATTTTCCCCGGAGCCCATTCACGACATAGGAGCGATCATGCGCGTCGGCATCCCGACCGAGATCAAGAACAACGAGTACCGCGTCGCCATCACCCCGGCCGGTGTGTCCGAACTCGTCCGCCGCGGCCACGACGTCCTCGTGCAGTCCGGAGCCGGCGAGGGGTCGGCCCTCCATGACGACGACTTCAGGGCCGCGGGCGCGCAGATCATCGACGGCCCCGACACGGTGTGGGCCGAGGCCGACCTGCTGCTGAAGGTCAAGGAGCCGATCGAGCCCGAGTACAGCCGGATGCGCAAGGGCCAGATCCTGTTCACCTACCTGCACTTGGCCGCCTCGCGGCCGTGCACCGACGCGCTGTTGGCGTCGGGCACCACCTCGATCGCCTACGAGACCGTGCAGACAGCCGACGGCGCCCTGCCGTTGCTGGCCCCGATGAGCGAGGTCGCCGGCCGGTTGTCCGCTCAGGTCGGCGCCTATCACCTGATGCGCACCCAGGGCGGTCGCGGCGTGCTGATGGGTGGCGTCCCCGGCGTCGCCCCGGCCAAGGTCGTGGTGATCGGCGGCGGGATGGCGGGCGACAACGCCGCCGCCGTCGCCTGGGGCATGGGCGCACACGTCACCGTGTTCGACCTGAACATCAACATCCTGCGCAAGATCGACGCCGAGTACGGCGGCGCCATCGAGACCCGCTACTCGTCGCGGCTCGACCTGGAGGACGCGGTCAAGCAGGCCGACCTGGTGATCGGCGCGGTGTTGGTCCCCGGTGCCAAGGCGCCCAAGCTGGTCACCAACGAGACTGTGGCGCAGATGAAGCCGGGAGCGGTCCTGGTCGACATCGCCATCGATCAGGGCGGCTGCTTCGAGGACTCCCGGCCGACCACGCACGACGAGCCGACATTCAAGGTGCACGACGCCGTCTTCTACTGTGTTGCGAACATGCCCGGCGCGGTGCCGCGCACCTCCACCTACGCCCTGACCAACGCGACCATGCCGTATGTGATCAAGCTGGCCGAGAAGGGCTGGCAGGGTGCGTGCTTCAACGACCCGGCACTGGCCAAGGGCCTGTCGACCCACCAGGGTCAGCTGCTCAATGCCGAGGTCGCCCACGACCTGGATCTGCCCTACACCGATCCGGTCAGCCTGCTGGCCTGAGAGACTCGGTGAGCCAACGGCTCACCTGCATACAGCGGACCGGGACAGCTCGGGCAGCGTCCCGGTTCGTTGGTCTTCAGCGCGTCATATCGGCCGGCGGATGGCCGAGGCAGATCAACGCCCCCAGCGGATCCCGGAGCGCAGCGAGGGTTCCGTACGGCGTCTGTTCGCCGGGCATCAGGATCTCCGCGCCGAGATCTTCGCTGCGCTTCACCGTGGCGGCCACGTCGTCGACGGTGATGTACACCTGCCAGAACGATGGCACCTCCGGCGGAAAAAGTTTGGCGGCGTCCATAA
The DNA here is from genome assembly GCA_964535335.1 of uncultured Mycobacterium sp. Classification (GTDB taxonomy): domain Bacteria; phylum Actinomycetota; class Actinomycetes; order Mycobacteriales; family Mycobacteriaceae; genus Mycobacterium. Next base: position 2,535 of record CAZHUU010000141.1, read on the forward strand.
TTCCGGAGTATGCGCTCTCGCCGGCGAAGACCTGACCGTACCGGTCGGGCCCCATGGCATCCGGGTCGCCACCGGTCCCGATCTCCTCGATCCGGGCACCCAGCACCTGCCGGTAGAACGCCAGCGATGCGTCGTAGTCCTTGCTCTGGCATTCGAACCAGTAGGGCGTGCCGTGCTCACCCCACTTGTTGAACCCGGCATGCGTGCCCGGTTGCCAGAACCCGATGACGGCGCCGGCCGGGTCGGTGACCACCATCATCGAGCCGAGGTCGCCGACGGCCATGGGCGGCACCATCACCGTGGCCCCGGCCGCCTCGGCCGCGGCCACGGTCGCGTCGACGTCGGTGGTGTGCAGATATACCGACCAGATGTTCGCCGGACCGGCGTCGGCCATCGGCGGAACCAGTCCGGCGACCCGCCTACCGTTGCGGGTGAAGTTCTGGTAGCCGCCGAACTCCGGATGGGCGGGTTCCTGCAGCTCCCAGCCGAAGATGTCGCGATAGAAATCCGCGGCGCGGTCCGGATCAGAGCTCACCAAGTCGAACCAGATGGGTGCCCCGACCGGGGCGGCGTACTCACTCACAATGGGTCCTCTCCACTGAAGACGTCTGACACTCCGCAGGGTTGACCGTCGCGGGGCGGAAAACTCATCGATCAGTCGAACAGTTCCCCGTCGACGTAGAACCAGCGACCGGCTCGCACGGCGAACCGCGACCGCTCGTGCAGCCTCCCCGCGCACCCCGCATTCCGGTAGCTCGCCTGAAACTCCACCTCACCGGTCTGCTCACCCGGCCCGCCGTCAACGGTGTCGATGATCTGCAGCCCGGTCCAGGTCAGCTCGCCGTCCGGCGCGAGTGCGTCTGGTCGGGTACGCGGATGCCAGGTGCGCCAGACGTAGTCGAGATCGCCGACGGCGTAGGCGCTGTATCGGGACCGCATCAGCTCCTCGGCGGTCGCGGCCTGCCGCTCGCCGCGGTGCAGCGCCGAACAGCAGCGGCCGAACGATGCACCGGACCCGCAGGGGCACCCTTCGGTCGCATGCATGTCGTGTCGGTCAGCCCTGCCCGAACAGGGAGGGTAGGGCCGCCGCCGTCACCTCCCCGATGAGCTGACGCAACGGCTCGGCTTTCGGGTTGTCCGACCGGGTGCGGGTCATGATCGCCAGCAACAGCCGCTGACCGTTCGGGCCGAACACGATTCCGATGTCGTTGGTGCTGGCGAAGTCGCCGGAGCCGGTCTTGTCGGCGGACGTCCAGCCCGGCGGTAGGCCCGCCCGCATGCTCGACGTGACGTTGCCGCGCATCCAGTCCTCCAGCTGCTTGCGGCGCGCATCGTCCAAAACCGTTCCGGTGAGCAGGCTTCGGAATCCGCCGCCCAGCGCCCGCGGGGTGCTGGTATCACGCGGATCACCGGGCAACGCCGAGTTCAATTCGAGTTCCCAGCGGTCCAGCCGGGTGCGGTCGTCACCGATCGACCGGGCGAACGCCGTGATGGCCGGCGGGCCACCGATGGTGTGAAGCAGCAGGTTCGCCGCGGTGTTGTCACTGCGCTGCAGCGCCGCCCGGCACAGCTCCGACAGCGGCAGCCTGCCTCCCGCCTTCGGACCGGCGATCGGCGAATTCGCCACCACGGCAGCCGGATCGATGTAGGCCGTGTCGGTCAGCCGCAGCTCGCCCCGCTGGGCCATCTGCAGCACCCGGGCCGCGGCGTACGCCTTGAAGGTCGAGCACATCGCGAACAGGTCGCCGTCGTGGCGGGCCACCGTGCGGTCCGAATCGAGGTTCGCCCCGTACAGCCCGACGATCGCGTTGTGCCGATCCTCCAACATGCCGAGGCGCTCATCCAGCGGCGGCAGTGGCTCGGCCGGGTCGCTGCGCCGTGGCATCGTCGGCGTCCCGGCCTTCGGGCCGCACCCGGTCAGCGCCAGTGCGGCTCCGGTCAACACGAACGCCTGACGGCGCGAGAGATGCATGGGTCCTGGCCTCAGTTGGTGGCGGTCAATGCCGCGACAATATCCGCGGTCGGTCCCGCACCGATTTCCCGCCACGCCGTGCCCGCCCACAGATTGGTGCCGTGCGGGTCACCCGCCGCGATGGCCGCGGCCCGGATGGGCCCGGTCAGCTGGTTGACCTCGGGGTAACCCAGCGGCGCCACGCCGTCGTAGCGGGCGGTGAAGTCGTTGGCCAGGCCGCGGGCGTAGCGGCCCGAGAAGACGCAGGTGACCACGGTGTCGGTAAACTGCTCGTCCCGCAGCGCGCGCCGGTGCACCGGATTGGTTCCGGCCTCGTCGGCCAGCAGCAGCGCGGTGCCGATCTGGACCGCCGCCGCCCCGCGGCCCAACGCGCCCGCCACCGCCGACGCATCGGACAACCCACCCGCGGCAACCAGAGGCACACCGAACCCCGCCACCTCGGCGAACAGCTCCTCCAGCGGCTGATTTGGCGGCAGGGCGCCCGGGTCGAAGGTGCCGCGGTGTCCGCCGGCACCCGGGCCCTGCACCACCAGGGCATCGGCACCGGCGTCGACGGCCACCCGCGCCTCGTCAATGGACGTGATGGTCACCCAGGTCGCCACACCGCGCCCACGCAGGCGAGTCACCACCTCCGGGGCGGGGCAACCGAAGGTGAACGAGGCGACCTCGGGTGCGGTGTCGGCCACCACGTCCAGCTTGGCCTGCCAGGCGTCGTCGTCGGGCCGCGGTGTTCCGGCCTCGGCTCCGAATCGCTCGGCCTGTGGCCGCAGCAGTTCGCGGTAGCGTTCCAGCGCGGCGGGCGTGGCGACCGAGGGTTGCGGCACAAAGAGATTCACGCCGATCGGCCCACCGGTGGCGGCCCGGGTCGCGGCGATGCCGTAGGCGAACTTCTCCGCGGTCAGGTACCCGGCCGCCAGGAAACCCAGGCCGCCGGCGTTGGACAACGCCGCCGCGAGGGCCGGGGTGCCGGGTCCGCCCGCCATCGGCGCACCCACGATGGGGACGGCCAATTCGGGCGGGCCGAACATCAACCGGCCAATTCCGGAATGGACCGCAAAGGTTGTGGCAGTGAGCGTTTCGACCGCTTGGGACCCAGCAGGGCGGCACCGAAAGGCTTGGTCAGCACGTGGCGCGCCACCGCGTTGACGTCCTCGACGGTCACCCGGTCGATATCGGCAAGGGTGGCCGAAATGCTGCGGTACTCACCGTAGTTCAGCTCGCTGCGGCCCAGTCGGTTCATCCGCGATGCGGAGTCCTCCAGGCCCAGCACCAGCCCGCCACGCATCGAGCCCTTGGCGATACGGCACTCGGCTTCGGTGATACCGTCGCGGGCCACCCCCTCGAGCACCTCGGTGGTCAGCCGGACCACCTCGTCAAACCGCTCCGGCAGGCAGCCGGCGTACACCGACAGCGCACCGCCGTCGGCGAACGAGTCGATGGACGAGTACACCGAGTAGGCCAGCCCGCGGGTCTCCCGAATCTGTTGGAACAGACGCGAACTCAGCCCGCCGCCGAGCGCGGTGTTGAGGACCGCCAGCGGCCAGCGCTGGGGCCAGTGCCGGCCCGGGATCCGAACCCCGAGCGACAGGTGGGTCTGCTCGCAGTCGCGGTCGAGCACGGCCAGGCCCGGCCTGCCCGCCAGTCGGCCGGTGCCCTTGCGGGGCGGCTGCGGCCTACGGCCCTTGACCAGGTTGCGACCGAAGTACTTGCGCACCAGGCCCACAACCACGTCGTGGTCGACGTTGCCCGCCACGGCGATGACCATCCGCTCCGGGATGTAGCGCCGCACGTGGAAGGAGTGCAACTGCGCCCGCGTCATCCCGGCCACCGAGTCGACGCTGCCGATCACCGGACGTCCGACCGGATGGTCGCCGAACATCGCCGCGAAGAACACGTCGCCGAGGGCGTCCTCCGGATCGTCGTCGCGCATCGCGATCTCCTCGAGCACCACGTCGCGCTCGAGTTCGACGTCATGCGATTCGCAACGCCCGCGCAGCACCACATCGGAGACCAGGTCGACGGCGAGTTCCAGGTCGTCGTCGAGCACATGCGCGTAGTAGCAGGTGTGCTCCTTGGCGGTGAAGGCGTTGAGCTCACCGCCGACCGCGTCGACGGCCTGGGCGATCTCCACCGCGGTGCGCGTCGGTGTGGCCTTGAACAGCAGGTGTTCCAGGAAGTGCGCGGCGCCGGCGACGGTCGGGCCCTCGTCGCGTGAACCCACGTTGACCCAGACCCCGACCGACGCCGAACGCACCGAGGGCACGTATTCGGTGACGACCCGCAGCCCGCCCGGCAGGACGGTACGACGGATCGGCGAAACCTCCCGGGCCGGCGCGCCATTGCGCCGGCCGCGGTGCAGGTTTACCGGCACCTAGCTGCTGGCGGTCGCGGCATCGGCGGGCGCGGGCTCGGCGGGCGCCTCGGCCCCCTCGTCCTCGGCGACCAGGATCAGCGAGATCTTGCCGCGGTTGTCGATGTCGGCGATCTCGACGCGCAGCTTGTCGCCGAGCTTGACCACGTCCTCGACCTTGTTGATCCGCTTGCCACGCCCCAGCTTCGAGATGTGGACCAGACCGTCGCGGCCGGGCAGCAGCGATACGAACGCACCGAAGTCGGTCGTCTTGACCACCGTGCCGAGGAAACGCTCGCCGACCTTCGGCAGCTGCGGGTTGGCGATCGCGTTGATCATGTCGATCGCCGCCTGCGCGGACGGACCGTCGGTGGCGCCGACGAACACGGTGCCGTCGTCCTCGATCGAGATGGACGCACCGGTCTGCTCGGTGATTGAGTTGATCATCTTGCCCTTGGGCCCGATCACCTCGCCGATCTTGTCGACCGGCACCTTGATCGCGGTGACGCGTGGCGCGTACGGGCTCATCTCGTCGGGAGCGTCGATGGCCTCGGCCATCACCTCGAGGATGGCCAGCCGGGCGTCCTTGGCCTGCGACAGCGCACCGGCCAGCACCTGCGACGGAATGCCGTCGAGCTTGGTGTCCAGCTGCAGCGCGGTGACGAACTCCTTGGTGCCCGCGACCTTGAAGTCCATGTCGCCGAAGGCGTCTTCGGCGCCGAGGATGTCGGTCAGCGCGACGTAGCGCGTCTCGCCGTTCACCTCGTCGGAGACCAGACCCATGGCGATGCCGGCCACCGGGGCCTTCAGCGGCACACCGGCGTTCAGCAGCGACAGAGTCGAGGCGCACACCGAGCCCATCGACGTCGAGCCATTGGAGCTCAACGCCTCCGACACCTGCCGGATCGCGTACGGGAACTCCTCGACGCTCGGCAGCACCGGCATCAGGGCCCGCTCGGCAAGCGCGCCGTGGCCGATCTCGCGCCGCTTGGGCGAGCCCACCCGGCCGGTCTCACCGGTCGAATACGGCGGGAAGTTGTAGTGGTGCATGTAGCGCTTGGACTTCTCCGGCCCCAGCGAGTCGATCTGCTGGGCCATCTTGACCATGTCGAGCGTGGTGACACCCATGATCTGGGTCTCGCCGCGCTCGAACAGTGCGCTGCCGTGCGCCCGCGGAATCACGGCCACCTCGGCGGACAGCGCGCGGATATCGGTGATGCCGCGGCCGTCGATGCGGAAGTGATCGGTCAGGATGCGCTGGCGCACGAGCTTCTTGGTCAGCGAGCGGAACGCCGCGCCGATCTCCTTCTCCCGGCCGACGAACTGCTCCGCGAGCCGGCCGAGCACCTCGGCCTTGATCTCGTCGGTGCGGTCATTGCGCTCGGTCTTGCCGGCGATCGTCAGAGCCTGAGCCAAGTCATCACCGCCGGCCGACGCCACCGCGTGGTAGACGTCGTCGGCGTACTCCGGGAACAGCGGGTAGTCGGCGGTCTCCTTGCCTGCCGCGGCAGCCAGCTCCTGCTGGGCCTTGCACAGCACCGCGATGAACGGCTTGGCGGCCTCCAGGCCCTCGGCCACCACGGCCTCGGTGGGCGCTCCGGCGCCCCCGGCGACCAGCTCGATGACGTTGTCGGTGGCCTCGGCCTCGACCATCATGATCGCGACGTCACCGTCAGCGACCACCCGGCCCGCGACCACCATGTCGAACACGGCCGTCTCCAGCTGCTCGACCGTCGGGAACGCGACCCACTGGCCACCAATGAGGGCGACGCGCACCCCACCGACCGGACCGGAGAACGGCAGCCCGGCGATCTGGGTGGACGCCGACGCGGCGTTGATCGCCAGCACGTCGTAGAGATCCTTGGGATCCAGGCTAAGGATCGTCACGACGACCTGGATCTCGTTGCGCAGCCCGCTGACGAATGTGGGGCGCAGCGGCCGGTCGATGAGCCGGCAGGTCAGGATCGCGTCGGTGGACGGCCGACCCTCGCGGCGGAAGAACGAGCCGGGGATCCGCCCGGCGGCGTACATCCGCTCCTCGACGTCGATGGTCAGCGGGAAGAAGTCGAAATGCTCCTTGGGAGCCTTGCTGGCGGTGGTCGCCGACAGCAGCATGGTCTCGTCGTCGAGGTAGGCGACGACGGCGCCGGCGGCCTGCTGGGCCAGCCGGCCGGTCTCGAAACGGATGGTCCGGGTGCCGAAGCTCCCGTTGTCAATGGTGGCGGTCGACTCGAACACGCCTTCGTCGATTTCTGCTGCAGACATCTAGGTCCGGACAGCCTTTCTGGGTTCACTGCGCTGTTTCGCGGCGTCACAGTGATCCCAGGGATCAGCCCGGGTCATTCGAGAACCATCCGGATGCGGCTACGGCCGTCGATCGAAGCTGCCGGGCTCACCCCTCGCCCCGTTTCCGGGGAGATCCATGGGGCCCGGCAGCCACTACCGAAGACCGCCCGATCGGACGACGTCTCGCTATGACGCGCTGGGAACGGGACACGCGGGTGTGCGTGAACCGCACCCGTGTTAGAACCGAAAGTCGGCTCGTAACGAGATAATGCTACACGGCGGTGCCTGCGGTTATCGACGCAGACCCAGCCGCTCGATCAGCGAGCGGTAGCGCTCGACGTCGACATCGGCGACGTACTTGAGCAGCCGGCGGCGACGACCGACCAGCAGCAGCAGACCGCGCCGCGAGTGGTGGTCGTGCTTGTGCATCTTCAGGTGCTCGGTGAGGTCGGTGATGCGCTTGGTCAGCAGCGCCACCTGGGCTTCCGGCGAGCCGGTGTCGGTCCCGTGCAGGCCGTAGGTGCTGAGGATCTCTTTTTTCTGCTCGGCGGTAAGCGCCACGAAAACATCTCCATCAATCGGTACCGCGAGGAAAGGATCTCAGCGTGGCCGCCGCGGACTGCAGCACATGCGATGTCAGCGACTTTAGCAGCGACAACCGGGTGGATAGAAATCGCGGGGTTGACAACATACAACTGATTGGTTGTATGTTGGACGGGTGATCGTGGACTACGAGGACCGGGCCGACGCCCTGTTCCACGCGCTAGCCGACCGCACCCGGCGCGACATCCTGCGTCGCACCCTGGCCGGTGAGCATTCGGTGTCCGCGCTCGCGCTGAAATACGAGATGAGTTTCGCCGCGGTTCAGAAACACGTCGCCGTGCTGGAGAAGGCCGGTCTGCTCACCAAACGGCGCAGTGGCCGTGAGCAGCTGGCCAGCGGTGACGTGGAGGCCGTGCGGTCGGTGGCGTCGATGCTCGGGGAGCTGGAGGAAATCTGGCGGGGTCGCATCGCGCGGATCGACGAACTCATCGCAGCCGACCCGCCCAGAGAGGACTGACCCATGCCCGTGACCGACGTCCAACACGACCCCGAGAACCTGACCCTGACCATCACCGCCGACTTCGCCGCGCCGCCCGCGCGAATCTGGCAGGTCTACGCCGACCCGCGCCAGCTGGAGAAGGTGTGGGGCCCGCCGAGCTACCCGGCGACCGTGGTCGACCACGACCTGCGGCCCGGCGGCCGGATGACGTACTTCATGACGGGCCCGGACGGCGACAAGCACGCCGGCTACTGGGAGATCACCGCCGTCGACGAGCCGACAAGCTTCTCGTTCGTCGACGGCTTCGCCGACATGGAGTTCAATCCGAACCCCGACCTGCCGGTGGCGACGAACGTCTTCACCTTCACCGCGCACGACGGCGGCACCCGCGCCACCTATGTGACCACCTACAAGTCGGCCGAGGCGCTCCAGATGGTGCTGGACATGGGTGTGATCGAGGGCGCCACGTCGGCGATGAACCAGATCGACGGCCTGATCGCCTCCTGAGTTCGTCAGGCGTGCGCGGCCAGGATCTGGCGGGCCTTGTCGGTGTCCTTGCCCATGGCCTGGACCAGGTCGTCGATCGAGTCGAACTTGTGCTGGCCGCGCAGTCTGGCGACGAAGTCCACCGCCACGTGCTGTCCGTAGAGATCGGCTTCGGAGTCCAGCACGAACGCCTCCACGGTGCGGGTGCGGCCGGAGAACGTCGGGTTGGTGCCCACCGAGACGGCGGCCTGGTAGCGCTCGCCCGGAACCACCGAGCCGGTGATGGGTCCGTGCCCGAGCACGGTGAACCAGGCGGCGTAGACGCCGTCGGCCGGGATCGCCGAGTACATGGGCGGGGCGACGTTGGCGGTCGGGAAACCCAGGCCGCGGCCACGGCCGTCACCACGGACCACCACGCCTTCGACCCGGTGCGCACGGCCCAGCGCCTCGGCGGCGGCCACCACGTCGCCGGCGTCGACACAGGAGCGGATGTAGGTCGAGGAGAAGGTCACCGTCTCGCTCTGGTGGTGCTCGGCGACCAGGGACATGGCCTCCACCGCGAAGCCGAACCGCTCACCGGCCTTGCGCAGCGCGTCGACGTTGCCCGCGGCTTTCTTGTCGAAGGTGGAGTCCGCGACGACCGCGATCTACACCACGTGCAGGCGCTCGACCAGTAGCTCGTGGATGTAGCGCTCGGGAGTCAGCTTCATGAAGTCGGTGGTGAACGGCATCACCAGGAACACGTCGATGCCCAGTTCCTCGACGAGTTCGGCGCGGCGGGCCAGCGTGGTCAGCTGGGCGGGGTGACTACCCGGGAACACCACTTCCATCGGGTGCGGGTCGAACGTCATCAGGACGGTGGGAACCCCGCGTTCGCGGCCGGCCTTGACCGCGCGGGCGATCAGTTCGGCGTGCCCCCGGTGCACACCGTCGAAGACGCCGATGGTCAGCACACATCGGCCCCAGTCCGAGGGGATGTCCTCCTGCCCTCGCCACCGTTCCACGAGTGCCAGCCTACGGCGCGTAGCCGCGGCCGGAAGCGGGAGATCTCCAGATCAGGTGATGATTGCCTAAACTTCTGGCTGTGAGTCCTGACGAGCGTCCCAACACCGGGGTACGCGACCTGACGACGGTCGCCCAGGACTACCTCAAGATCATCTGGACCACCCAGGAGTGGTCGCACGACAAGGTGAGCACCAAGCTGCTGGCCGAGCGTCTCGGGGTGTCGGCCAGCACCGCCTCGGAGTCGATCCGCAAGCTGGCCGAGCAGGGCCTGGTGCATCACGAGAAGTACGGCGCGGTGACGCTGACCGACGCGGGTCGCTCGGCCGCCCTGGCCATGGTGCGCCGCCATCGCCTCCTCGAGACGTTCCTCGTCAACGAACTGGGCTACAGCTGGGACGAGGTGCACGACGAGGCCGAGGTGCTC
>CAZHUU010000142.1:0-11934 GCA_964535335.1 uncultured Mycobacterium sp.
ACGAGGGTGCCTACGTGCACTACGTCGAGGGCTGTACCGCACCGATCTACAAGAGCGATTCGCTGCACTCGGCGGTCGTCGAGATCATCGTCAAGCCCGGCGGACGGTGCCGCTACACGACCATTCAGAACTGGTCGAACAACGTCTACAACCTGGTGACCAAGCGGGCCCGGGCCGAGGCCGGGGCAACCATGGAGTGGATCGACGGCAACATCGGCTCCAAGGTCACGATGAAGTATCCCGCGGTGTGGATGACCGGTGAGCATGCCAAGGGCGAGGTGCTCTCGGTGGCGTTCGCCGGAGAGGGTCAGCATCAGGACACTGGCGCCAAGATGCTGCACCTGGCCCCCAACACGTCGAGCAACATCGTGTCCAAGTCGGTAGCCCGCGCCGGCGGCCGGGCCTCCTACCGCGGCCTGGTTCAGGTCAACAAGGGGGCGCACGGTTCGCGGTCCAGCGTGAAATGCGATGCGCTGCTGGTCGATACGGTCAGCCGCAGCGACACCTACCCCTACGTCGACATCCGTGAGGACGACGTCACGATGGGCCACGAGGCCACCGTGTCGAAGGTCAGCGCCGACCAGCTGTTCTACCTGATGAGCCGAGGCATGACCGAGGACGAGGCGATGGCCATGGTGGTGCGCGGCTTCGTCGAGCCGATCGCCAAGGAGCTCCCGATGGAGTACGCGCTCGAGCTCAACCGGCTGATCGAACTGCAGATGGAAGGCGCGGTCGGTTAAGTGGGGCGAGCGAAGCGACGGGGTTTGACACAGTGACGAATGTGACTCAGGCGGCAGAGGGTTCGCGCCTCGCCGCCCTCAACAAGGGTGAGCAGTTCAGCTCGTTCGACGTCGACGCCTTCGAGGTCCCCGGTGGCCGCGACGAGATCTGGCGGTTCACCCCGCTGAAGCGACTGCGAGGCCTGCACGACGGCACGGCGCCCGCCACCGGCAGCGCCCAGATCTGCGTGTCGGAGCAGCCCGGTGTCACGGTGGAGACCGTCCGGCGTGGCGACGAGCGGCTCGGGCAGGGTGGGGTACCCGCCGACCGCGTTGCCGCCCAGGCTTTCTCGTCGTTCAACACCGCGACCATCGTCACCGTCGCCCGCGACACCCAGGTCGCCGAGCCGATCGAGATCGTGGTCACCGGCCCGGGTGTGGGCGCCACCGCCTACGGCCACCTTCAGGTCCGGACCGGTGAGCTCGCCGAGGCCGTGGTCGTCATCGACCAGCGCGGCAGCGGAACCTACGCCGACAACGTCGAATTCGTCGTCGGCGACGCCAGCAGGCTGACCGTCGTCTGGGTGGCCGACTGGGCCGACGACACCGTCCAGGTCTGCGCGCAGCACGCGCGGCTCGGCAAGGACGCCGTGCTGCGCCACGTCGCGGTGACCCTCGGCGGTGACGTGGTGCGGATGGCCGCCACGGTGCGTTTCGACGCGCCCGGCGGCGACGCCGAGCTGCTCGGCCTGTACTTCGCCGACGACGGCCAGCACTTCGAGTCCCGCCTGCTGGTGGACCATTCGCAGCCCAACTGCAAGTCCAATGTGCTGTACAAGGGTGCGCTGCAAGGCGATCCGGACTCCCGCAAACCCGACGCGCACACCGTCTGGGTGGGTGACGTGCTGATCCGCGCCGAGGCCACCGGCACCGACACCTTCGAGGTGAACCGCAACCTGGTGCTCACCGACGGCGCCCGGGCCGACTCGGTGCCGAACCTCGAGATCGAGACCGGCGAGATCGTCGGCGCCGGACACGCCAGTGCCACCGGCCGATTCGACGACGAGCAACTTTTCTACCTGCGGGCGCGCGGTATCCCCGAGGAACTGGCCCGCCGCCTGGTGGTCCGGGGCTTCTTCGGCGAGATCATCGCCAAGATCGCCGTGCCCAGCCTCCGTGACCGCCTCACCGACGCCATCGAACACGAACTGGCCCTTACCGAATCGAGAATTCAGTGACCACTCTGGACATCAAGGACCTCCACGTCAGCGTCGCGGGAGAGGACGGCAGCGAGAAGGAGATCCTCAAGGGCGTGAACCTCACGGTGAAGTCGGGGGAGACCCACGCCGTGATGGGCCCCAATGGATCCGGCAAGTCCACCCTGTCCTACGCGATCGCGGGACACCCCAAGTACCACGTGACGTCGGGGTCCATCACCCTCGACGGCGAGGACGTACTGGCGATGAGCGTGGATGAACGAGCACGGGCAGGTCTCTTTCTGGCCATGCAGTACCCGGTCGAGGTGCCGGGTGTGTCGATGTCGAACTTCCTGCGCACCGCGGCCACCGCGGTCCGCGGTGAGGCGCCCAAGCTGCGGCTGTGGGTCAAGGAGGTCAAGGCAGCGATGGCCGACCTCGGCATCGACCCGCAGTTCGCCGAGCGCAGCGTCAACGAGGGCTTCTCCGGCGGCGAGAAGAAGCGGCACGAGATCCTTCAGCTCGGCCTGCTGAAGCCGAAGATCGCGATCCTCGACGAGACCGACTCCGGTCTGGACGTCGACGCGCTGCGCGTGGTCAGCGAGGGCGTCAACCGCTACGCCGAGGCCGAGCACGCCGGTGTCCTGCTGATCACCCACTACACCCGCATCCTGCGCTACATCCAGCCGCAGTTCGTGCACGTCTTCGTCGACGGCCGCATCGTCGAGTCCGGCGGTCCGGAACTGGCCGACGAGCTCGAGGAGAACGGCTACGAGCGGTTCACCCAGCAGGCCACGCCGGCAGGGGCATGAGGTGACCGCCTCGGTCGACCTTGACGTCACCGCCATCCGCAGTGACTTCCCGATCCTGAATCGGGTGATGCGCGGCGGACATCGGCTGGCGTATCTGGACTCCGGGGCGACCTCGCAGAAGCCGCTGCAGGTGCTCGACGCCGAACGGAACTTCCTGACCCAGCACTACGGGGCCGTGCACCGCGGCGCCCATCAGCTGATGGAGGAGTCCACCGACGCCTACGAACAGGGCCGGGCCGATATCGCTGCCTTCGTCGGGGCCGGCCCCGACCGGCTGGTGTTCACCAAGAACGCGACCGAGGCGCTCAACCTGGTGTCCTATGCGCTGGGCGACAACCGATTCGAGCATGCCGTGGGCCCCGGCGACGTCATCGTCACCACCGAACTGGAGCACCACGCCAACCTGATCCCGTGGCAGGAGCTGGCGCGGCGCACCGGCGCCACCCTGAAGTGGTACGGCGTCACTGATGACGGCGACGTCGACCTGGATTCGCTGGAATTCGACGAGCGGGTGAAAGTGGTTGCCTTCACCCATCATTCCAACGTCACCGGGACCGCCCCGGCGGTGGCCGAGATGGTCCGGCGGGCCAGGGCTGTCGGCGCACTGACCGTGCTCGACGCCTGCCAGTCGGTCCCGCACCAGGCGGTCGACTTTCCCGCACTCGACGTCGACTTCGCGGCATTCTCCGGCCACAAGATGCTGGGCCCCACCGGGATCGGCGCGCTGTACGGCCGCGCCGGGCTGCTCGACACGCTGCCGCCGTTCCTCACCGGCGGATCGATGATCCAGACCGTGACCATGGAGGGCGCCACCTACATGCCGGCGCCCCAGCGGTTCGAAGCGGGCACCCAGATGATCTCGCAGGTCGTCGGATTGGCCGCCGCGGCGCGGTATCTCACCGATATCGGGATGGACCAGGTGGCCGCCCACGAGCACCAACTGGTCGCCGCCACCCTGGAGGGTTTGAGCGCCATCCCGCAGGTGCGCATCCTCGGTCCGACCAACGCCGCCGAACGCCGGTCGCCGGTGTCGTTCGTGGTCGACGGTGTGCACGCCCACGACGTCGGACAGGTGCTCGACGACGACGGGGTGGCGGTGCGGGTCGGGCACCACTGCGCGTGGCCGCTGCACCGCCGGTTCGGTCTGGCCGCCACCGTGCGAGCGTCGTTCGCGGTCTACAACACCCTCGACGAGGTGGACCGACTGGTGGCCGGGGTGCGCCGGGCGATCGAGTTTTTCGGGGACTGATGTGAGACTGGAACAGATGTACCAGGAAGTGATCCTGGACCACTACAAGCACCCGCACCACCGCGGGCTGCGCGATCCGTTCGGCGCCGAGGTTCACCACGTGAACCCGACCTGTGGTGACGAGGTCACCCTGCGGGTGGCGCTGTCCGAGGACGGTGAGCGGATCGCCGACGTGTCCTACGACGGGCAGGGCTGCTCGATCAGTCAGGCCGCGACCTCGGTGCTGACCGATCAGGTGATCGGCCAGACGGTGGGGGACGCCCTCAAGACGGTGGCCGCGTTCACCGAGATGGTGTCCTCACGCGGCACCATCGAGGGTGACGAAGACGTACTGGGCGATGGGGTGGCGTTCGCCGGTGTGGCGAAGTATCCCGCCCGGGTTAAGTGCGCGCTGCTGGGCTGGCTGGCCTTCAAGGCCGCAGCCGCAGAGGCGAGCCATGGCGACGACATGGAGGAGAAACGGTGAGCGAGACACCGGAGGGCAGGAGCGAAGCGACCCGGGAATTGCCCGAGCTTGACGAAGAAATGCTGGCCGACCTGGAGGAGGCGATGCGCGATGTCGTCGACCCCGAACTCGGCATCAACGTGGTCGACCTCGGGCTGGTGTACGGCATCGACGTGGCGAAGGGCGACACCGGGACGGTGGCGCTCATCGACATGACCCTGACGTCGGCGGCCTGCCCGCTGACGGATGTGATCGAGGATCAGACGGTCACCGCTCTGGTCGGTGCCGGGCTGGTCAACGAGATCAAGATCAACTGGGTGTGGAACCCGCCGTGGGGACCGGACAAGATCACCGAGGACGGCCGCGAGCAGTTGCGGGCCCTCGGCTTCACGGTCTGACTCACTTGGGCGGTTGATCCCCGCCTACCTGGGATATCGATGTCAGGGCGTTCTGAAAGTTCTCCTTGGTGACCGCGATCTCGCCACGGAACGGATGGTTGACCTCCAGCAGCAGGAAGATCACCAATCCCACCATGGTGGCCATCAGACCGACCGCCAACGCGTGCATGCCCCGCCGCTGCACATAGGAGAGCGCGACATAGACCAGGGTGACGAAGCCGCCCGCGAAGAGCAGGAACCAGTAGATCGGCGGCAGCGAAGCCCTGGCGTGGTCGATCCGCTCGTTGCGAAGCTTCACGACGTCACCGAGGTCGTTGACCGACCGGTTGTACTGGTCGATCCACCGGGCATCCGGCGTCATCGGGTTGTACACGTCGAACATGTGGTCCATGGCCTTGCTGGTTTGTGGGCTGCCCTCGCCGTCGGCCAGTGCAGTCCACTCGTCGTCGATGACGGAATGGATGTAGGCCACTACCGCCTGTTGGGCTTGATTCCGCTCCGGCTGCGGAAACGCCTGCGCACTCCGGTACATCAGCACCAGCGTCGACGCCTCGGTGGCGGAGTCCTGGGAGGCCGACTCGAACGTGGTGTACACCCCGAACACCAGCAGGCCGGCGACGATGGCGTACATCGTCGCCACCGCCTGGAAGCCGTCGCTGATCGCCTGGTTGTGCTCCTCGCCGCGGTGTCGTTTGACGAACACATCCAGGCCGTAGACCAGCGCGACACCCAGGGCGGCTGCCCCGCCCACGATGAGCACGCCTACCAGCCAGACGGGCAGGTCCAGGATCGTCATGAAGAATCCCCCGCTTGATGTCGTCATGCCGCACATGATCGGGCCGCAGCATAGTATTTGTGGTCGTGATGCTCGAATCCGAGACCATCATCACCGCGCGCCGACAACTGCACGGTATCGCCGAGGGCTTCATCGCCGGTCCGCAGTACCGCGCCGCGGGCACGATCCGCCTCGCCGTGCGCCCGGACGGGTTCACTGGCACAGCGCTCCCGGTGGCGGTGCACGGCACAAGGCTGGAGTGGCCGGACGGCACCGTCGAGTTGGCGGGCCCGGTCGGCGAGCTGGTGCGGGGTTCGGGCCTGGACTTCGGCCCACCGCCCGGGGACCTGTATCGCCCGGCGTCGCCGCTGCGACTGGATGACGTTCTCGACATCGAACCAGACGCGGCCGCCCTGGTCTGCCGCAGCCTGTACGCCGGTGGGGTCGCGCTGAAAACCGTTCTGCCCGAAGGCCATCCGGTGCTCTGGTCGGAGCACTTCGACGTGGGCGTCGCCGACAACGAGGTGAATTACGGGGTGTCGGCCGGCGATGACCATCACCCACTGCCCTATGCGTACGTCGGTCCCTGGGACTTCTCGGCGGCTCCGCGGACCGGCCCGTTCTGGAACGCCCCCTTCGGCGCGCTGCATCCGTTGGATCTGTCGACCGATCCCGCCTCGCTGGCCGCCAGCATCACCGAGTTCTTCCGCCGAGGACAAGAACGCCGCTAGCGGCTCCCATTTGCCATGGGAATGAACCGCGCCGCAGCGGGCGTTTACCATCCTCATGGTGGAAGACGCCCGACTGCACGACCTGTTCACGCCGCTGAGCATCGGATCGCTGCGCCTGCACAACCGGTTCGCGATGGCCCCGATGACCCGCGGCGCCTCGCCGGGCGGGATTCCCGGCCCCGACGTGGCCGCTTACTACGCCCGCCGGGCGGCCGGCGGAACAGCGCTGATCATCACCGAGGGTGTCCGCATCCCGCATCCGGCGGCGGGCTGGCCCGATGCCGTCCCCGAACTCAACGGGCCCGCGGTACTGGACGGCTGGCGCGCCGTCACCGATGCCGTGCACGCCGAAGGCGGTGCCATCGCCGCCCAGCTGTGGCACCAGGGTGCCGCGCGTGCCGAGCACGAGGGCGACACCGCTGACCAACTCCCGGTCAGCCCGTCGGGCGTCGACGTGGCCGGCGACCGGGTCGGCCGCGCGCTGCGGACCGAGGAACTGCCGTCGGTCGCCGACGCCTACGCCCGCGGGGCCGCCAACGCCCGGGCCGCGGGATTCGACGCCGTCGAGATTCACGGCGCGCACGGCTATCTGCTCGATCAATTCCTCTGGGCCCAGACCAATCACCGCACCGACGGCTACGGCGGATCGCTGGAGGCACGCACCCGGTTCCCGGCCGAGGTGGTGGCCGCCGTCCGGGCCGCGGTGGGACCGGACTTCCCGATCATCTACCGCTTCTCGCAGTGGAAGATGAACCGCTACGACGCTGCGGTCGCCGACAACTCCGCCGAACTGCAGCGGCTCCTGGGCCCCCTGGTCGACGCCGGGGTCGACGTGCTGCACCCCTCCACCCGGCGGCACTATCTGCCCGGCTTCCCCGACGAGGACCCCCAGCTCAGCCTCGCCGGCTGGACCAAGAAAGTGACCGGCGTTCCGGTGATCGCCGTCGGCTCGGTGGGTCTGGAGACCGAGTTCAATCCGGGCGCCCCCGGCGGCCCGATCCCGCCCGCGCCGGTCGAGAAGCTGCTCGACCAGTTCGAGGCCGGTGAGTTCGACATCATCGCCGTCGGGCGTGCTCTGCTGGCCGACCCGAACTGGGTCAACCGGCTGCGCGACGGCGATCTGGAGGAGTTCGCCGGTTTCGATGCGGCCACCGCCCTCGCCCGTTTGTACTGATTGCGGCCGGGAACACAGCGGCTCACCCCGACGTTAGGACTCTCGTGGCTACCCAAGACCTCACGGCACAGAACTTCAACGACACCATCACCGGCAACGACATCGTGCTGGTCGACTTCTGGGCGTCGTGGTGCGGGCCGTGCCGGGCCTTCGCACCCACCTTCACCGCCTCGTCGGACAATCACCCCGACATCGTGTACGGCAAGGTCGACACCGAGGCGGAGCAGGAACTGGCCGCGGCCGCCGAGATCCGCTCCATTCCCACGCTGATGGCCTTCAAGAAGGGCAAGTTGATCTTCAACCAAGCCGGCGCCCTGCCGCCCGCCGCGCTGGAGGATCTGATCCGTCAGGTCAAGGAATTCGACGTCGATGCGGCAATCGCCGAGCAGGCCGAGAACAGCTAAGCCCCGCCGGTCGCGCGCGATAGCGTGCAACCGTGCACCGTGACTCTGGTTTCGTCCTCGTCGACCATCCCCAGCCGCACATCGCGCTGGTCACCCTGAACCGCCCCGAGCGGATGAACTCCATGGCGTTCGACGTCATGGTGCCGCTCAAGGAGGTTCTGGCCGAACTGACCTACGACAACGCGGTGCGGGTGGTGGTGCTCACCGGCGCCGGTCGGGGGTTCTCGTCCGGGGCCGACCACAAGTCCGCCGGATCTGTGCCGCATGTGGCCGGGCTGACCCGGCCCACCTACGGGCTGCGGTCGATGGAACTGCTCGACGATGTGATCCTCGCCATGCGGAGGCTGCACCAGCCGGTGATCGCGGCCGTCAACGGCGCGGCGATCGGCGGGGGACTGTGCCTGGCACTCGCCGCGGACATCCGCGTCGCCGCCGCCGACGCCTACTTCCGTGCAGCCGGTATCAACAACGGGCTCACCGCTAGCGAACTGGGCCTGAGTTACCTTCTGCCGCGGGCGATCGGCTCCTCGCGCGCCTTCGAGATCATGCTCACCGGCCGCGACGTCGACGCCGAGGAGGCCGAACGGATCGGCTTGGTGTCGCGGCAGGTGCCCGCCGAGAACCTGCTGCCCACGTGTTTCGAGATCGCCGAACGCATCGCCGCGTTCTCCCGGCCCGGCACCGAGTTGACCAAACGGACGCTGTGGACTGGACTGGACGCCAGTACCCTGGAAGGGCATATGCAGGCCGAGGGCCTCGGGCAGCTCTATGTGCGCCTGCTCACCGCCAACTTCGAAGAGGCGGTTGCTGCGCGCGCGGAGAAGCGCCCGCCGGTATTCCCCGACGACAAATAGGAAGTAGGAAGCAGCGTGATCACCGCAACGGACCTGGAGGTCCGCGCCGGCGCGCGCACGCTGCTCCTCGCCGAGGGTTCGGCGCTGCGCATCCAACCCGGCGATCGCATCGGCCTGGTGGGTCGCAACGGCGCCGGAAAGACCACCACGATGCGCATCCTGGCGGGGGAGAGCGAGCCCTACGCCGGCACCATCACCCGCACCGGTGAGGTGGGCTACCTTCCCCAGGATCCACGCGAGGGCGACCTCGACGTCCTGGCCCGTGACCGGGTGCTCTCGGCCCGCGGGCTGGACACGCTGCTCGCCGACCTGGAGAAGCAACAGGCGCTGATGGCCGAGGTGGTCGACGAGGCCGCGCGGGACAAGGCCGTCCGCCGCTACGGTCACCTCGAGGAGCGTTTCGCCGCACTCGGCGGCTATGCCGCCGAAAGCGAGGCGGGCCGGATCTGTTCCAGTCTCGGTCTGCCCGAGCGCGTCCTGACCCAGCAGTTACGCACGCTGTCCGGCGGCCAGCGCCGCCGCGTCGAACTGGCCCGGATCCTGTTCGCCGCCGCGGAAGGCGGGGCTGCCGGCGCCAATTCGACCACCACCCTGCTGCTCGACGAGCCCACCAACCACCTCGACGCCGACTCGATCGGCTGGTTGCGCGACTTCCTCAAGTCCCACACCGGCGGCCTGGTGATCATCAGCCACAACGTCGAACTGCTGGCCGACGTCGTCAACCGGGTGTGGTTCCTGGACGCGGTCCGTGGCGAGGTCGACGTCTACAACATGGGTTGGCAGAAGTACCTGGACGCCCGCGCTACCGACGAGCAGCGCCGCCGGCGTGAACGCGCCAACGCCGAACGCAAGGCGTCCGCACTGCGCACCCAGGCCGCGAAGATGGGCGCGAAGGCTACCAAAGCCGTTGCAGCACAGAACATGTTGCGGAGAGCCGACCGGATGATGGCGGCGCTCGACGACGAGCGTACGGCCGACAAGGTTGCCCGCATCAGGTTCCCCACCCCGGCGTCGTGTGGCCGAACGCCGCTGGTGGCCAAGGGGCTCACCAAGACCTACGGGTCATTGGAGGTGTTCACCGGGGTCGACCTGGCTATCGACCGTGGCTCACGGGTGGTGGTGCTGGGCCTTAACGGCGCCGGTAAGACCACACTGCTGCGCCTGCTGGCCGGTGCGGAAGCCCCGGACGCCGGCCACCTGGAGCCGGGCCACGGGCTCAAGATCGGTTACTTTGCACAGGAACACGACACCCTGGACAACACCGCGACGGTCTGGGAGAACATTCGCCACGCCGCCCCCGATACCGGCGAACAGGATCTGCGTGGCCTGCTCGGCGCGTTCATGTTCAGCGGCCCGCAGCTGGACCAGCCGGCCGGGACGCTCTCCGGCGGCGAGAAGACCAGGCTGGCGCTGGCCGGGCTGGTCGCCTCCACCGCCAATGTGCTGCTGCTCGACGAGCCCACCAACAACCTCGACCCCGCCTCGCGTGAGCAGGTGCTCGACGCGCTGCGCAGTTACGTCGGTGCCGTGGTCCTGGTGACCCACGACCCGGGCGCTGCCGAGGCGCTCGAACCACAGCGGGTGGTGCTGCTGCCCGATGGCACCGAGGACCACTGGTCAGAGGAGTATTCGAGCCTCATTGAACTCGCCTGACAACTGCGACAGGTGATTTCGGTCATTCCGGCCACGCCACGGGCGAGCACTCCTACTCTGTGTCCTCATGGGGGTAACCGACCGGGGAGGGTGGCGATGAGGAAACCGAACAAGGCTCGCGACCAGCTGGTGGACGAACTGCGCAACGCCTACGAGGGCGGTGCGAGTATCCGAACCCTGGTGGCGACGACGGGGCGGTCCTACGGCTCGATCCACGCCATGCTGCGTGAATCGGGCGCCACGATGCGCAGCCGCGGCGGACCCAACCACCGCCGCCGCACCCTCGCGACGAGCTGAGTCGCGCGAGCGCTCATCGGCGCCGTCTGCTCTTCGCGCGAACGCTCATCGCTGCCGCACCGAATCCTCGACCAGATCCAGCACCGCCGACAGCCGGTTCGGGTCCTCGCCGGCGGCCAGGCGGGCGACCAGGCCGTCGAGCACCAGATCCAGATAACACTGCAGTACATCGCCGGGCACGTCGTCGCGAAGCCGACCGGCCTTCTTCTGCCTGCGCAACCGGTCGCTGGTGGCGGCCGACAACTCTGCCGAACGCTCCGCCCAGCCACGGTGGAACTCCGGGTCGTTGCGCAGCTTGCGGGCGATCTCCAACCTGGTGGCCAGCCAGTCGAATTGGTCCGGCGCAGCGAGCATGTCGCGCATGACCTGAACCAGCCCCTCGCGCGAGGCCACCTCGGCCATCCGCCCCGCGTCCTCGCGAGCCAGCTCGAAGAACAAGGTGTCCTTGTCGCGGAAGTGGTGGAAGATCGCGCCCCGCGACAGACCGATCGTCTCCTCCAATCGGCGCACCGTCGCCTTGTCGTAGCCGTACTGGGCGAAGCAGCGGCGGGCGCCGTCGAGGATCTGGCGGCGGCGCGCCGCCAGATGTTCCTCGCTGACCCGGGGCATGTCCCTGGCGACCGCGCGCCGCGGTCAGCCGGCTCGCAACATGTTGCGCAGGACGTACTGCAAAATCCCGCCGTTGCGGTAGTAGTCGGCCTCGCCGGGGGTGTCGATACGGACCACCGCGTCGAACTCCACCGCACTGCCATCGGCCTTGGTGGCCTTGACGTGCACCGTTTTCGGGGCCTTGCCCTTGTTGAGGTCCTCGATACCGGTGATGTCGTAGACCTCGGTGCCGTCCAGCTTCAGCGAGGCCGCGGACTCGCCGGCCGGGAACTGCAGCGGGATCACGCCCATGCCGATCAGGTTGGAGCGGTGGATGCGCTCGAACGACTCGGTGATCACCGCGCGCACGCCCAGAAGGCTGGTGCCCTTGGCCGCCCAGTCGCGCGACGACCCCGAGCCGTACTCCTTGCCGCCGAGGACGACCAGCGGAATGTTCTGCGCCGCATAGTTTTGCGCGGCATCGTAGATGAACGCCTGCGGGCCGTCCGGCTGGGTGAAGTCGCGGGTGTAGCCACCGGAGACGTCGTCGAGCAGCTGGTTGCGCAGCCGGATGTTGGCGAAGGTGCCGCGGATCATCACCTCGTGGTTCCCGCGCCGCGAGCCCAGCGAGTTGAAGTC
>CAZHUU010000143.1:0-11919 GCA_964535335.1 uncultured Mycobacterium sp.
CACAGCTTACTCGATACTCCCAACGTTGGCCGCCGCGCCCGCCAGGGCCAGCGTTACGAAGGCGGCCCAGTCGATGCGCAGCGCGGCGCGTGGATCGGGATCGACCTCCCATTGGCCTGACGTCGCTTGCCGCATCGGTTGGTTGGTCAGCCGGGTTGCCTCGGTAAGCACGCTGATCGTGTCGTGGAGGACCTCATCGTGAGGCCTCGGTGTGGACGCCTGGTCGTCGGTGAGGTACCCGGTGTCGAAGAGAGCCGCGGAAACGACCTCGCGATAGGGCTTGCCGATCACGCGCGCGACGGCCGCCAGATTCTCGCGGTCCGGGAGGCGGCTGACACCGTTGATCCGCCACTTGCGCAGATTCTCCCGAGACATGCCGATCCGGCGGGCCACCTCGGATTCGCTGACGCCGTGGGCGGTCCGATACCTGTCGATCAACTCGACGAGGCGGGGGATTGCCATACCGCCAAGTATTCTGCGACAGTATCCGTACGTCAAGTGTCGGTCCGCACATGTGCCAATTGTGAGTTGACATAATCGCTATTATCGGCGAAATGCGGTGTGGCACAACATTATTCACGGCTGTGTTCTTAAGCAGCTGCCAGAGTTGCCAACAGGGTGTGTGAGCCGGACAAGCAGTGTCCGGGGTCGGCCCGGTAGCGTCACGGCGGTGATCAGCTCGGTCGATAGCGTGCGTCAAGAGCGCGCCGGCCGCGGAATGGGCCTGCGGCCACCGACAGTGCATCCGCCCGGCACGAATGATGCCCGGCAGCGATCGAGTGAAATTTTAGGCGTTCGACGCCGCCACGGTCAGTTGGTGTCGCGATTGGCGAGCAGAGATACGAATGACCGATCTGGCCGCCGAGGTGGCTGCCTCCCCCGCGGTGACGGTTGGCGCGGTGGACTTCGTGCTGGTGCAGCTCGGACAGAGCCGCCAGCCGGTCGCTGACCGTCTCGCCCAGTTGGGCACTCGGGAGGCCCGTTTCGGAGAGCTGTTCAACGGCGGAGAACTTGAGGCGGCGCTCGACGAGCACATCGAATTCTTCGACGGCATGCCAATATTCACCGTTCTGCCGGTGGTGGCCGCGACCGTCGACGACCTCATGCCAGTCTCGCGACTACGCGCCTGGGCGGTGGCCGAGGTCATCCATACGATGCTGCCGACGAATTCAGGCATGGCGGTCGCTTCTGCCCTCGACGGCGCCGGCCGGCCTGGTCGTCAATTGGTGTCGGCCGACCGGCTCGACCGCGACTGGCTCGACGTCGGCCTCACGGGAATCCCCGGTCATCCGGCCCTCGTCGGGCGGGCGACGATGTTCACCTATCTCGACGATGCCCGCGCCGCCCTAGCAGGCGTCGCCGATGAGGTGTTCACTGTTCGAGCTGGTGGTTAACCTGGGTCTCAGTTCTGCTGCGCTGCAGGATATTTCAGTGTTCCGGCCAGCACGCTAGCTAGAAGTGCAGTGTCATCGTCACTCACGCTGCGCGACCACCCAGGGGATCGCTCGGAGGGCGCCGAACACGAAGATGGACCAGAGGCACAGGACTCCGACCCATAGCGCCATCTCGTCGTCGCGCAGCCACGCCGCACGGTGAAGGGCGCCTTCGACGAGGGCGCCGATACCAACGAACGCGAACAGGATGGCGCTGAGCCCAACGACCGCGCCCAGCCCAAGGGTGCTGCGAGATGGCCATCGGCGCTTCACGTACGTCTCAACAGCCAACGCCGCGAAGAGAAACAATCCGGCCCACGCGGTAACCCAGAAACCAAGCATGGCGCTGATGCTAAGGCGCGTCTGCGACACCGTGGTCAATCTCTTGGTCAGCACGCCCGAGCGCGTCACCACACGACCCACCGTCTTGCGTAGCGCGGTAGCGGGTGCGCAGCGAAAATTGTTGCTCAGCAACCTATTGAGGTGCCCTTACGATCTTCCGGTGAGGGTTTCAGCGAGCAGTCTTGCCTTGCTCGATGCGCGCGCCGATGATGTCGGATCGCGCATTCACTGGGAGATGCATGTACGTGCCGGTGGTGATCCGGAGACTGTCGGACTGACCGCCGGCGCCGGTCATGTTTTCATCTACGGGCCCGTCCGCCTCGACGACCGCGCCGTCGCGCACATCAACGCCCTTCTGGACGCGCTACTGCGCCGCGAACGCTGCATCGTCGAGGACCACCAGGGCCGACCGCGATTGATCTGACACTACGAACCCGAACCCCGTGGCTTCCTCGCTAGGGCCTGGACGGATCGGGAACCCACCACCCAGGCATGTACTCCACGTAACCCCACGGGGCAAGCTGATCTGGCGCTATCTCAACCACGTCGCGGACATCAATGGGCTGCTGCGGCTTGGGCCACGGCGGCTGCACACCGTAATAGGAATCAGGGTGTGGGACACCAATTCCCGGCGCGACCTGCTGATAGCCCGGCGGGAAGAGCGCACCGGAGTCGGGGTCGATCACCCGAACGTCACTCAGATCGAGGGGATACTTCGCCGGCGGAGGGGGCGGCACATACCCCAGGCCGCCCTCAGGGTCTGGATACCAGAGGTTGGGGCCCACCTGCTTGTAGTTCGGTGGCGCGAGCTCTCCGTCACCCACGTAGGTCAACTTGGTGACATCGAGCCAGTACCGCGGATCTTCACCGTGCGGTGGGTCTTCCCCCGGCTTGTCGGTAGGAAGCTCGGCCGGAGCCTGGGGCAACTCACCGGAGCCGTAGCTGAGCGCTCTCACTTCGCCGGCGGCCTGGCTGGACTGCTGCTGAGTCGAGACCACTACCGACTGGGCGCGGGCGACCTGCGTCCGCAGGGCCTTGAGCACCATCATCTCCGCCGCCGGCGTGCGAGCCGATCCGGCCACCTCGGCGATCGAGCGTGTCTGGGCGACAATCGTGTCCATTTGGCGCGCCCCGCCCTCAGTGATCTGCGCCGCGTTGGCCAATCGCGCTTCCAAGGTGGAGTCGGTACGGCCGGCGGTGACCAGCTCCCGGTTCTGCTGCTGTACCACCGACGCATGCCGATCGACGAGCTGACCAGACAGGCCCGACATCTGCTGGCCCGCGCCGCTGACGGATTCCGCGGCCGTCTGCAGAGGAGCGCCTGACGTCGCCACAGGCCCGGGTGTACCGAACAGCGAGCGGGCGCGTTCGACCACCGCCAGCGCCTGGGCCGCCTCAAGCTGAATGGTCACGCCACCAATTATCGGGCATGCAGAGCCCTGGTGACAGCAGGAGTCAGCGCGGCCGCGCGGATGCCCGTCGCGATGAGTGTCGCCGCAGGGGGCCAGCCAAACGCCCTGTAAACTGATAACGATGATATCAGGAGGTCATGCACGATGGGCGATGTGCTGATCCGCGGGCTGTCCGACGCGGCGATCGCGCGTATCGACGCTGATGCCGCCGCCCGCGGCCTCTCGCGCCAAGAGTATCTGCGAACCAGATTCGAGACCGAAGGTTCAGTGGGCGCCCCCGCGCGGACCATGACCGTCGACGATCTACGCCGCGCCGCCGCGGCTGCCACCGACCTCGACGATCCCGACATCATGGACGCCGCGTGGCGGTGACCAACTGGCTCATCGACAAATCGGCCTACACCCGACTGGTGGCCTCCCCAGACGCCCAGGCCTGGGTCGAGCGCATCGAACGTGGTCTCGTGCGCATGAGCACCGTCACCCGCCTACAGATCGGCTACTCGTTCCGGAACGGGCCGCAGGCCCGCAGCGAATCAGGCGCACCGCCGCTGGCATTGATGCCGCTCGAGTACCTAACCCCAGCCGCCGAGGACCGCGCCGTGGGCGTGCAGCTCCAGCTGGCCGACCGTGGGCTGCACCGTTCCCCGGCGATCCCGGATCTGCTGGTGGCGGCTGTCGCCGAGATGGCCGGCCTCACCGTGCTCGCCCTCGACAGGGACTTCGACCTGATCGCGCAAGTCACCGGACAAGCCGTCGAATGGCTCCGCCTATGAGCACACACGTGCGCAGCCTTCACCGGCTGGCAGGGAAGGCGTCGACATGACCGCACCAGAGGGCCTGCCCACACCACCCACCCACATCGCCGGATACCGCGTCGAGCGGGTCCTGGCCGTCACGGCGATGGCGACGGTCTACCTGGTGCACAGTCCCACCCTGCCGCGCCGGGAAGTGCTCAAAGTGCTTCAACCCGAGCACGCCAAAGGCGACCACGTTCGCGCCCAGTTCCTCCACGAAGCCGACATCACCGCCGGGCTCGAACATCCCAACATCGTGCGCGTGTTCAGCCGCGGCGAGACCGACACCGGCCAACTGTGGATCGCCATGGAGTACGTCGAGGGAACCAACGCCGAGACTGCGCTGCGCGACGGACAGATGACGCCCGAGCGCGCAGTCCACATCATCACCGAGGTCGCCCGAGCCCTGGACTACGCGCACTCCCGCGGGGTCGTGCACCAAGACATCAAACCCTCGAACTTCCTGATCGCCGCCCAGAAACTGCCGGGCGGTCTCGACCGCGTCGTGCTCACCGACTTCGGTGCCGCGCTGTCCCCCCACAGCCGCGGAGCTGGCGACGGGCCCATGAGCGCCACCCTCGCCTACAGCGCGCCCGAAGTCATCACCGGGACATCAGCTTTGGACGGACGCGCCGACGTCTACGCCCTCGCATGCACGCTCTTTCGGCTGCTGACTGGAGACCACCCCTACCCGACAGACGCCGGGGTCGGCGCCACAGTAAAAGCTCATATGGACACCACCCCGCCCCGAGTGTCCGACCGGCTCAGCTGGGCCTCACCACAACTAGACAGCGTGATCGCCAAGGCGCTGGCCAAGAATCCCGCTGACCGCTACCCCACCGCCGGCGACTTCGCGGCCGCGGCCAGCGCGGCACTCACCCTCCCCCCGCCCTCGGCTCCAGCGGCACCGCCCGCCGATCGCGACGAGCCGCCACCCCACACTGAGCTAGGCAGGGCCGAGTCCCACGGCGCAGCAGCGGATTTCATCAGCCTGCTCCCCCACACCCGTGCCGTCTCACAACGGCGCCAGCTGATCGCGGCACTCGCAGTCGCCGCCGTGCTCATCATCGCCCTGTCGGTGTGGCTTATCGGACGCTCCGACCCGCCCGACACCGCGCCCACGGCGGCGCCAGCGACGACCACCGCGGCCCCGCCCGCCGCGCTTGAGGACCTCCGGCGGCTGCTCCCGTCCGGCTATCCCGCCGACGCATGCACCCCAGCACCGTCCCCTGATGGCGCGACGGTGATCACCTGCGGACCCAACACCGACGCTGGTGGACCCCGCAGCGCCACCTACACCCTGGCCGGCGGACCCGAGGCGCTGCGCACCACGTTCGACCAGCTCGTCGAATCCACGACAGTGGTGGTCTGCCCCGGCAACATCCAGTCTCCCGGCCCGTGGCGACGCAACGACACCCCCGCCGTCACCCGCGGAACCGTGCTTTGCGGGCTGAGCAATGGCCGGCCGCGTGTGGTGTGGACCAACGACGCGCAACGGCTCATCGCCGACGTGCAATCCGGTGGCCCCAACGATCCTCGGCTGGACCAGCTCTACGCCTGGTGGGGCACGCACTCGTAATCAGCTGGTCGGCGCGCCGGCATCGCGCGGCAAACACACCCCCGACACGGGCGCAGTACGGAGTCCCTTCCACGACGCGTGGCGCAGGCCTTCGCCCGCGTGATACTCGCGGTAGGCAACTTCACCGACATACCGCGGCTTGAACCACTGGACCCCCGACATCGACGCCCCCTCCGCCACCGGCGGCGCGGAGACCTCGGTCCCGGCCAACAGTGTGGCCAGGCGGCGACGTTCGGCACCGCTAAAACCCGTGCCGACCTGACCCAACAGCACGAGTTGGCCCGCCTCGTCGTGGGCGGCCAGGATCAGGGCCCCAACCTCACCGCGACGGCCGGCGAACGCCCCCACGACCACCGCCTCGGTTGTCGCGCGCACTGGGCATTTGATCCAGTCCCGGGATCGGCCCGACCGGTATGGCGAATCCAGTCGTTTACACACGATGCCCTCGTGGTGCTGATCAGCGCAGATAGCGAGCATGTCCGCAGGAGCGACATCGGTCCAGTGCCTTGGCACCGTCAGTGCTGGCGAACGCTCCACCACCATCAGTGTGTCCATCAGCTCGCGGCGCTCCCGGTAAGGCCAGTGCGTGATGTCTTCGCCGTCGATGTTGACCACATCGAAGGCGAGATATCGCGTGGGCACCTCACGCACGAGCTGCCCGCTGGGCCGACGCTGCTGAGGCCACCGCCGCTGGAGCCGTCTAAACGACGGGCGCCCGTGCTCGTCGACGGCGACGATCTCACCGTCGAGGATCATTCGACGGCCACCGACTGCAGCTGCGACCGCGGACAACTCGGGGAAGGTTTCGGTGATGTCCGCCCCATTGCGGGACGTCACCCGCACCCGGGGATCTACAGTCAACATTCCCCGCTGGCCATCAAACTTCACTTCTACAGCAAACTGACCGCCGTGCGGGGCCTGGCCCAGCGTCGCCAACATGGGCGCAGGGGCCACGAGGCGGTCGGGGAACAACGAAGCGCGGGTCACGCTTCGACGGTACTCACCGGTGGCAGCGCGTCACTGTTACTGCCGCTTCCCGCAGCAGACTGGCCTATTGATCGGGCATTACTGTTGCTCGTCAAACGCCTCCGCCCGAGTGCCGAGGTACTTTCCCTTCACCGGCCGGCTGTTTCGGTCGGGCGCAGGCAGGCCTCTTAAGTATCGGCGGTAAGCGGTGTCATTGGTGAGCGGTCGGCCGACGATCTCGCCATCGTCGACCTCGTAACCCACTGACAGCAAGCGCCTTTCGACAGCACCGAGCGTCAACTCTTGGTCGCCGATCTTCACGATCAACGGTTCGATGATCTGGACCTCATAGTGGTCGTCAAGACTGACCTCACGCTCCTCTAGGTTTGGTCCTACTGTCGGCGAGGATGCATCGTCCTTGAACCGGATTGATGCCCAGTCCCCGAATACGGTCTGACCACCGATCAGTGCCGCGGCCTCGGCTACGTCGCGAGCATCAGCGGCGCTAACAGTCGTCAAATCCGGGATAAGGACTGGCGTAGACGTCGAAGTCTGAATGACAGACAGTGCCCGCAGATAGACCATGACATCGTCGGGGAAGGCGGCCTCATGAGAAGGGATCTCACGGTAGTCGACGAACGGGCCGACTCGCTGAGCGACCTCCAAAACGTTGCCAGTGGCGATGCTCTGGAGGAACTCGATACAGGGTAGGACTGCATCGATCTCCTCACCGACGATTCGCGCCCTGGTGAAACCCCATGTGCCGGAACGTGTTTCGAGATCCGTACGAGTGTCAAACGTCAGATACCCCGACTCATCAGTGCCCGACTCCCACACGCCGGTCTGCTCGGGGCCGGTCCTAGCCGTGATCGAGAAGGTCAATGTGGGGCTGTATGTTCCGTCGGACCTGCGGACGCGGAAACGTGCAGCATAGTCTTCGCCCTGGCTCTGAAGGAGTACCTCGGTGAGCCCCCCGGACAGCGGAGCCCCCAGACCCCCGGGCAGATCAATGTCGACCTCGGCCGGCGCACTCAACGGCGTTCCGTACTTACGCCAACTGTCGTAAGCGTCTTCATCGAAAGCCGCATCCTCGGCTGCGAACCGCAGCCGAAATGGGATCGGTCGTTCACGCTGCGACTCGGAGAAACGTTGGTACACACGGAAAGTAAGTGTTCGGCCGTCGGGTTGGATCTCTTGCGTGGCTGCAATCATACCGTCACGGCGCGTAATCTCACCGGGTTCGAGGTCAATGCTGAACTCGTATCTAAAGTGTGGGTCAGTGTCGAGCACCTTGAATATCCGGTCGAGATGCGAAGAAATTTCGGCTGGTGTTACGAGCGCCACGTCATCAGCGGTTCCCGTACTCAATGCTTCTCCCGCCGATACGTCGCGCCGCAGGATCGCTGACATCTCAGCCACCGCCGAGCGGAGACGCGCGGCGCCACCGTGCAGGTAATAGTCAATGACGTAGGGGTATTCACCGGCCAGCGTCTCGCAAAATGCGCGCCCTTCCCACTTGATGACTCGCTCAGGGGCGTTACGCCACGCGGTAATGCGTTGCTTTTCGTCCTCGTTCAGCGCGAGCTCGGCATCCTCGAACATCTCGTTAATGACGTTATCGGGCATGGAATGAAACCAGTCGAGCTGATTGTCGACGGTATTGTCGACTGGCGCGATCAGGTACCAATCCCCCAGCGGCACGGGCGGTTCTCTGCGGACCAGACCTACCAGCACCCGCCGGAACGACTTCTCTATCTCCTTCTTTTGCGAGGCAGTGAGCGTCTTCGCGTAGCGCTTGATCTGATAGACGTCGTACTTGCCAGCTTCGCGTTTGCTCGGGTCTAGCACGTCGATGCCGAAGTCACCACGCGATGGGCGGACCCGGGTCGAAGACCTACGCTCGCTATAAAGCAAGTTGGCCACGACCGTCTCAGCCTCATCGCCACCAAGTTCCGACCATTCAACCCTGCCAGGCATACTCACTCCTCGGTTCCCACACCCCACACAACGCGATCAGCTACGAAAGGTTGTTCCGCCCCCGGGGGTTCGGCTGTCCTCAGCGGCGCCACACGTGAACGCGGTCGGTCTTGAGTGGGGCGCCTTCTGGACCCTTGACGTACGGGGCGATCCACTTCGGGCGCCGATCGGCATGATTGGGCCCACACGCCTGCTGACGCCAATGACCGCCCACCCACCACCGGTGTCGGTACTGACGGTCACCCAATGAACCATCGCGTTCCCCAGGCGGGCTCATGGGTCGCCGCAACTCAATGATGCTCACCCGGTTCGGGTCCGCAGCCGCACGAGACGATTCCTCGGTCTGCGTCGACGGTGCACTGCCGAGGACGCGAGTGGAGGCGACGGTGGGTTGGCCCATCAGGAGCCAGGCCGCCCCGACGACACTCACCAACGGCGACGCCTCAGCCGATCGGGCCACCTCAGCGGTGCGCGGCACCAACGGCTGCAGCAGCAGCGTCGGGTTGGTCACCCACAGTGGCGAAGACACCCCGTAGGGGGCCAGCAGTTCAGGGTTCTTAGCGAACCGTGACAACGGCTGAATTTGCAGCACCCCGTCGGGGCGAGACCACCACCACACCCCGTCCCACGAAACCTCGGTGGGATCGTTGGGGCTTAACGCATTCCATGGCACACTTCCGGCCGGCTTTGCCCAACACAACAGCCCGGTCGGAGCCGGCGCGGCGACAGCGGGCGTCCACTCCGGAAGGGAGTCGGCGGCATCGAGCGCGACGTCAACCATGTCGCGCGAAACCCAGTACAGCTCAGCACGTTTGATGACATCGGCCTCGCCGCTCATCTGGCTCAACGACTCGGCCAGCTTCGCCTGCAACCGCTTCAACCTCCGAAGGCTCTCCCCCGCAGCTCCCAAGGCCTCGGACGGTTCTGCAAGGGCGCTGGATTGGTGGTCGACAAGGCTGTCCAGAGCGTTGCACCACTGCCGGCGAATATCGGGCAGGCCCGGTGCCGCCCACGGGGTCGCTTTGCGGCGGCTCATTGCATGCCCGCCGGCTTAGCCGAGACCATCGGCGAACTCCATGACCGCCGCCGCCTGTTCTTGGAGAAGCTCGACGAATTTCGGCGACGACTGGGTTTTCATATTCGCGTCGAGCTCACCGGCCAGGGCGCGCAGTCGGGTGCCGGCGCCGCGCAACTCGGCCAGTTGGACATCGCGGCTCACCGGCGACGGCGTCACGTAGGTCAGCACCGCCCGTAGCTCAGGAAACCTGATGGCTTTGCCGCCTCGCTGCTCGTCGAACAGCCGGGCAAGCGTGCCTTCAGTCTGGGCCCAACTGCGCATTTCCGATTCGAGCCGGGCCGCAATGACGTGCAGGGCCGCCGGGATCCCAAAGGCGATCGTCGAGTCGGCGCCGCTGCCGTACGTGCGGACGGTCTCGGCGAGGTCGCGAACTTCGGTTATCACCTTGCTCAGGTGAGTCGCATCAACTTGCACAGGCATAACAGCGATCCTAAGTGAGCGCGGCGCCTCTGATCTGCAGAGATTTCCCCCGCTCACACCAGCTGCACTCCAGTCGGGGAGATGGCACTGCCGTGCCCGCGGCTGGCCCGTACCCGACACACGCCCCGGGCCTTGCCTGTGGTTCTGCCTTTCTGGCCCTCCGATTGTGGCCGGCGGTCCGCTCCGCGCAAGGCCACGGCCTCCGCTGCGCTGCGGGCCCACAGGCTCGGGGCAGCTCCCCCACAAACGTTCGCTGCGCTCACCCGGGACCTGCCCCGCCCGGACCTTTGCACTCCACGGCCCTCTACCGGCCCAAATCTCCAGTGCCAGAAGGCAAAAAGAACGGGCGGGAGATCCCACGATGAGCACCCAGGCACACCATGAACAGGCCAGCCTCTTCAGCGACGACACCAGCACACGCCGCCACCCCCGGCATGTGCTGTCCTACGGTCTC
This sequence comes from uncultured Mycobacterium sp., assembly GCA_964535335.1. Taxonomy (GTDB): domain Bacteria; phylum Actinomycetota; class Actinomycetes; order Mycobacteriales; family Mycobacteriaceae; genus Mycobacterium. Next base: position 10,456 of record CAZHUU010000143.1, read on the forward strand.
GGATTGGACAGCACGGCGGTCCTACTGCGCTGGCTCACCGACCCGTCCAGCCGCGACTTCGACCTGTCCGACCTGGTGGTCATCACCGCCATGACCGGAGACGAGTTCAGTGCCACCGGGGCCGACGTCGAGCGCTACGTGCTCCCCGAGCTGCGCCGCCACCGGGTCCGGTTCGTCCAGGTCGGCCGCCACCAGCTGCTCACCACCGCCGCCGGCGAGGGCATCACCACCTTCAGCGACACCACCGAACCGGACCGACTCTTCGTCGAGGGGGCCTACGCGCTGTCGACGGAGATGCTCACCGCCGGCACCCTGCCGCAGCGCGGCGGTGCCCGCAAATGCAGCGCCCGAGCCAAGGGCGCGGTCCTCGACCCGGTGATCGCCCGACTGACCGGCGGGCAGCCTTACCAGCATTACGTTGGCTTCGAGCTCGACGAGACGGTCCGCGCCGAGCGCGACGCCGCCTACAACACAGCAGCCCGAACCGGCTGCTACCCCCTGATCCAATGGGGATGGACGAGAGCTGACTGCGACACCTTTGTCTACAACCTCACGGGCCGCCGATGGCTCAAAAGTGCCTGCAGCTATTGCCCTTTCGCGATCAGTTCGGCACGAGGCGTGCAGTCGACGCTGCAGCGTTACGCCGCTGATCCCGCGGCCGGAGCGCTGGCCCTGTTCATCGAACACGTCGCGGTCTGTATCAACGACAAGCAGACCCTGCGCCCGACTGGCCGCCTCTACGATGATGTCGCTGCTGCTGGTCTGACCGGTGTCCTTGACCTGTTCCACCGCCGCCTCGACGACACCGAGCACGCGATCTACGAAGTGCGCCGGGTGGCCAAGGTTCGCGGGACGGGGACCAGGCCGGTCATCGCCCGGTCAGTGCGTCTGCTCGATCGTGGATCTCGCGCCGAGATGGCAGCCGCACTACTGGGCCTGCCCGGGCAGTTGCACACCGGCAACGACGGCATCGCGCGCAGCATCGCGCTGCGCCGCGGTGAGACGCCGCCATGGGCAGAGCGGTTCTATGTCGCCTGCCCGGCCGTCGTTGCGGACAAGGCCAGACCCCACTTCGAGCGCTGGTTCGCCGAGGTGGCCAGCGATGTCGCACTGTTCTGACACCCGGCACGGGGCACGCCAGCTACAGCCCCAGCGGGTCCGACCAGGCCGGCTGCGCATAGGCGGTGTCGAACGGGATCGCCGGGCGCGGCCACGCGCCGGTGACCACCCAGGTCAGCACCGGCTCCGACACCGGACCCTGGATCGGCCGCGTCAACGCATCGACCAGCGCACTCTCACACGACGACATCAACCCAGGCTACCGGCGTGGTGCATACCCAGAATGGAAGCGCCTGGCGGCGCTGCAGCTGATTCGCCGGCCCCTGCGGGCCCGCCGACCCACCGAATTTTGCCTTTCTGGCCCTCCGATTGTGGCCGGCGGTCCGCTCCGCGCAAGGCCACGGC
>CAZHUU010000144.1:0-11841 GCA_964535335.1 uncultured Mycobacterium sp.
CACCGGCTTCCTGGATGTGATAACCCGAGATCGAAATCGAGTTGAACTTCGGCATTTTCGCGCTGGTGTAGGCGAAGATGTCCGAGATGATCCGCATCGACGGCTTGGGCGGATAGATGTAGGTGTTGCGGACCATGAACTCCTTGAGGATGTCATTCTGGATGGTCCCCGCCAGCTTCTCCGGCGGCACGCCCTGCTCCTCGGCGGCCACAACGTACAGCGCCAGGATCGGCAGCACCGCACCGTTCATGGTCATCGACACCGACACCGCCGACAGGTCGATGCCGTCGAACAGTTGGCGCATGTCCAGGATGGAGTCGATCGCCACCCCGGCCATCCCGACATCGCCCTGTACCCGGGGATGGTCGGAGTCGTAGCCGCGATGGGTGGCCAGGTCGAACGCCACCGACAGGCCTTTCTGGCCGGCGGCCAGGTTGCGGCGATAGAAGGCGTTGGAGTCCGCGGCGGTGGAGAAGCCCGCGTACTGGCGAATGGTCCACGGCTGGTTGACGTACATCGTCGGGTATGGCCCGCGGATGAACGGCGGCTCGCCGGGGAGGCTGTCCAGCGGGTAGCCCGCGGCGACGGCGGCGTCGCGGTCCGCACCGACGAACAGTGGCTTGATCGCGATACCTTCCGGGGTCTGCCAATCCACCTGATCGGCGGTGTAGCCGTTGGCCGCGGCGGCGGCCGAGATCTGCTGTGCGGCATCGGCTTCCATCGGCGCCGTGACGGCGCGGTCAGGGTGCAGCGGGATATCGGCGAAGCTGGGTACCGCCCCAGTGGCCGGAGCCGCAGCGGAGGCCACATCGGAGGCCGGAGCCGCACCGGCGGCGACATCGGAAGAAGTCATGTCGGTCATGCCCCCAATCGGGTGAGCAGCGTCGAAAGCGCTTCGACCGCATCGATCTTGGCGGTCAGATAGCCGTCGGGCCGGCCCGCGGTGGGCACATCGGCCACCGCCTTGTCCGGGCCGGCCAGGTAGATCTGCTGCACGCCGGCCGCCCGCGCCGCCTCGACGACGCCGGCCACCTCGCTGCCGTAGCGGGCGTCGGTGCCGCAGATCACCGCGATGTCGGCGGCGGCGTCCCGGACAGCTCCCCCGGCATCGGCAGCCGTGACCGTGCCCGGGTTGACGGCCTCGATACCGCCGGCGGCCAGCAGGTTCGCGGCGAAGGTGGTGCGGATGTTGTGCTCGGCCAGCGGCCCCAACGGCAGCAACAGCACCCGGGGCCGCGATCCGGTGCGCTCGAGGTGGGCGTCGGAGCGATCACGCAACCTTTCGAAATCCGTCGCATAGCGCTGCACCGCGGCCGGCGTGGCGTCGCTGGGCAGTGGCGGCTCGCTCAGGTTGGGGTACTCGTTGACCCCGGTGATCGCGGTGCGGCGGTGGGCGATGTCGGCCGCGCGGTTCGCCCGCACCTGCTCGATCTGTTCCGCGACGTGGTCGCGGGCCGCCACGAATCCCCCACGTGACTCGATGTCCTGAAAGTGCGACCAGGCCTGCGCGGCAAGGCTTTCGGTGAGATCCTCCACGTACCAGGAGCCGCCCGCAGGGTCGAGCACCCGGCCGATGTGCGACTCCTCGAGCAGAAGCAGTTGGGTGTTGCGGGCGATGCGCCGGGAGAAGGCCGGCTTGACGCCGGGGAAGCCGCCGGTGATCGCCACATCGAACGGCAACACCGCAACGGTGTCGGCACCGCCCACCCCGGCGCCGAAGGCGGCAAGGGTGGTACGCAGCATGTTCACCCACGGATCGCGCTGCGCCATCATCGGCAGCGACGTGACCGCGTGCAGTCTGGTCGTTCCGGTATCCGGCCGGCCGAGCACGTCGGCGATCCTGGCCCAAACCTGGCGGGCGGCACGGAATTTGGCGATGGTCATGAACTGGTCGTCGTCGGCGACCAGCCGGAAACTGATCTGGCTCAGCGCATCCGCCACGCCCAGGCCGGCGTCCACCAGCAGCCGGACGTAGTGCACCGCCGCGCCCACCGCTCCGGCCAGTTCCCACGCCGCACCGGCGCCCCGGTTGTGGAAGGCAGTCCCGTCGACGGTGATGGCCCGCACCCCCGGCCGTCCGGCCAGCTTCGTCGCCACCGCCAGCACCTCGGCCAGCGATGGCGCGCCACGGCCGGCCAGCGGCGCGGTGAGCGGGTCGGCACCCAGATCGATGGACATCGCCGCCCGCTTGCTGTCGTCGGCCCCGGCGATCAGCGCCAGGACCGCCTCGGCCGCCGCGGTGAATTCCGCGCCGGCCTCGATCAGCACCGGCGCAAGCTCCAGGTACACGCCCTCGAGCAGACGGTCGAGCTCGGCGGCGGCCACTCCCGAGCCGCCGACCCGCAGCACCAGGGCGCTGACTCCGTCGCTCAGCGCGGCCAACACCGCCGCATTGCCGTCGGCCACGGCCCCGGTCCAGTCGGCGGCCGGAAACGCCTCGGCGACCTTCCAGCCCGCCAGCACGTCACGATGGGCATCCCCGCCGCGAACGAACGGCCAGCTGCCCGGCAGCGGCGGTTCGGGCAGCGCATCGAGCGCGGTGTAGAGCGGGCGGATGGAAAAGCCCTCATAGGTCGGTGAGTCCAGCAGCCGCTCGGGTTCGGCGGGCAGATCGGCGGGATCGCGCCTGCTGCCCTTGGCCAGCACCCCCGCCACCGCGGCGCGCCAGCGGGCGCGGCTGCTCTCCAGATCAACCGAGACCTCGACCGACACCGGCAACTCCTGTTGTCGCAGCATGTGGCACCCCGTGGACCGGGCGAGCCACTCGTCCATCAGGCTAAATGATGGCGCGGACCCGGTCACCGGCGACCGGCGCCGCAGTGCCGGAATTCGCTTTGCATCCGCCGCGGCGTCACCGCGGGCACGTAACCTTGGTAAACGTGATGGCAGGGGTTCTGAGCACGCTGCGCAGTGTGCGCTCGGCGGTCGTCACCGCCGCCCGCCAGGTGCCGCGAAGCCGGATCATCATCGTGACGGCCGCCGCTGTGATTCTCGTCGCAGTGGCCGTGTGGATGCCGCTGCCGACCGCCGTCCAACTACGCGACTGGGCCACCTCGGTCGGGCCCTGGTTCCCGCTGGCGTTTCTCGCCACCCACGTCGTCGTCACCGTGTTCCCGTTCCCGCGCACCGCGTTCACCCTGGCGGCCGGCCTGTTGTTCGGCCCCGCGCTCGGGGTCGGGATCGCCGTGCTGGCCAGCGCCCTGAGCGCGGTGATCGCGCTGGTGTTGGTGCGGGCTCTGGGCCTGCAGCTCAGCGTCTTGGTCAGCCATCCGCGGGTGGAATCCGTGGACGCCTGGCTGCGCAGCCGCGGCTGGCCGGCGGTGCTGTCGCTGCGGCTGATCCCGGTGGTGCCGTTCTCGGTGCTCAACTACGCCGCGGGCGCCTCGGCGGTGCGGGTGCTGCCCTACCTGCTGGCCACCCTGGTCGGGCTGTTGCCCGGCACCGCAGCGGTGGTGATCCTCGGCGACGCGCTGACCGGCAACGTCAATCCGCTACTGGTGCTGGTCTCGGTCTGCACCGCGGGCCTCGGCGTCGCGGGGCTGAGCTACGAGACGCGGCACTACCGGCGTCGGCACGCCGCCGCGCTGCCCGATCCCGATCCGGACGGCGCCCAGGCCGTCACCGGCTGATCAGCCCTCGTTCGCCCCGTGCCGGGGTGCCGGCTGTGCGGCGGGCGGGCTGCCGGGCTGCTGCAGGAAGTCGATGGACGCGGGCGGCTCCTGCTGCGACAGCGGTGGGTACTGTGGCGTCGAGTAGGCCGGTGTGACCGAGGTGGGCACCGGGGCACGCGCCTCCGCCTCGGCCTTGGCGACCGCCTGGGCGATGACCGGGTCGGTCTGGGTGGTGAACCAGTCGGCGACCTCGGTGCTGTCGTCCTCGGGCTTGGGCAGGTCCGCCTCGACCGGCGACGGCTGATAGCGGAACACGCCGTCGTCGCCGGGCGCGCCGAGCAGCTTGGTGAATCCCTGCAGCGCCGAACCGAAGTCGCTCGGCACCACCCAGACCTTGTTGGCCTCGCCCTTGGCCATCTGCGGCAGGGTCTGCAGGTATTGGTAGGCCAACAGCTCCGGGGTCGGCCGGCCCGCCTTGATCGCGGCGAAGGTCTTCTCGATGGCCTTGGCCTGGCCCTGCGCCTGCAGGTACTGGGCGGCCCGCTCACCCTGGGCGCGCAGGATCCGCGACTGCCGGTCGGCCTCGGCGGCCAGGATGGCCGCCTGCTTGGCGCCCTCGGCGGCCAGGATCTGGGCCTGCTTCTGGCCCTCCGCCTGCTTGATCGAGGCTTCTCGGCTGCCCTCGGCGGTCAGGATCATCGCGCGCTTCTCGCGGTCGGCGCGCATCTGCTTCTCCATCGAGTCCTGGATGGACGGCGGTGGGTCGATGCTGCGCAACTCCACCCGCGCCACCCGAAGACCCCAGCGCCCGGTGGCCTCGTCGAGCACCCCGCGCAGCTGACCGTTGATCTGGTCGCGTGAGGTCAGGGTCTGCTCGAGGGTCATGCCGCCGACCACGTTGCGCAGCGTGGTGGTGGTCAGCTGCTCGACACCCACGATGTAGTTGCTGATCTGGTACACGGCCGCCTGCGGGTTGGTCACCTGGAAGTAGACGACGGTGTCGATGTTGACTGTCAGGTTGTCCTCGGTGATCACCGGCTGCGGCGGGAACGACACCACCCGCTCCCGCAGGTCGACCCGCGCCCGGATCCGGTCCACGAACGGCAGCAGCAGCGTGAGCTGTCCGGACACGGTCTTGCTGTACCGGCCCAGGCGTTCGATGACGGCGGCCTCGGCCTGCGGGATGAGCGCTACCGACTTGGCCACCACGATGATGGCGAAGATCACCAGCACCGCCAGCAATACCAGACCCGCGACCGCACCGTCCATCAGGTTTCCTTCCGTTGTTCGCCCGGGATGTCCCTAGGCGTCTCGCCAGACCACCGCGGTGGCACCGTCGATGTGCATCACGGTGACGTGGTCGCCCGGCTCGTAGATATCGTCGTCGTTCAGCGGGCGTGCCGTCCACACTTCGCCGTCAAGCTTCACCTGACCTTCGTGCCGGGCCACCCGGTCCAGCACCAGGGCGCTCTTGCCCTCCAGCGCCTTGACGGGATCGAGCAGCCCCTTTCCGGCGAGCAGCCTGCGCTTCAGCGCGGGGCGCACCAGGGCCAGCAGCAGGACCGACACCACCAGGAACACCGCGCCGTCAACCCAGACCGGCAAGTCCAGCAGCCAGCTGGAACCGGCGGCGGCGAGCGCACCGCCGCTGAGCATGATCAGGAACAGGTCACCGGTCAGCGCCTCGGCACCGGCGAGACCCAGGGCGAAGACGAGCCAGATCAGCGCCGCAGGCATGCCGCCAGGATAACGCGCGTCGTGGCCCGATGGTGGTAGACGGCTCGTCCGGTGAAGAACCACTACACTGCGAGCATCATGTGGTGCCCCAGTGTCTCGCTGTCGATGTGGGCCAACGCCTGGCTCGCCGGCCAGGCGGCGCCCGACGACGTTCTCGACGCGCTATCACTTTGGGCACCAACACATTCGGTGACGGCCTATGATGCCGTCGCCGGCGGTCGGACCGGGCTGCCGTGGCCCGATGTCGATCCGGCGGGCGCGGTGTCGCTGCTGCAGACGGTACGCAGCGGCGCGGGGCGGTGCGCCGGCGCCGGCCGGGTGTCGCCACCCCCGATCGGGGTGGTGCTCCCCGTTCCCGGTGATGTCCGCGGCCTGCCCGCAGGCACCGGGTTTCAGCGCGATGCGCTCAACGCGGGCGAGGCCGTCATCGTCACCAGCCCGACCGGCGAAGCCATCGGACTGGTGCCGGAATTCGAGTACGACGACGGCGACGACGGGCTGGCCGACGAGAACCAGCCCCCCGAGTTGTGCCAGCTGTCCTGGACCGTCTACTCGGTGCCTGCCACCCCATTGCTCGACCAGATGGACCTCGGGGAGGCCGAGTACGCGCTGCGCTCGGCGGTGCGATCCGCGGCCGAAGCCCTGGGCGCGATGCGGTTGGGCGCGGCGGGCGGTGCCGACGACCCGCGGGGGCTGGTCGAGCAGGTGCTGGAGTCGAGCAGGCACCATCGTGCCCCGGATCACGCTCCGACCCGGGCACTTCGGGTGCTGGAGAACGCCGCCCACGTCGACGCGATCATCGCGGTCAGCGCCGGGCTGATGCCGATCGGCACCCAAAGTGCCTCGGAGGCCCAGATCGCCAGCGATGCACTGCGGCCGTTGGTCTCGGTGGTGCGTGCGGCGCGGATCGCCGCGGTCACCGCCGTGTTGCAGTCGGCCTGGCTCTAGTCCGGCGCGGAGCCGGGCCGAGTCGGCCGCCCGCCCCGGGCAGCCGCGGCGCTGGCCACACAATCGGGCGTGCAGAACCGTCCGTCGACGCTCGATCCGTACCCCGGAACCGGTTCGGCGCCCGGCACTCTGGCCGGCTCCCGATCATCGCGCATCTCGTCGAGCAGGTCGAGGACGAGCCGGGCGAACCGGCGCTGCGCGTTGGGTGTCGACGCCCGTGCCAGCGTGACACCGAGGGCGTCGGCCTGTTCGGCGAGTTCGTTGTCGAGATCCCAGACCACCTCGATGTGGTCGGCGACGAAACCGACCGGACAGACGATGACGGCCTTGGTGCCACCTGCCGCCAATGTCGAAAGATGATCGGACACATCGGGTTCCAGCCAGGGCACCTGCGGGGGTCCGGACCGCGACTGCCAGACCTGGTCGAAATCGCGGTAGCCGGCCGCCGCGGCGATCAACCCGGCGGCGTAGCGCACCTGGCGCGCATACAGATTCGTACCGCAGCGGCCGGTGGCGCGCAGCGGGATGGAATGCGCGGTGAACACCAGGCGGGCGTCGGCGCGCATCGACTCGGGCAGCGATTCGGCGGCCCCACCGATGGCGTCGGCGAACATCTGCACCAGCAGCGGATGGTCGAAGAACTGGCGCAGCTTCACCAGCTCGGGTGCGCCCCCGCCGGCCGCGGCGCGGGCGCGGGTGATGTCCTCCTGGTACTGCGCACACCCCGAGTAGCCGCCCCAGGCCGAGGTGCAGAACACCGCCGCGCGCCGGATGCCGTCGGATTGCATTGTGGCGACGGCATCTTCGACGTAGGGCTCCCAGTTGCGGTTGCCGAAGTAGATCGGCAGCTGTTCGCCGCGGTCGGCCAGTTCGGCGCGGATCTCCTCGATCAGCGCCCGGTTGATGCCGTTGATCGGCGACACCCCACCGAAGTGCAGGTAGTGCTCGGCGACGGACTCCAGCCGCTCCCGTGGGATTCCGCGGCCACGGGTGACGTTCTCCAGGAACGGCATCACCTGCTCGGGGCCCTCCGGGCCGCCGAACGATAGCAGCAGCAGGGCATCGAACTTGGCGGGGCGGCCCATCTACAACAGCTGGGTGCTGGCGCCGCCGTCGGCGAAGATTATCGTTCCGGTGGTGGCGGGCAGCCAGTCCGACAGCAACGCGCACACCGTCTTGGCGACCGGGGTCGGGTCCTTCATGTTCCAGCCCAGTGGCGCGCGCTGGTCCCAGCCCTCCTCGAGCAGCTGCATCTGCGCACCGGCCTCCTCGCCAAGGGCGCCACCGACGATCGCGCTCATGGCCAGGGTCCGGATCGGCCCGGCCGCAACCAGATTCGAGCGGACGCCGACCTTGCCCGCCTCGCGGGCGACGAAGCGGTTCACCGACTCCAGTGCGCTCTTGGCCACCGTCATCCAGTTGTAGGCCGGCATGGCGCGGGTCGGGTCGAAGTCCATGCCGACGATGCCGCCGCCCGGGTTCATCACCGGCAGCACCGCCTTGGCCAGCGAGGCATAGGAGTACGCCGAGATGTGGATGCCCTTGGCGACGTCCTCGTAGGGGGCGTCGAAGAACGGGTTGATTCCCATGCCGGTCTGCGGCATGAATCCGATCGAGTGCACCACCCCGTCGAGCTTGTTTCCCTCTCCGATCACCTCGGTGATCCGGCCGGCCAGCGAGTCCAGATGCTCGTCGTTCTGCACGTCGAGCTCCAGCAGCGGCGCCGGGTTCGGCAGCCGGTCGGCGATCCGCTGGATCAGCTTCATCCGGTCGAACCCGGTGAGCACCAGCTCGGCGCCGGCCTCCTGGGCCACCTTGGCGATGTGGAACGCGATGGAGGAGTCGGTGATGATCCCCGTGACGAGGATCCGTTTGCCTTGCAGAAGAGTCATGTCAGTCCTTATCTCCTAGTGGCGCTGCAGTGTCGGGGGCTAGTGGCCCATGCCCATGCCGCCGTCGACCGGGATCACCGCGCCGGCGATGTAGCTCGCGTCCTCGGACGCCAGGAAGCTGACCGCCCCGGCGACCTCCTCGGCGGTCCCCACCCGCTTGGCCGGGATGAAGTCCAGCGCCCCGGCCTGGATCCGCTCGTCGAGGGCCCGGGTCATCTCGGTGTCGATGTAACCGGGGGCGACCACATTGGCGGTGACGCCGGCCTTCGACAACTCCCGGGAGATCGACCGGGCCATCCCGATCAGGCCGGCCTTGGCGGCGGCGTAGTTGGCCTGGTTGCCGATGCCCCACATGCCCGACACCGAACCGATGAAGATGATCCGGCCGAACCGGTTGCGCTGCATGCTGCGCGACGCCCGCTGGGCCACCCGGAACGCCCCGGTGAGGTTCGCGTCGATGACGTCGCTGAACCGATCCTCGGTCATCCGCATCAGGAACGCGTCCTTGGAGATGCCCGCGTTGGACACCAGCACCTCTACCGGTCCCTGGTGCTCCTCGACCTCCTTGAAGGCGCGGTCGACGGCCTCGTTGTCGGTGACGTCGCACACGACGCCGAACAGCCCCTCCGGGGCGCCGGAGCCGCGGTGGGTGATCGCCACCTTGTGCCCGTCGGCGGCCAGGCGCTGCGCGATGGCCAGGCCGATGCCCCGGTTTCCGCCGGTGACGAGCACCGAGCGGGAGACGAACGGGGGTTTGCCCCCCGCAGCGGTTTCGGTCATGCCCGCCAACTTAACGCCTGCGGTCGTTCGCGCCGAAATCGACACCAGGGCTCCGCCCGACGCCGATCGGCGACCATGGAGTCGATTTCGCGGCGCGCGCGCCGATCATCAGCCGGGCAGGCGGCGGTTGATCAGCAGCGCCGCCAGAGCGGCCAGCGCCAGCAGCAGCGCGCCCAGGCGCAGCCAGCCGACACTCGCGTCACCCTTGATGGTCTCGTAGCCGATCTGCTCCTGCAGCGAGGTGAAGACCTCCTTGAGCTGCTGAAGGCTGGAGGCGGTGTAGGCGTTGCCACCGGAGAGTTCGGCGATCTTCTTCAGCATCTCGTCGTCGACCGGGACCGGCTGGCGCTGGTCGTTGATCTCGACGTAGCCGTACGGGGTACCGAACGACACCGTGGAGATCGGGACACCCTGGTCCTTGGCGGTGCGGGCCGCGGTGAACGCGCCCTTCGGGTTGTCCGGGTTCGACGGCACCGTCTCCTTGCCGTCGGACATCAGCACGATGCGCGCCGGCGGCGGGGAGTCGCCGCCGCCGATGACCGCACCCACCGTCGCGATGGCCTGCAGCGCGGTGAAGATGCCCTCGCCGGTGGCCGTGCGGTCGGCCAGCTGCAGCTTGTCGATGGCGATCTTGGTGGCCTCGCGGTTGGTGGTCGGTGATACCAGCACGGTGGCGGTGCCGGCGTAGGCGATTAGGCCCAGGTTGATACCCGGCGTCAGCTGGTCGGCGAACTGCTTGGCGGCCTCCTGCGCGGCTGCCAGCCGACTCGGCTCGACGTCGGTGGCCCGCATGGACTGCGAGACGTCGATGGTCAGCATCACCACCGCGCGGTTACGCGGAATGCGCACGTCGTGGGTCGGGCCGGCCATCGCCACGGTCAGCAGCACCAGGGAGGCGATCAGCAGGATGGCGGGCAGGTGCCGCCAGCGGTTGGGCCGTTTGGGCGCAACACTTTCCAGCAGCTCCATGTTGGCGAACCGCAGGATGCGCTTCTGCCGGGCGAACTGCACCACGACGTACAGCCCTACCAGTCCCGCAATGACGAGCAGGAACAGGAAGAACCACGGGTGGGCGAAGCCGGACAGCGTCATCGGCCCGAACAACGGCAATGTCATGAGTGCTTCTCTCCTACTGGCTGCCAGCCAGCGCACCCCGGCGACGGGAGGCGACGAACCGCACGATGTCGGAGATCCAGTCCCGGTCGGTGCGCAGTGTCATCAGCGGCGCGCCGCACCGGCGCAACGTGCGCGCGACTTCCTCGCGGTGCGCCGCGGCGGCCCGGGCGAAATCGTCGCGCAGCTGCTCGTCGATGGTGAACTCGCGGGTGACCCCGGATTCGGTGTCCTGCAGGATGACGTCGCCGACGTCGGGCAGTTCGATGTCGCGCGGGTCGAGGACCTCGACGCCCAGCACCTCGTGGCGGGCGGCGATGGCCCGCAGCGGGCGCATCCAGTTGATCGGGCCGAGGAAGTCGCTGATCACCACGGCCATCCCCCGCCGGCGTTCCGGCCTGCGCAGCGCGTCGATGGCGGCGGCCAGGTCGCCGCGCACCCCCAGCGGCGCCCGCGGCGAGGTGGCGATCGCGCGCAGCAGCGTCTGCTCGTGCTGGCGACCGGACTTGGCCGGCACTCGCACGATCTGGTCACCGTTGGCGATGATCGCGCCGATCCGATTTCCGCCGCCGCTGTTGAGGTAGGTGATGGCGGCGGCCGCGGCGACCGCCAGGTCGCGCTTCTCACACCCGGTGGTGCCGAAGTCCAGGCTGGCGGACATGTCGACCACCAGCCAGGTCTCCAGCTCGCGGTCGGCGATCATCTGGCGCACGTGCGGGTGGGTGGTGCGGGCGGTCACCGACCAGTCCATCCGGCGGACGTCGTCGCCGGGCTGGTACATCCGCGACTCCCCCGGCTCGGAGCCCGGTCCGGGGATCAGGCCGAGGTGGTTGCCCTGCAGCACACCGTCGAGCTTGCGCTTGACGGTGAGCTCCAGCGTGCGCAGCGCGGCCGACAGCTTGGCGTCACCGATCTCACCGCGCTGGAACGACGGCGGGTGGACGGTCTCGGACTGACTCACCGACCGTTGGCGCCCGCTCCGGCGGGAACCACCGGCGGCACCGAATGTCCTTGCTGCGGAACGGCGTTCACCTGAGGCAGCGCAACGGTCTGCAGGATGCGGTTGATTACCGTCTCCGCCTTGACGTCATCGGCGAGCGCGTCGTAGGTGAGCACCAGCCGGTGCCGCAGCACGTCCGGGATCACCTCGATGACGTCCTGCGGAATCACGTAGTCGCGCCCGCGCACCAGCGCCAGGGCCCGGGCCGCGGCGATGATGCCCAGCGACGCGCGGGGCGAGGCGCCGAACGCGATCCAGGACTTGACGTCGTTCATGCCGAACTGCTCCGGGCGCCGGGTGGCGGTGACCACCCGAACCACATAGTCGACCAGCGCGTGGTGGACGAAGTTGTTGGCCGCCACCTCCTGCAGCCGCAGCAGGTCGCCGGTCTCCAGGATCTGCTTGGGTTCGGGCGGGTTGACACCCATCCGGTAGATGATCTCCCGCTCCTCCTCCGGCGACGGGTAGTCGACGTTGATCTTGAAGAGGAACCGGTCGCGCTGGGCCTCGGGCAGCGGGTAGACACCCTCATTCTCGATGGGGTTCTGGGTGGCCATCACCAGGAACGGCTTGGGCAGCGGATAGGTCTGGCCGCCGATCGAGATCTTCCGCTCGGCCATGACCTCCAGCAGCGCCGACTGAACCTTTGCCGGCGCGCGGTTGATCTCGTCGGCCAGCAGGAAGTTGACCACCACGGGACCGAGTTCGATGTCGAACTCCTCGCGGCCCTGGCGGTAGATCCGGGTGCCGATGATGTCGG